>JBIKVI010000027.1:0-23716 GCA_044356935.1 Silvanigrellaceae bacterium | reverse complement strand
GGCCCGCGCCCAGGATGAACTCGAAGGGTGCGCTGCGGTCGCGGCTCGCGTCGAACACGCGGCCGTCGAGGAGTTTGCCCACGTAGAGGACGTGCACGACCTTGCCGGCCACCGCCTGCTCACCTTCGCCCACAAGGAGATCCTCGACGGAGAACGTCACTCCGCGAGATTGCTCTCGGAGGAGCAACGCCTCGCGGCGCTTACGAAAGCGCCGGAAGACGTAGGCGGCGACGAACAGGAGGACGATGGCGACGAGGGCCCATTTCTTCATGGAAATTCCTGCGGGGGAGGGCGGGGAGGATAGCGCTCTATGAACTTCGCACGGAGCCTAGAGCGACGCCTTGAGGGCTGCAAGCGCCCAGCGACTCTTGAGGCAGGCCGAGCCACCCTTCACCGCGTCGACGCATCGTTGTTGGACCCATGCCGGGAAAGGCCCGAACACGTCGGTGCCCTCCACGCAATAACCTGTGGACGCGTCGAAGTTCGCCCCTTGGGGGCAAACCCCCTCGCCGCGGATGGAGAGGCCGAACTTAAACTCCCATGTTTCCTTAACGCACGCCTCGCTCCCGCCTCCCTCCTTGAGGCACACGTCGCGCATGGCCTTGGTGAACGGGCCGAGCAGGTTGATGCCGTCGGTGCAAACCTGCGCGCCGGCGGTGCCTATCGAGAGGCGCTCAAAGCCATCGGGGCACTCGATGACGCCTTTTCGGGGCTTGTATGCTCGGCTTCCCGCCTGCGTGTGGATCCACGAGGAAAAGAGGTCGGCCAATTCCTCGTCGACGCCAGGCACGCCCCCTTCCTGGGGTGGCATCTGGGCTCGCCCATCGCCATGCAGGCGCCGCAAAAATTCGGAGGCAGTGGGCGCGGAAACGTCGACGAGCCGCGCTCCCGCCGCTCCCGGCACCCCTAGGAGCTTGAGGAGCTCGGCACGCCCGTACGCTTTGTTTGGATCGAGGCGAAAGGCGCCCAATCGGCCTGGCGCTCGCGGGCCATCGTTGTGGCACGAGAGGCAGTTGTTGCGCAGCGAGCCGACGAACTTGTGCTGCAGGGGTTCCTCGGGCCCAAAGGTGGTCTCTTTGGTCAGGGCTTGAGCGTCGGACACGTCGAGCCAGCCCCGCTGTTGCAGGGCTTCGCGTGTGCGTGCATTCATTCCCGCCGGGTGTAGCGAAAAAGCGAGGACGGGATCGCGCCCTTGATCGCTTGTTGCGCCCGCAGCGCTCGAGGTGCTGCTGGAAAGGGATCCTCTCGCCTGCGGATAGAAGGCTGCCGCTCCGCCATGGCAGACCGTGCAATTGCGCTTGCCCGGGAAAACGTAACGCGCGCGGCCCGCGATGGAGATGCGAGCCTCCGAAGGGTAGTCGTTTACCGGCAAGGGCTGGCTAGGGTCGAGAGCGAAAGCGCCGATGCGGGGCGACTCGAGCACCACCGTCCCGAGTCGGGAGTCGAGATCCACTCCTCCCGAGCGCCAGCTCGTGAGGAACATCCAGCCATCGGGAGCGGCCGCGATGGGGACTTTCACGAGGAGTCGACGCTCGATGAGCACGGCGGAGGACATGCCTTGTTCACGGTAGTAGAAGTCTTTCCAGAGACGCGTGCCTTCGGGCACGACCCAGGTGTTTCCTTTGAGCGTTAGGCGCGTTCCCGGAGGCAGCCATGCGTAGCGCTCCTTCCTTACGACCCATGGTCCGTTTCTCAAGGGGAAGTTTGGGGTGAGGAGGATGGCATCATCGGGGGGCGGTGGAATCTGCTTGCGCAGCGCCGCGAGGGTTTGGGCATCGACGCTGGCCAGACGCGTTGATGTTTCGGGATCTCCTGCGCTCGAGGTCGGCCCCGCGCACCCGGACAAGGCCAGTGCGCAAGCGACGGCGAAAGCAGCGAAGGCGGCGCAGGCCGCGAAGGCAGCGAAGGTCGCGTCGATTCGGCGATGGCTCATGGGTTCCTCTCCTCCCTCTGCAATCGCCACGCGACCCTGCGGGCCTCGGCTACGACGCGCCGCGTAAGAAAGGGTTGCGCTCCGACGTATCCGGCGTGTCGGAAGAAGTAGCCGTACTCGCGCGCGCCTCCGCGCGCGGAGACGCGCAGCGCCATTGTGGCGCGTTCCTGCGCCAAGTGGCACGAGAAGCAGGTCTGTCCGCTCGCGTGCGCCTGCCCCGGATCGGCACGGGCTCGCTCCTCGCGCGCGACCCTCCAGGCCGTGCGCGCGTCGGACTGCACGTCGACCAAAGGATTGTGGCGAGCAAGGAGAGCGCGCTCGGCGTCCGACAAGCGGGCCGCGGCGGGATGGTAGTCGGGCGTGTCGACGTCGTGGAATCCGAGGTCGAGCAGGACGCGCGGCGTGGTAGCTTCTTCTCGCTCCCCATTGTGACCTTCCCTGAGTCCGTGCGCGTAAACCCGCACGGGCTCCGGCACGGCCGCGCCATGTGGGTCCATGGTGAGCTGGCTGAAGGACCAGTGCATGAGGCCAAAGCCCGTGGTCATGATGCGCACGCCCACGAGCGAGTCCTCGCGCGCATGAGCGAGCGCTGAGCCGAGCAGACGCAGGGAGGTTGGGTCGGCTCGCCACGGGGCGCTGACGAGGGGTTCGAGGGCCGGGTGCGAAAGGGGGGTGAGGGGGCGCCCGTCGGGGCCTTCGAGGTGTATCCCATCTGGGCCCGCCAAAGAGGCGAAGTGCGCTTCGTACCGGGGCAACGCAAGACGCGCGTCAGAAGCCGATGCATGGGCGCGTGCGACCTTCCAGGCACGCATGGCGAGAACGAACTCCGCTCGGGCGCGGCGCACTTGGGGACCGTTCACCCAGCGAAGGTAACGTTCTTCGGCGCGAGCGAATCCTGGTCCGGGAGATCCCAGGAGGGCTCGAGCCGCCTCGCGCGCAGTGCGGTGGGCGACGGCGTGCGCACGACCGACGCGTCCGGTGCCGTAGGCCGTGAACACGGCGTGCAGGGCGGCGTCGGCGGAGTCCGGTGAGTTCATGTCGCAAAAGGGTTGGAAGCTCAGTCGCACGGTGGGAACGGATTCGTCGGCGAGGGTCGGATCGCGAAAGGCTCGCGCCAACAAGACCGCGGCTTCGCCCCACACGAGGCTCGTGAACGGGTCGTTGCGCAGAGCCACGAGACGCCAACGCGTGGGATCCCTCAGGCACGCGGAGTCGTGGACGTCGAGGGGGCCGCGCGCGCGGACGTGGCCGGACGGTAGCGTGGGACGTGCGTTGCCCACGCTGCGGCCTGTGGCGTGGGCGAGAGCGGCTGGCAGGAGAGCGGCGAGGGCCGGCACGTCGGCCAAGGAGGGCAGGTGGGAAGGAACTCGAGCCGGAAGAAGAACCAGGGAATCGAGCGCGTGCCACGGGGTGTTTTGGGCTGATAGCCTCGGTGATTGGTCTGGGCCACTCGAGACGTTCGATATGTTCGAGACGTTCGAAATGTTCGAAACGTTCGAAACGTTGGAGGCGATCGTCGCATCGACGAATCCGGGTGCGGTCACCGTCCCGAGTCCGCAAGCTATGGCGCACACCGCACGCTTCAACGGAACACCTCCAAAGGATTCGCGCGCACCACGATCTCCGAGGCAGATTTTCCCTTTCCGTGTCGATGGTAGTAGAGGCGCGTGGCGTCGCCATTAAAGGTCGGGAAAAGGGCCACGTAACTCGACGCGGCTCCCGGTGCGTGGAAAGTAACCTGCTCGAGGCGGCCGTTGTCCGTGTCAAAGAGGAAGATGTTGGAGACCTTCCCGTTGTCGGCGTGCTTCTTGGGCAAACCCATGTTGTGGAATGCCATGGGGTCGTCCTGGGTGCCGTCGGAGCCGAAGGCGTGGAAAGCAACGAAACGGCCGTCGTGCGAGAAGGCGGCTTTCCCCGCGGACACGGGCTTGCCAGCAATTTTCGGCACGTGGATCACGGCGCAGTCCTTGGTCGAGACGATGAGGAGGGCGCGGGTGAGTCCCGACCCCTGGCGCAGAGAGAGCCAACGGCCATCGGGCGAGATCATGGAGTCGGAGGTATCGAAGGATTTGATCCGGTCGCCGCGTTCACCGGTCAGCGTGGCGCATATGGGTGCGAGCGTGCCGGTGCCGGAGGGTGTGGTTCGCTTGAGCCCTGTGGTCTCGCCCGCGGTGTTGCGTTCCTCCTCAACTGCGAACCAGCGCCAACGCTTGCCCATGATGACGTACTTGCCGACGAGGTTGGCCCAACGGGCGTTTACTTTCGTTGCGTCATCGATGCGCGCGATGGTTTGGTACCCCGCGATGTCGTCAACGGGGTTTGTGAAGCGCAGTCGCTCGAGCCGCTTTCCAGTGGAACGGTAAACGTAGAAGTTCTTGCTGTCGTCGCTGCCCTTGACGCCAGCTGCGCCGATGACGAAGCCGCGCTTGCGCTTGAAGTCGAAGCCCGGGCTGAAGATGGGATCGTAACGCATTCCGTCGGCGAAGAAATCGGCTCCCTTGGTGGAGTCACCGGGATCCGCGAGCCAGAACGCCTGCGGTGCTAGCGCCACGCGCCCGTCGGTCCGCGTGAAGGCCAGGAGGCTATCGTCGGGAGCGGGCTGGACGTAGAAACTCACGGTGACTCCCGCGGGCAGACCGTAGATCGTCTCGTCGCCCACGCGCGTAACGCTGGCCACCACTTTGGTCCCGGTGAGCGTGACGGGCTTTTCGTCGTCGACCACGCCCTCGAGAGCGTCGTAGTGTGGCACCCCAGCGGCTTGGTTGGCGACGGCGTTCCATGCGGCGATGCTTTTGCCGGCGTCGCCCTTCCACGTGGAAGCGAAGGCAGCGATGGCCTCGAACGGGGAACAGATCGACTCGGCCCAGGGGTCGGCGCCGGTGTTGCGCCTGTCAAAGCATGTTCCCTTGGCGTTGGCGTAGACGATCTCGGTGCCCAGGCCGGCGCGCAGGTCCGCTGTGGTGCGACCGATGCGTGAAAGCGCGCCGGGAAGTTCGTCGGGGGATGAAGTGTCGAGAGCCTCGAGGAGGACTGTGTCGGCGGGCACCACGAGGCCACGTGGAGGTGGCATGGGTGTGCCGAGCGATCCGGAAAGGAGGGCGAAAAGCTTGATGTCGCGCGGGTTCACTTTGGCCACGCCCGGATCGAGCGTGCCCAGAAGCGCTACGGCCTGCGACTTCCATTGCAGCCAGTAGGGCATTTGATGGCGCCCCCAACCATCACCACCCGGCGCGCCGTGGCAGGCGCCGCAGCCGTGCGGAGCGAGCGCGTTCCAAAGATCGAGCAGGGCGGCATCGACGCGGGCTTTGTCGGGGGCGGCTGGAAACAGCGTGGCCATGGCTTTGTCGCTGTACGTTTCCCGCACGGGAGCCGGAGCCGCGGCGGCGTCGGGAGGGGGAGTGGCCCGTCGGGAAGCGCGCGTGCAGCCCCAAGGAGCTCCCGTCAGGGCGCCAAGGAGGACGAGCGAGGTCGTCGACAAGAGGAAACGCGCCCGCCGCGACATCGTGCGCATGCACAGCGCCTCCGAGGAGGTTAGTCGAGATCCCCGATATCCACGCTTCCCTTCTGGACGAAGTCGAGAGCTTCGTAGTCGCGGTGATCGTTGCCCAAGCCGTCGAAGATCGTGAAAGCCGGATTGCGCTTCACGCGCCCCGTTTCCACCTTGACCGAGCTTGATGCCGCGCGCTTCTTGAGCTTCTCGACGAGCGTCGTGCGGTTCATGGAAAGCAGCTGCGCGGCGCGGTTCTTGTTGTGGTTGGTGCGGCGCAGCGCTTCGGCGATCAGGCGGTTTTCGAACTCTTCTACGACGCGATAGAAGTCGATGCCGCTGCCCAGATCGATGTCCTTCTTGATGAACTGATCTATTTCGCTCGACTCGTCGAAGGTGGGTGAAGGGGGGGGGGAGCCTCCGTAAGAGGGTGCGCCCTGCCCACCGTAAGATCCGGCGAAGTTACCGGGAGATCCAGGACCGCCACGGCCGGAATAGGAGAGGGAGGAGGCCGACTGCCCCTGTGAACCCTGCGAATGGGGAGCGCGCGGGTAGGGGGCGGGAGCGGCGTTCGCGGGCGCGGGGTTGCCGCGTGGCGGTTCGCGCAGCGCGCGTTGGGGCGCGTTCTGCTGGCGCTCGTAGAAGGCGTCGATATTGTCGGTCACGAGGTTGCGCAGGCGGGGGGGCAGATCGCAGACCTCGATGGATCCCGCATTCTTGAGGACGACGATGCGCTCGATGAGGTTCTCGAGCTCTCTGATGTTGTGCGACCAGGTGTGTTGGAGGAGAGCGGACATGGCGTCGGGAGAGACTCCGAAGATGCTCTTGCCCTTGGCCTGGTTGTACTTGTGTATGAAGTGCTCAACGAGCGGTGGGATATCCTCGCGCCGCTCGCGCAGCGGCGGAATGTAGACCGCGCAACCGGCGAGGCGGTAGTAGAGGTCCTCGCGGAACGCGCGTTCGCGCACGGCGAGGTCGATGTTCACGCTGGTTGAACAGATGATGCGCACGTTCACCGGACGGGTCTCGTCGCCGCCCAAGGGCTGCACTACGCCCTCCTGCAGGGCACGCATGAGCGCCACCTGAAGCTTGGAGGAGAGCTTGGAGACCTCCTCGACGAACACGGTTCCGCCGGCGGCCTTCACAAGTTGGCCCTCGCGCGCCATGGACGCGCCGGGAATGGCGCCGTTCTCGTGACCGAAGAGTTCCGACTCGAGCACTTCCTCCGACTCGGCGCCGCACTTCACGACGACGAAAGGCCCCGGGGCGCGGGCGGACTTCTCGTGAACAGCGCGAGCCACGAACTCCTTGCCTGTACCGGCCTCGCCGGTGATGAGCACGGGCGCGTCGGCTTCCGCCACCTTCACCACAAGATGCTGGACGTGCCGAATGACGGTGCTCGTACCGATCAACGCAGACAAAACGCTCACGTGAAACTCCTCATCCCCGCTCCCTGCGGACTAAGCCACAAACCCGATTCGCCCGCGAGCGGCGGCCGCTTTTCGTCCTTGAAAAGCCGCCGCCGCTCGGTACCAGGGAGATTTCGCTCCCCGCTTGGCTGCAATATTTAGAGGGTCTGTTCCGATTCTCACATACCCCCCGGATCTTGACAAGGACATCTTCGGGGGTTTTTTGGGCGGACGCACCGAGAGGTAACTGAAAGGGAACGGCCCCAGCTCTCATCGGAGCGGGGGCCGTTTGTTACCTTTAAAAGGTGGGCGGCGTTCCTCAGAAGAAGACGACGTCTCCCTTGTCGATGCTCTCCGCGTCTGCCGAAGGATCCGCCACGGGAGGGGCGACCTTGCCCGCTGGTATCGCGGCGGCCGGTGGTTCCGTCGGCGCTTTTGAGGCTTGGTTCGGAGCCGTGTTTGTTACCTTAGACGGGGCGGTGGCCGGCGTGTCTAGGAAGGCGATTTCACCATGCGCCACGAGCGGGGGTGCCACGGGGGCGGCTGCCTGAGTGGAGGCAGAGACCGAGACGGGGGCGGCGCCCGCCGGCGACACGGAGCGCTCGCGGTGCTCGTGGGTGGTTCCCGAACGTTCGTTTCCTTCCCCTGGCACGGAGCCTCCCCCGCCCGGACCTGCACCGCGGGCCACCTTCTCGATGAGGCCCATGGTGTTCGACTTGATGCGATCGAGTGGACGCAAGGCTTGGTCGATCTGCTGCTTGGTGATGTCCTGGAACTGGAGCGACAGGATGATTTGGTCGATATTCTTCGCGACGGATTCGGAACTCGCCACGGCATTGGCGATGAGCTTGGTGAACACTTCCGTGCTCTCTTCCGCCGTGCGCACGAGGTCGCCCACCGCCCGATCGACGTGGTCCTTCTTGTCGGTGGTCTTCTTGATGTTCTCGAGCAGGCTGCGGCTTATGTCGCGGACGCTTGAGTTCACCTTGCCGACTATCTGGATGATGTTGTTCGACGCGAGGCTCGTGCGATCGGAGAGTTTGCGCACCTCCTCGGCCACCACCGAGAACCCCCGGCCGTGCTCGCCTGCGCGGGCCGCCTCGATGGCGGCGTTGAGTGCGAGGAGGTTGGTCTGGTCGGAGATGTACTGGATCTCGTCGCTTATCTTGTTGATCTCGGCGGTGTTCACGAGAATCGTGTCGATGGCCGTGGAGTATTCCGTGTTGAGGCGCGAGTTCTCCTCGAGCATCTCGATCATCTCTCGCAGGAGCGAGAGCGAAGTCTGGATGACCTCGGAGAGCGATGTGTTTCCGCCGCGCGGGCCTCCGCCCTTGAACTGGCTTGAAATCTCGTTGGATTCGAGGAGGTGTTCCTGGGCCTTCTCGTAAATGAAGCGGACCTTGTCGCCTATCTCGATGGCCGAACGCTCGGTTTGGTGGGTCACATTGTGGAGCTGGCTGGTGATGTCCGGAACCAGGCTCACGATTTCCTCGAGAATGCGGGTCTGCTCGGCCGCGCTCAATTCTCCCCGTGAGAACTCGCGCTGCAGGCGCGAGACGCGGTTCTGAAGCTCGAAGACTTTGTCCTCGCCGACCTTCGCGCGTCCTTCCCAGGTGCGCAGGCGCGATTCGGCATCGCCTTGCAGCGATGCAAGCTTGCGGCTGGAGGACTCGCACTCGAGCTTCCAGAATTCCGCGTTCTGCTGCGACGAGGCCAGGCGCACTTCGTATTCCTTACGAACCGCTTCGGCGCGTCGATGAACGGCGTCTTCGGCCATGCGCAACTTGTGGCGCAACTCGATGACCACACGGCCGTCCTCGAAGGATCGGGTGGAATCGTCGTTCCCTTTGGGCACGGACGTCGACGTCGGAGGCGGCGTCTGATCCTGTATGGATTGGGAGGATTGCGTCATCGCACGTTCGGCCTCCTCGCGGGCCGCCGCGATGGCTTGCTCTGCCTTCTCGTGGGCCGCTGCGATGGCTTGCTCCGCCTTCTCGGCCTTTTCGTGGGCCGCCGCGATAGCTTGCTCCGCCTTCTCGGCCTTTTCGTGGGCCGCCGCGATGGCTTGCTCCGCCCTCTCGGCCTTCTCTGTCGCTTGTCGCGCATTTGATTCGGAGGCCTCGCGCCCTTGACGAGCCTCCACCGCCAATCGCTCGGCCTCCTCAAGGCGCGCGCTCAGCGATGCGACCTCGCCACTGAGGGCACGCGCGCGGTTTTCCTCCGAGGACTCGCCGCTGGTGAGGGATTCGCGCGCCTGGCGCGCTGCCTGTTCGGCCGTCAGCGCGGCGTGCTCGGCCGTCCGCGCGGAGTGCTCGGCCTTGCGAAGATCTTCACGTACACGGGCAAGATCCTCATCTCGTCGGGCGAGATCCGCTTGCGACTGGGCGAGCTTGGCCTGCCATTCCTCCACTGTTTCTTTGCGCAGGCGCTCTGCCGCGTTCTCGGCGAGCCGCTCGAGCTCAGCGCCCACGCGCTCCTGTGCGCCGTGCAACGACACGAGCGACCAGACGGCCTGCAGCGCGAGCAGCACCACCGAGGTGAGCAGCAGCGTCTTCCAATCGGTGAATACGAGGCCCACGAAAGCGAGGGCAAGCATGCCACCGACGGTGAGCGCCACGAGGGGCAAGGGTTTGAGTTTCACTTCATCCATCTTCCGCACCTTCCTCGGGGGATTTGGTCGGCGTCACCGGGGCGCACGGGCACCCGGCTCCGACAATCATGCTCCTATCGGCGCGCACCCGCCGCCTGTTTACGCGACGGCAACCTGACGCGGGCGGTCGGATTTGCCGACCGGGGGGCGGCTCGTGGTACGTTGATGGGGATCATCCTTGATTAGGAACACATCTATGCCGACGCACCAAACCGCGGAGGGCGCGGCTCCGCCTGCACAGGCCGCACAGGCCGCACAGGCCGCACAGGCTGATGCCGCGCCTTCGCTCGAAGTCGTCTTCTCGGGCTTGGGGCGCCTCCTCTCCAAGCTCGTCGTGAGCGCCTTCCTGGTGGCAGTCCCGGTGGCGGCGGCCGCGTTCGCCGCTTTGACGCTGCCCTCACGCAACGCGGCGCTCGTGGCCGCGGCGGTCGCGGTGTGCCTCTCAGGCGGGTTCCTTTACCGTTCTGTGCGCATCGTGGAACGTTTGCGAGCGCTGGTGAGGCAGGAACTGGGGTTGCCCCTCGAGCGCCTGTTCCACACCATCCAGCTCGTGGCCCACCAACGGCTCGACCTCCTGCCTGAGGAACGACGCGAGAGCTTCACTTCGGAGGCGCAGCAGCAGCTCCTCCATGTGGCGCGGGGCATCCTCGAGCACCAGCGTTTCGTCGACCAGGTCGTCGACAACATGTTTGAGATGATGTTCCTGCTCTCCCCGGATGGCGTCGTCATCAAGGCCAACCGATCCGCCTGCGAGACGACGCGCTATCAGGCCGCGGAACTCGTGGGGCATCACGTCCGCAAACTTTTTCCTCACGACGAGCACCTCGTGGACGCCTACTTGGAGCTGGAAATCCAGTTTGCCACCTCTGGCGTGGTGCGTGACATGGAGGCGCACCTTCAAGCGAGCGACGGCGAGATCCTTCCCTTTTCCCTCAATGGCGTGAAGGTGGAGAGCGCCGCCGGACAGCTCTTGGGTTACACGCTCATCGCGAAGGACCAGTCGGAAACGGCTCGACTAGTGAACCAGCTCAACCGCAGCAACCAGGAGCTAGGTCGAGCCAACGCCGACCTCTCCAAGCGTTACGATCAAATCAAGAACGAGATTGCCGCCACCGAGGGGCAACGGCGTACCATGGAGCTCGAGCTCGCCACGAGCCAATTGGTCCAAAAGACCTTCCTGCCCCAAATCGCGCCTGTGCATGATCGGGTTGAAGTGCATGGGACCGCGGTCCCCGCCGCGTTCTGCGGAGGGGACTGGTGGAATACGATCTCCCTGCCCGACCAGTTCTACCTATTCATAGGGGATGTCACCGGTCACGGGACGGCCTCCGCCATGGTGACCGCGGCCGTTTCGGGCTACTACGTTTCCGTGAAGCAAGCGCTGCTCGCGGGCGAGGAGCTCGACGTTGAGGAAATCCTTGCGGGGTTCGACTCGGTGCTCGCGTCTATGGCATCCGGAAACGTCAGTTATTACATGACATGCTTCGCGTGCGTCTTCGACTTCCGCCGCAAGGTGCTGCGTTACGCTAACGCGGGGCACAATTTTCCGCTCATTTTGAGGGCGGGCGGAAAGCTCGAGCCTCTCGTTGCGGGGGGGAACCGTCTTGGGAACACCGAGGGCGAGAGCTTCGAGACGCACGAGGTGCCGCTCATGGGCGACGAATTCGTGTTCTTCTACACGGACGGACTCATTGAGAACAAGAACGAGGACGACGAACCTTACGGGAAGCGACGCCTCCGCCGTTACCTCGAGGCGAACGCTGCCCGACCCTGCTCCGAGTTCGTCGATGAGCTCCTCAAGGAGGTCACGAAGTTCTTCGGGGAGGGCAAAGCGCTCGAGGACGATGTCAGTTTCGTGGCCGTTCGGACCCGCTAGCGCGTTAGACGTGCACTTGCCCCCCGACTTACGGGATGTTACTTCCTGCAGCCCGTCAGAAACGCTATGCCTCGGCCGCCCGCCGAGCCCGCGGTCGTGGCAAGATGGACGCGTGAAACGCTTGCTCCCGCAGTTCCCGTTCCCTTTGGTTCCTTCGGCAGCCGTGTCCGTGGTCGGGGTGGCATGAAACTCGTTAAGAAGATCTCCGGGCTCTTGTCCGGGGCCCACAAACCGGATCTGAGCAACTTCACCGTGCCCACGGCGGAGAAGATGGCTCCGTGGTTCGTCGCCTTCCTGTCAGGATTCGTGGTCGCGTCGGCCATCGGCCTCGTGGCCGTGCACACGTTCATGCCCAAGCCCGCCCCTTTCAGCCCCTCGGACCTCGGCCCCCAGGAGCCTACGGTGTTCGTCTCCGACCGGCCCACCGAGGGCGAGTTCAAGACCATCGTCTCCCGGAACATCTTCAACAGCGAGGGCGTGCCCGCCGACGAGAAGAGCGACAGCGGCTGCGAAGTGAAGAAGTCGGAGCTGCCGCTCAAGTTCACGGGCGTCATTTTCGGAGGATCCGCCGCGGCTTCCATCGTGGTGCTCGAGTCGACCACTACGCGCCAGGCCGACACCTTCATGAATGGCGAGCCTGTTCCGGGAGATGCTAAAATAGGCGACATAACCCGCGATCAGGTTTTCTTCGAGAGGAACAATTGTCGCGAGTTCCTCGACCTCGAGCAGCCCGAGGCGCCCAAGCGCCGCGTCGCGGGAGAGAAGAAGCGCCTCGCCAAGCCCGCCGTCCTCCCGGGCGAAGGCGCGGTAACGTTCCGTGAGGAGGGCTTCGAAAGGACCGACTCCCGCATCGTGGCCGACAGGCGCTGGATGGAGAAAGCCATTACCGTGGATTTCGCAAAGACCCTGCAAGATGCGAAGGCATCGCCAAACACGGTCAATGGGGAAGTCAAGGGCTTCGTCCTTACGCGCATAAGGCCCGACTCCGTCTACGAGAAGATGGGACTCATGGACGGGGACATCATAGAGGCCATCAACGGAATCGAACTCAACGATGCCGCGCGCGCGATACAGACGCTCAACGCTATGCGGAACGAAGGCAAGCTCGAAGTGCGCATGAAGCGCAACGGCCAGACCTCCACACTCGACGTGCAGGTGAAGTGAAAATGGCCGCCAAGCTCGCACACATGCTCGACACGCTCAAGGCCAAGCTCGCGCGGCGCAAGGCCAAAGGCTCGCCTGATGGCGGGATGCTCGCGCGTCCCGCGTCGCGAGGCTCCCGCGCCGATGCCACTCCCTCGGCCTTCGAGGGCAAGGCCATTGCCCTGCTGACGGGTTTCTCGGCCTGGTTCCAGTTCAAGGCGCAGCCCGTGCTGCGCAAGTTCGACTGGAGGCTCATCCGCACCAGCGCGCTCATCCTCGCCGTGGCGTTCGTCGCCGCGAGCAGCGTGAGCACCTTCGCGGCGAACTCCGCCCTCAACTACGCCATAAACGCGCGGAAGGCCGAGAAAGCGAAGGGGGAGGACGCCATGTCCGTTCCCATGGTGGCCTCCGACGGCGGGCCCTCCGGCACGGAATTGCGCAAGCACATCCTCGAGCGCAACGTGTTCAACTCGGAAGGCAAGCTCGCGCCCGAAGGGGAGGCGTCGGAAGGCGGCGTGACGAAGACCAAGGATCTCGACTTCGACTCGATCCCTTGCACCGAGGAGAAAATGCCGGTGGAGGTCGTGGGAACCATTTTCACGGGCGATCCCCTTACGAGCTTCGTGTCGGTGCGGGATCCCAAGATCTCCGAGAACGACACCTACAAGCATGGCGACGTCATCATCGAGAACGAGGATTACGAGATTCACAAGGTCTTCCGTGGGAGCGTCGAGTTCCGCAAGGGCGACCAGAAGATCTGCGTAGCTCTCAAGGGCTTCGCCGACGAGAAGCGCCCTGGTGACGGTGCGTCCGCGGGAGGAGCCCCGGCGGCGCCGGGTTCCGTGCGCCCCGAGAACGTCGAGAACCTCGACTTCGACTCCGCGTTCGTCCAGCAGGAAATTGGCCCAGGCTACGCCAATATCCTCAACTCCGCCAAGCTTATCCCAGAGATCGAACCCTCGGGCAAGACGGCCGGGTTCAAGATCATTGCCATCACCTCCGGGTCGCTTTTCGAGCGGATGAAGCTGCAGAATGGCGACGTCATCACCGAAGTCAACGGCGTGAGCCTGCGTGATGCGTCCCAGGGTTTTAAGCTCTACCAGGCGCTCCAAGAGGAGCGCGAGATTACTGTGAACCTTAACCGCATGGGCGAGCCCATGGTGCGCAAAGTGAGGGTGAAGTGATGGGCGTAACGAGGCGGGGGCCGAGTGAGCCCGAACGTCCGGAGCGAGCAGCTGCGAGCGGAGCTGAAGTGATGGGCGTTACGAGGCGGGGGCCGAGTGAGCCCGAACGTCCGGAGCGAGCAGCTGCGAGCGAAGCTGAAGTCATGGGCGTAAAGAGGCAATCGATGAGGAACGAAAAGATGAAGTCCGTAGCCGCCAGGATCGCTTCCCTCACCGCGTTCGGGACCCTCCTGCAAGTCGCGGGCGGAGCGCTTCCTCTCATGCCGCAGGTGGCGTTCGCGCAGGACGTTCCTCCCCCACCGCCGCCTCCCCCGCCCCCGCCCGAGGAGGGGGGTGACGAATTCAACGACTTCGCTCCTCCGCCACAGGAGGAACCCGACTTCGGTGGCGCTGACGTCGAGCCTCCGCCTCCGCCGGATTCCAGCTCTCCGCCGTCGGCGCCCGCGACCCCGCGACCAGCCGCCGCTCCTTCGCGCCGCGTGCCGCCGGGTCAGGAACTCGTTTCCATCGACTTCCCCGAAGCGACCTCGCTTCGCGACATCATCAAGGCCGTCTCGCAGTGGACGGGCAAGAACTTCATCCTCGGCCAGGGTGTCTCCTCGTCGGCGAAGGTGAGTATCATTTCGCCCCAGCAAGTAACGAAGGAAGAGGCATACCAGGCCTTCCTCTCGGCCCTCAACGTCGCTGGCTACACCACCGTCGACACGGGCAAGGCCGTCAAGATCGTCTCAACGCGGCAAGCCACGAGTTCGAACATCAAGACCTTCTACGGTTCGAGCTGGGCTCCGATGACTGACGAGATCATCACCCAGATCATACCGCTGCAATACATCGACGCTCAGACGGTGGCCAACCAGTTGCGCGCCATCTTGCGCGAGTCGAACCCGGTGCCATTCCAAACCACCAACTCCCTCATCGTGAGCGACACCGGACACAAAATCCGTCGCCTGCTCGAAATCATCAAATTGCTCGATGTGAAGGCCAACCAGCCCCAGGTGGCCATCATTCCGGTGAAGCACACCGACGCCAGCGACATCGGCAAGAAGGTGCAGGACGTCTTCGGAGCGAGTGGTCGCGGAGGGAATCTCTACCTCCAGAAGGTGATCATCGACGAGCGCACCAACTCGCTCATCCTCATTGGCCCGCCGCGCGGCCTCGACGATGTGGCGCGCCTTATCGCCCGTCTCGACAAACCCCTCGACGACGCGGGAAGTCAAACGCAGATCCACGTGCGTCCCCTCGATTACGCCGACGCCGAGAAGCTCGCGGCGACCCTCCAGTCGTTGGCCCAGGGAGCGTCTAGCAATAGGAACGCGGCCAGGCGCCCGTTCAATCCCGGCGGGGTGCCTCCCCAGCCAGGGCAGTCCCAACCCGGTGCCGTGGCCGACCTCGGCGGAACGAAAATCACCGCCGACAAGGCCACCAATGGCCTCATCATCCAGGGTTCAAAAGCTGCTTTCAATGAAATTGAGACAATCATCCGCCAGCTCGACCGCCGGCGCGACCAGGTCTACGTCGAGGCGGATATCATCGATGTGAACATCGGCAACCAGCTCTCGCTGGCCACGAGTTTCCTCGCGGGCGCCACTGGCGCCAACGGCAACGTCCGCATGCCGTTTGGCTGGAAGCCCGGCGGTATGGCGCCTTTCGCCGTGCAGCAGCAGAACCTCAACGACAGCCAGAAGGTGGGGCTCATCAACGCCATCCCCTCACAGGCCGTCATCGGCGTGCTCTCGAGCAAGTCAATCAACATCGGCGGCGTCGACATCTCGCCGGGAGCGTTCCTTTTCGCGCTCAAGACCGACGAGAACTCCAACGTCCTCCAGACTCCCTCGCTCTTGGTGGCCGACAACGAGGAAGCGGTCTTCGACGCCACGGAACGTTACAACCTGCTCACCACGCAGGAGGACCCCACCACCAAGTTCCGTTCGCAGAAAATCGAGCCCCTCGACGCCACGCTCTCGCTCAAGCTCAAGCCGCAGGTGAGCAAGGCCAACTTCGTGAACATGGACCTTGCCATCAAGGCGGAGAGCTTCGGGACGCGTTCCGACGACGGCCGTCCGACGCAGACCAACAAACGGTCCTTCACCACGAAGATCACCGCGGAGAACTCCCAGACCATCGTTATCTCCGGTCTGCAGCGCGACACCGAAATCGACGGCAAGTCCAAAGTACCATTGCTCGGCGACATCCCGATCATCGGGTGGTTGTTCCGTAACAGCTCGAACAGCAAGAGCAAGACCAACCTGATGTTCTTCATCACTCCCCACGTGGTGCGGGACTCCTCCGACCTCCAGCGCATTTACGAGCAGAAGGTCAAGGCCCGCGACGAGTTCCTGCAGGCGTTCTATGGGCAGGACTTCCGCAAGAAGCCCGTGTTCAACCGCATGCCCAAGATGGAGGATGGCAAGGCGCCGCCGCCACGCCCAACCCCCGAGGCGACCCCGGTAGGTGGGGCTAATGTTGGCGCCGGAACGCAATCCGGCGACTCCGCGGGGAACAACGTCGTGCTTCCTTCCGAGGATCCCAACCCCATCGTGGTGCCTGGTACCAGTGGTGGAGGGGGCGGCGGAACCCCAGCGTTCTCGGGTGGCGAGGCGCCCCCGCCCCCGGGCGGCGATTCCATTCCCCCGCCTCCGCCTCCGCCCATCGAGAATTGAGATACACAATCCCCAGAAGTGCTCGCGCGTCCCGCGCGGTGCCGTCCCCGAGGTGACGCTCATGCAGCAGAAAAAAGACGCTCCCGGCAATGTCGAGAAGATCCTGTCGGTCCTCGACCAGGGCATGGGATCCAAGGGAATGCTGAGCCCGTTCGCGGGCGAGGCCGGCGACGCCGACCCCCTCGCGTACGACGTCGATGGGCTCGCCAGCACGACCAAGTTCGGTCGCAAGTCCTTGGGCGAGATCCTAGTAGAGCGCAAGAAGATCACCGAGGAACAGTTGCGCGAGGCCCTGCGCCAACAGCAGGTCAAAGGTGACAAGGTCGGAAAGATCCTCGTGGATTCGGAGGTCATCGAGCAGAACGAGCTCCTGCAGAGCCTCGCCATTCAGCTCGAGTTGCCCTACCTCGAGGCTCTGCCCTATGGCGATATCGATCCCGAGCTCGTGCGCGACCTCTCGATTTCTTTCTGTACGCAGCACCTCGTCGTTCCCGTCTCGCGCGACGAACTGGGTGTGACGGTAGCCGTCAACGATCCCCTCGGGGTGGCCGCGGTCGACGATCTGCGGCTTATCCTCGGCACGAACATCTACCGTGTCGTGTGCCCCAAGCACGTCATCGAGGCCGCCATCAACAGCGTCTTCGAGCGGCAGGACATGGGCAACGAGCAAGGCGGCGGAGGCCTGGGCTCCAATGAGGAGGACGATCTCGACGGCCTCGACGAGGCCTACGACCTCCTGCACGACGTTGAGGAGGCTCCCGTCCGCAAGGAGGTCTCTACCATTATCCGCCGCGCCATTTCCGAGAAGGCCTCCGATATCCACATCGAGTGCTTCGAGGATCGTGTCGTCGTGCGTTTCCGCATCGACGGTCGTCTGCGCGAGGTGCGGACCATCGCGAAAAAGTACCAGAGCTCGATCATCACCCGCCTCAAGATCCTCGGCAAACTAAACATCGCCGAGAGCCGCATCCCGCAGGATGGACGAATCTCGCTCAAGGTGGGTGGCCGAGAGTGCGACATCCGCGCCTCCACCTTGCCCACGAAGTTCGGCGAGCGCGTGGTGATGCGTATCCTCGACAAGTCGGCGGGCGTGCGCGATCTCGACAAGATGGGTTTGCCCGAGAAGCTGCGTCACAGCTACGAGCACGTCCTGCACTCCAAGCACGGCATCATCCTCGTAACTGGCCCCACGGGTTCCGGTAAGACCTCCATGCTGGCCAGTTCGCTCATGTACATCAACAAACCCGACATCAACATCATCACGGTGGAGGACCCGGTAGAAGTCGCGCTCCCCGGGGTGGGTCAAGTCGAGGTGAACGAGAAGGCGGGCCTCACGTTCGCGGCTGGCTTGCGCTCCATCCTGCGCCAGGACCCCGACGTCGTCCTCATCGGTGAAATCCGCGATGCCGAGACGGCCCAGATAGCCGTGCAGGCCGCAATGACTGGCCACCTCGTGCTCTCCACGCTTCACACCAACGACACGGCCTCATCTGTTACGCGGCTCACCGACCTCGGCGTGGAAGCCTTCCAAATCACGACCACCGTCAACGGGGTGCTCGCTGTGCGCCTCATGCGTCGCCTTTGCCTCACCTGCCGTGAGCAGACCAACTACACGGCGGAGGAGCTCGGACTCATGGGCATCAACTTCGACCGCGCAGCGGGGCGTAAACTCTATAAGGCGCGCCCGAGCGGATGTTCCGCCTGCCGGCAATCGGGTTACTCGGGCCGAATGGGAATCTACGAGTTGCTCATTTTCGATGATGCGGTGAAGAACTACATCCTCAAGAGCGTCGACGGATCCGGGCTCCGCAAGCTCGCCATATCGCGGGGCATGACCACGCTTCGCGACTCCGCGGCCGAACGGGTGCTCTCGGGCGAATCCTCGCTCGAGGAGGCGCTCTACGCCACCCAAATGGAAAACGTGGAATGACGCCCATGGCTCGCACTGTGAGGTGTTGAACGATGCCGATGTTTAACTACGTGGGGCAAGCTGCCGCCACGGGCAAGAAGGTCAAGGCGAGCGTCGAAGCCGATTCGATCAAAGACGCCAAGCTCAAGCTGCGCAAGCAGAACGTTTACGTCATGGAAATCACGCTCGATTCCAAAGGGCAGAAAACGGCCCAGGGCGGCGGATCTCTTTTCGAGAAGCTCTCGCGCCAGCCGCCCAAGGTGGAGGACATCTCCATCGCCACAAAACAGTTCGCCATCCTGGTGCGCTCGGCGGTGGACATTTCCGAGGCCCTGAAGGCCATCTCCGAGCAGGTCGAGAACAAGGAGCTGCGCAGCGTCTACCAAAAGATTCGCGAGCTGGTGTCCGAGGGCAAGAGCCTTTCCGACGCGCACCGCGAATTCCCAAAGGTGTTCCCGGCCATCTACACCAACATGATTGCCGCCGCCGAGAAGGCCGGCGCGTTGCCCATCGTGCTGCGTCGCCTCTCGGAGTTCATGAGCTGGCAAATCGCCATCAAGCGCAAGGTGGTGGGCGCGCTCACGTATCCGGCAATCATGATAGTGGTGGCCATGGGTGTCACCATATTCCTGTTCGTCAACGTGTTGCCCAAGATAACCAAGGCCTTCGCCTCACTCAAGGTGACGTTGCCCTGGTATTCCATCATGCTCAACAACGTATCGGCTTGGATGCAGCAGTACTGGCACGTGAGCCTTGGCTTCCTGGGCGCACTCGTCGTCGCGTTCTTGGCGTGGCAGAAGACCCCCAAGGGGCGCTACAAGGTCGATAAGTTCCTTTACACCGCGCCGGTCATTGGCGACGTGGTGCAGCGGGTGGCAGTCTCGCGTTTTGCCAAGACCCTCTCCACGGTCCTCTCCTCGGGGGTGCGCATCGTCGAGGGTCTCCAGCTCACCCGCAACGTGGTGGGGAACGCCCTCCTCGAGGAGTGCATCGACGACGCCCTCAAGCGGGTGCAGGATGGCGAGAAATTGGCCGCGGCCCTGGAGAAGTCGGGGCACTTCCCCGTCATGGTCATCCATATGATGCGCACGGGCGAGAAAACCGGCAAGCTCGAGGAGATGCTCGGCAATATCGCGGAAGCTTACGACGAGGAGGTTGAGCACAAGATTTCGTCCACCACCAAGATCATCGAACCCTTCATGATGATCTTTATGGCGGGCCTGGTGCTCCTCATCGTTATGAGCGTGTTGGGACCCATGATGCAGGCCATGAACTCACTGAAGTGACGAATCGACGCTGTGTCGTTGTTGGGCGCCACCTTGTGTACTTGCCTTCCTCCCCATCGGGAACTGCTCCTCAAGTCGCAGCTCGTCGACGGGGACGCCCCTTACGGCGGCAAAGCCCGCCTCGCCCTGGCACAGATTCGAGCACTTCAGTCTTGGAATGAGATGCGCTACATTGTCAGTTAAGAAACTAGACTCCTTCCCACCTCGAAAGGGATCCGGCATGTCCGATACCTCCAAAACGCTTAGGTCCTTCCGCGCCTTCGCGCAGCTCCGCGTGCCTTCGGCCCGCTCCCGACTCGACGACTCGCTCGCCCCCCGGCTCGCTCCGTCGACTCGCCTCGGCAACGAAGCCGGCTTCTCGCTCATCGAAATCATCATCGTGCTCGGGATCCTCGGCACACTCATCGCCGTTCTCATCGGCAATATCGGGGGCGGCGCCGAGAAGGCCAAGGTGAAGGCCACCGCGGTGAAGGCAGGGCAGGTCCAACAGAACCTCCTCAAGTACCAGAGCGATGTGGGCAAGATGCCTTCCACTGCCGAGGGCCTCGGAGTGCTCACGAATAACCCTGGCACCGGCAAGTGGGGCGGCCCTTACGGCTCCGAGGAAGACCTGAAAGACGACTGGGGCAACGGTTTCGAATTCGAGCTGACGAGTCGCGGAGCGAAGCTCACTTCTCCCGGCCTCGATGGTCAGGTAGGTACCGAGGACGACCTCGTCTTCATCGGCGGTCGCCAGGTGGAGAGCGCCGCTGGCGAAACCGGAACCACGGCGCAGTAACGCCATGACGAGCGAACGGAGAGCAAACGCGGGCGGATTCTCGCTCATCGAGGTCCTCGTCGTCCTCTCCATCATCGCGGCCATCAGTTCGGCCATCCTGCCCAACCTCGGGCTCACGGTCGGTTCGCAGATGAGCATGGCGCTTCGCGATTTCACCACGAACATCAGGGCGACCTACGACTCCGCGGTACTCTCCGGCCGCGTTCACCGCCTCGTGCTCGACATGGCCAAGGGAGAGTATTGGGCGGAGCAGGCACCATTGGGCTTCGAGGGCCGCCCGCCCTTGGCCGAAAGTGACGACTCCGCGTCAGCGGGTTTCAATGCGGACGCGCGCGTGCGTCTTCTCGAGGAACTCGAAAAGGTAACTGCCGAGCCTCGCAAGTCGGAAAAGAAGACTTTGTCGGGAGAAGAGCGCGACTACACCCAACGCAGTATGCTGGTGCAGCAGCGCAGGGTCCTCAAGCCGCTCAAGTGGAGCGAGGTCGACGACGCGGTCCTCTACAAACGGGGGCTTCCCGGCGATGTGGTGTTCGCCTCCGCGGTCACCGATTCCATGCGCCAAAAACTCGAGTACCAACAGGCCGACGATAAGGACTTCGCTTACGTCTACTTTTTCCCCAGCGGCGAAGTTCAACAGACGGCCATTCAACTCGCTATCCGTTCAGGGGAAAAGGATATCAACGCCGAAGGCCCCAAGTTCACGCTCTTTGTCGATCCCCTGTCGGGGCACACGGAGCTCCTCGAGGGATTCCAGGACCCAGAATTCCTGAAGGACGCCAGGTAAGAGCGGAGCCAATCGCGTGAAGAGCCAATCCGGTTTCACACTCATCGAGTCGCTGATGGCCATCAGCATCCTTTCAATCGTCGCCGTGCAGATCCTCAACGTGCAGAGCTCGAGTATTTCTGTCACCCAGAGTTCGCGGGACAACATGCGCGCGACGTGGGCCCTGAGGTCGACGATCTCACAGATGGAGTACGCCCTCGATGCTCTCGGAGCCAAGGGTTTGCCGCGCGAGGGGGGCTTTCCGTGGTCACTCGATCCGGCTTTCAGCATTGCAGTGAAGGTCGAGGACACTCCCCTCGAGGCATCCCGGTTGCTCATGACGGCCATGAAACTCGGCGGTGCGGCAGCACCGGGAGGTCAGGAGGGAGAGCAGGGAGGGGAGGGCGAGGACGCCGCTGGTGGGTTCAAGGAAATAGGCCAAATGCTCGACTCCCAAATTCCTAAGGACATGTATCGCACGGCGAATGTGGTCGTGAGCTGGAAAGAAGGCGAGAGCACCCGTTCCCTTGAAGGCGGCATGCTCGTCATCGATGCCGAGCAGCTCAATTTTGCCGGAAAGCTCGGGGCGCAGATGGGGCAATTGCAGAATCTGATGGGTGGTGGCGGCCAGGATGACGGCGCTGGTGGCCAGGATGACGGCGCTGGTGGCCAAGGCCAAGGCGCTGGTGGCCAAGGTCAAGGCGGCGGCCAAGGTCAAGGCGGCGGCGGCCAAGGTCAAGGCGGCGGCCAAGGTCAAGGCGGCGGCGGCCAAGGCCAAGGCGGAGGCGGGCAATGATGCGATTGCCACCTCAGCGCGACATCGTCGCGAAAAAGCATTGGCAGCCAGACCGCGTCGCGGTGAGTCGGGGCCAGGACGGCTTCACGCTCCTGGAGGTTCTGCTCGCCGTGGGCATCCTCGCGTCCATCAGCGTTTTCGCCATCACCGCGCTGGGTAACCAACTCGAAATCCGCAACACACTTTCGCGCATCAACGAGCAGCAGCATGCCATCAACACCGCCATGAGCCGCCTCTTCGATGACGTCCGCCATGCCTATGTCATGTCGAAGCAGGATCTCGTGGTGTCGGGGCTAGCGGGCAAACCCACGCGTCCTCGCCTGTACGGGAAAAACGAGACGTTCTGGTTCTCCACCCAGGCGCTGCGTTCCATGCTCGCCGACTCGCCGCAGAGCAACGTCGGCTTCGTGAAGTACTGGCTGCGCGATGATCCTAAGGAGTCAGGAAAGAAACAACTGGTGCGGACCGTCGACCAAGTCATGAAGGATAGCATCGAACGCACGGGCGTGGGCGTCGATCACGTGCTCATCGGCGATGTGCGAGAGTTCAAACTGGGATTCTGGAACGGTCAAGACTTCACGCCCGAGTGGGACAGCGACTCGAGCGATTCGGGCGGCAAGGTACCCAAGATGGTCAAGATCCGCTTGGGTGCCGCCATGCCCTTGTCCGACGACGAAAAGCAACTCAATGAAATCGATCCCACCCGTCGCAAGGAACCGCAGATCCTAACCCTCGAGACCATCGTCTACCTGCTCTACTCCAACGGCCAGCCCGACGTTCGGGAACCCGCCAAGGAATACCGATGGCAATGAATCCGCTTCGCCACAACTGGACCCGCGCACGGCGCTTCTTCCAACAACGCGTCGCGGGACGCGTCGTGGAACGCGTCGAACGCCTGGCTTCACGCTCCCGGGACGAACGTGGGCTCGCGCTTATTTTCGTTCTCTCGCTCACTGGAGTCATCCTCGCCGTGCTCGGCGAGATCCTTTTCCAATCTCAAATCACGGTTCGCACCTCGGTCGGTGAGCGCGACAAAGTGAAGGCTGAAATGTCGGCCCTCACGGGAGCGCAGTTCGCGAAAATGCTCGTGAGCATCGAGGCTCAAATGAATCAGCTTTCGGGCGAGGACTCGGGCCTCCCCAAGGAAGCTCAAGGGGCCGCGAAAGCCGCCGTCGACATGATGAAGGCGCAATTGGGCGGCAAGCAGCTCTCGCAAATCCTCGACGGCTTCCCCATCGGCGCGCAGGGTTTCGAGGAGATCCAGGATCTGGCCAAGCTCAATATCAACGCGATGCTCGACGAAAAGCTCCTTGCTGCTCTCAAGGCCGTGCCCGGTTACTTCGTCCTAAAGACCACCAATGAGAGCGCAAAATTCAACCTCAATCTTCTCGAGGGAGCGGAGAAGCAGCAGACCTTCAAGGCCCTCAAGCGCATCTTGGGCCAAGAGCGGGAGGCGAAATTCCTCCAGGATAAGGGATGGCAACCCGACAGGCTCGCCGCCAATGTTCTCGACTACGTCGATCGCGACAACACCGACGAAATCGATCGCGGCGACGAGTCGACGCAGTACTCTCAAGCGAAGTTCGAACATGGTCCGAAGAACGCGAAGTTCGAGAGCCTCGAGGAGCTGCGGCGAGTGCCAGGTTTCCACGACGATGAGATTTTCAACATCTTCTCGCCTTACTTCACCGTGTGGCCACTGGATGCCAAAGAAAAGTCCCTGGACGTCAACGCCGCGCCCGTTGAGCTCCTCGCCGCTCTCGTCACCGCGCCCACGGGCGAGACCAATGAGGCCGCGTTCGACAAAATAGAGGATGATCGGGCGGAGAACGAATACATCAA
>JBIKVI010000227.1:0-7186 GCA_044356935.1 Silvanigrellaceae bacterium | reverse complement strand
TGCGTTGTTCTCCCCGGAAGCCGGATTCTAAAGTTGGGGAACTTCATCACCGTTCTCGCAAGCCAAAGATGCGCAGGAAGGTCATGCTGTGCCAGGGACTCCGGTTGGGCCCAATGAGCCTGCCTTTCGAGTGAAGCACTCTGCCCTCCTTGGAATCGAAGTCTCCCTCGTGCAACGAGCAACGAGCAATGAGGTGCGCGAGCGCACGTCACGGGAGGCGGCATTAATCTTGGAGCGATTCCCCGGGTTGAACCTGATCAGGGCTCTTCTTGTAGAATTCCTCAAGCTGTCTATTCAGTTCGTCGCGGCTCACGTCCGTCTTGAGGAGGCGCTCGAACGCCGCGTTTCTTTCCTCTCGGCTTCGTGAAGAATTCTCGAAGTCAGCGCTCGCTGCCCTAGCCGTGACTTCGGCTTCCTCGGCCGTCGGACACGTCTCGCCGTTGGGAGGAAGGGTTTTGGAGGCTTCCCTCAGCGCGCTCAAATACGCGGTGCGCAGAATGCCGTAGGTGCGAGCCGAGACGATCCGCGATCCGAACCCCTGCTCTTCGACGACATCCTTCGTCGACATTTCGTGCGCCGTTCGCACGGAGTCGCGGCGGCTTTCTTGCGAGGGGTCGTCGGGGACGAACCCTGCTGCCATATCGGCCGTGGACCAGAGTCCCATGGTGACGCCATCCATAAGTTTGAAAATGGCCCTTTCCGTCGCAATGATGGTGTCGTTCACTTTCACGGTCGTTTCGTGTTGCCGTCTCACGGCATCGCGAAGCGCGGGACGCGCAATAGGAACGGGACGCGAAAGAACCCCTGGTTGACCGTCCACTCCTCCTCCGGCCCCTAGGGAGCCGTGGACAGTCCTGTACTGCAGCATGGCCTTGGCGTAGCTGCCTTCGTCCTTGGCGTTGCTGAGCGCGCTGGGTAACTGGCCAAACTCATCGTAAGGAATGACGAAGACATCTTCATAGAGGCAGAGGGAAGTTCTCGCGTCCTTTGATGACGCTAGCCCCTTAGAGTCCTGCCCCGCCGCGGGAGTCCTCGCAGTCACGCTCACCGCCCACAAGCGCCGCCTCTCGAGGGAACTCCCGTCGGCGCTTTTCTTGTCGGTTCCAACGCTGCGTGTCGCGGAGTCCCCGAAGGTCCGTTTGCGGCAGCCCTGAGTGGTCGTGAGAACGAGAGCCCCCAACATGACGACGCACGCCAAAAAATGGGGGTTCCAAGGCCTACGGCCAGCGGCCGTCGGCGATGCAAGCTTCGCAGTCATCGGGAGCAACTTCATCGGGCTTCCTCACTGGAGGTTTTTTGAAGTGCGAACCTGCGAATTAGTGCGGCAGCGTCGGTGTTCCCTTAGCCGGCGTGGCTTTGGCAGCCGAGGCCGACGCGAGCGCGAAGACCTCGCTCTCCTTGAGTTTGAGTTGCAAAGCGTCGTCGGCTTCCCACGCGATAGCGTGGAGGAGCACGACGTCCATGTGCTCCGCCGCCACGACCTCAACCTCGTCGAGCACCTTTTTGGGAATTTCGTGCAGGTCCTTCTCGTTTTCCTTGGGGATGAGGACCTTCTTCACACCACCACGGTGGGCGGCGAGCATCTTTTCCTTGAGCCCCCCGATGGGAAGCACACGGCCGCGCAGTGTGATTTCGCCCGTCATGGCGATCTCACGGCTCACGGGCTTGCGTGTGAGGGCGCTCACCAAAGCGGTGGCCATTGTTACGCCTGCCGACGGGCCGTCTTTGGGGATGGCGCCCTCGGGGAAGTGCACATGGATGTCCACCTTGGAATAGAAATCCTCGTCGAGGCCGAGGAACGACGCGCGCGAGCGCACGTAGCTAAAGGCTGCTTGCGCCGACTCCTGCATCACGTCGCCGAGTTTGCCCGTGATCTTCAGGTTACCTTTTCCGTGCACGACGCTCACTTCGGTAATGAGCAGCTCTCCGCCCACCTCCGTATAGGCGAGTCCTTGGACCACGCCAATTTCGTCGCGCGATCCGCGCTCGCCGATGCTGTACTTGCGCGGCCCGAGATGCTGCTGCACGAGCTCGGAGTTGACGGTAGGTGCGTGCATGCCGTCGAGAGACACGAGTGGCGTGCCCTCCACGAGCACTTCCTTTTCTTCGGGGACCTCCTTGCGCGCTGGGGCGGCTGGGCTGCCTCGGCGCGATCCGCTCTTGCCCGCGCGGCTGGTTTCGCCCTCATCGGCCTTGGCCGCGGGGGAGGGCTCGGAGCCGGTGGCCGAAGCACCGATTTCGACCTGGGCCGTGCCGCTTGCCTTTTGGCGCACGAGGTCTCGCGCGATCTTTCGACACACGCTTGAAATTTCGCGCTCCAGGCTACGCACACCGGCCTCTCGCGTATAGTAACGGATGAGTTCCTCGAGCGCGGAGTCCTCGAACACGAGGTTGGTGTGCTCGAGGCCGTTGAACTTCGCCGCTTTAGGCACCAGGTGCCGCTGCCCGATGTTCACCTTCTCGGGCTCGGTGTAACCGCCCAAGGTAATGAGTTCCATGCGGTCGAGCAGGGGCCTCGGGATGCTGTGGAGATTGTTAGCGGTGGCGATGAAAAGGACGTGAGAGAGGTCGTAGTCGAGGTCGAGGTAGTGGTCGTTGAACGACACGTTCTGCTCCGGGTCGAGCACCTCGAGCATGGCGCTAGACGGATCGCCGCGGTAGTCACTGGACATTTTGTCGATTTCATCGAGGAGGATAACCGGGTTGCTCGTGCCGGCCTTCTTGACCGCGCCGATGAGCTTGCCGGGCATGGCGCCGATATAGGTGCGTCGATGTCCGCGGATTTCCGCTTCGTCGCGAACGCCGCCCAATGCGATACGTGAGAAGTTGCGGCCCGTGGAGCGCGCGATGGAACGGGCCAGAGAGGTCTTCCCCACGCCGGGAGGGCCCACGAGGCACAGGATGGGCCCGCGGATCTTCTCGGAGAGCGAAGTGATTGCCAGATACTCGAGGATGCGTTCCTTAACCTTCTCGAGGCCGAAGTGATCCTCGTCGAGCACGGTCTCGCTGAACTTGGGATCGCGCAGCACCTTGCTGTACTCGCCCCAGGGGAGGGACAGCACGGTGTCGATGTAGTTGCGCACCACCGTTGCCTCCGCGCTCATGGGGCTCATGGAGCGGAGCTTCTTGACTTCCTTCTTGAGGCGTTCGCGGCATTCTTCGGAGAGCTTCTTCGACTTGATCTTGGCCTCGATCTCGGCGATCTCGGTGCGGATGTCGTCGTGGTTGCCAAGCTCCTTCTGGATCGCGTTCATCTGCTCGTTGAGGTAGTACTCCTTCTGCGTCTTCTCCATCTGGCGCTTGACGCGGGCGCGGATCTTCTTCTCCACGCGAAGGATCTCTATTTCGCTTTGGATGATGGAGAAGATCTCCTCGAGGCGCTTGGCGGGGTCCACCGTCTCGAGGATGCGCTGCTTATCGGAGAGCTTGAGGTTCGAGAGCTGAACCACCAGCGTGTCGGCAAGTCGGCTCTCGTCGTCGATGCTCGAGATGCTGAACACCATCTCGGGCGGGACTTTCTTGTTGAGCTTGACGTAGGTGTCGAACACCTGCTTGACCGTGCGGACGAGAGCCTCGTTCTCCACGACGTTGCCAGCGGGCTCTTGAACGTCCTGCACTTCCACCATCAGGCAGTCGGCCGTGTCGGTGTATCGCACGATGCGCCCGCGCTTTTTTCCCTCGACGAGGATCTTCACAGTGCCGTCGGGCAGGCGCAGCAGCTGGAGGATCTGCGCGATGGTCCCGAACTCGTAGATTTCTTCGGGCGTGGGATCGTTGGTCTTCGACTTTTTTTGCGCCGCGAGGAAGATCTCTCGGTTGCGCGACATTGCGTCGTCGAGGGCCTTGATGCTCTTCTCACGCCCGACGAACAGTGGGACGACCGTGTGGGGGAACACGAGCAGTTCCCTCAAGGGGAGAAGGGGCAGCGTGCGGACTGCTGGTTTCTTTTCTGCCATGTCGGAGGCCTCCACTGGTTTCTACCAGTGTAAGCGGACCGGAGGGAATGGCAATGGTTTCGGGGGCGTCGACGAAGCGATTGCGGGGCCCTTGACTTAAGGGGGGGCAAAAAGTCCTTCCATGCCCGCGGGGGCGTCCCCCTTGAGCTTGCGCCATCGGCGACGGAACACGTCGCGCCCGAGCTGGTCCTGCTCGGCGAGGATTTCCTCGATCATCGCCGGAGTCGTGAGCGGGTTGAAAGGTACTGCGCGGAGCACCACCGTATCCATTCCAGAATACACGCTCTCGAGCGTCGTCCGGCTCACGAAGCTTTTGCCGTTTTGCCGCTGCTTCTTTTGGAGCTCGACGTTGACATCGTTGAGCGCCATGTTGGCGAAGCGCAAGGCGGCGGCCTCCGACGGCTCCACGTGCGCGGGCGAGCGCAGCCGCTCGAGCGCGCTCTTCCATTCGCATGGAACGTACCGGTAGGTGAGGATGTTGGTGGACACACGGCTCGTGAGTTGGAACGAGGGGTGCGCATCCACCAGCGATCCGAGCTTGAAGCCCAACGCCACGGCATTGTCGATAAGGGCCTCGAAACCCTCACGGCCGAGCACACGCATGAAGAACCACATCTTGAAAGAGTCGAAGCGTCGGCTTCCTTCGAGGCTCGTGCGGCCGAGGTCCACGCTGCCCGTTCGGATGATGTAGCGAGCCGCATGGCGCAGGGCGTCGAGCGCGCGAGGATCGCGGAACAAGACGCAGCCGTGCGACATGGGGAGGTAAAAGAGTTTGTGGCCGTCCACCACCACCGAGTCGGCGAGCTCGATGCCCGCAAGGAGTCCGCGATGGGTGCGCGAGAGAAGGAGGGGCCCTCCCCATGCGGCGTCCACGTGGAACCAAGCGTTGTGGGACTTGGCCAGGCGGGCGAGGGCAGTGAGGTCGTCCACGCTGCCTGTCTCAGTGGAACCCGCCACGCCCACGATAGCCAGGACGCACGCGCCTTCGGCGGCCAGGTCGTCGAGACGCTGCGCGAGGCGAGGGATGTCGACGCGATTGTCGAACGGCACCACGGGGCACTCGATAACGTTGTCTTCGCCGATACCTAACACCGAAACGGCTTTTCGAACGGAATAATGCGCACGCGATCCCGCCACCACAACAGCGCGCGCGTGGCCGCTCGCGGCCAACGCCGCGTGCAACCCTTTTTTGCGCGCGTCGGGGAACCGGAGGTTGCGGGCCACGGCCAGGGCTGTGAGATTGCCCATGGTGCCTCCGCTCGTCACGTTGCCAAGCGCTGCCCCGGGTGCGTGCAGATGCTTCGAGTAGAAGGCGTCGGTTTGCGCGAACACGAGCCTATGAAGCCACGCGATGGTCTGCCCCTCGACGAAGCTCGCGGAGAGAGCGGTTTCGATTTTGACAACGTTTTGATTCAACGCGCAGATGAGCAAATCCGCCATGAGCGCGAAGTACGGCGTGACGCCCGACATGTGGCCGATGTAGTAGGGGCTCGAGACTCGCACGGAGTGGCGCATGACGACATCGACCGCACGCCGGAACGTGGCAGGAAGATCCTCGCCCCTTTCCGGCAGCGAGGTCTCTTGGAAGAGCGCTTCGAGCGCCGGAAGCGTCACGTCGGAGTGGATCTTGTGACCATCGGAATTCTGCACGAATGCCGCCGCCTCACGCAGAGCGCGATCGAGCCAACGGGCGCACTCTTGCTCGTTGTCCCGCGAGAGGAAATACTTCGTTCTCAGATCGTCGAAATCCATCTTGTCTCCGAAGCCATCCTCAATCTTCCCCCGCCGAGCCGTGCGGACAAGCGGGCAAAAGGTGCCACAATGAACAACTTGCAGCAATACGATGACCTCGCCCCGCAATGGTGGGAGGAGTCGGGGCCGTTCGCGGCCCTGCGTGCCTTGTGCCCTCCGCGCATGGAGTTCGCGCGGCAGGTCGTCGACTCCTGGGCCGGATTGGAGACCCTCGACGTGGGATGCGGCGGGGGCTTCGCCTCCGAGACCATGGCGCGCGCGGGCGCGCGCGTTACGGGCATCGACATCTCCGCGCGCAGCATCGAGGCCGCCAAGGAGCATGCGCTCGCGGCCGGACTTGCTATCGACTACCGCGAGGCTTCCGCCGATGCGCTCCCGTTCGCGTCGGCGAGCTTCGACGTCGTCACCTGTTTCGACGTCCTTGAGCACGTTCCCTCCGTGGAGGCGGTGGTGCGCGAGTCGTTTCGCGTTCTAAAGCCTGGCGGCCTGTTCCTCTTCGACACCATGAACCGCAATCCCCTCTCGAAATTCGTTACCGTCACCCTCATGGAGCGCCTCATCGGAGCCATCCCGCGCGGCACGCACGACCCAAGGATGTATTTGAAGCCGCGTGAAATGCGTGAAACCCTCGAGGCTGCGGGATTCGGGGAACTCCATTTCGCGGGGTTCCGGCCGGTGGGGATCTCTTGGAAGAACAAGGCCGTGCGCATGCGCGCGGGGGGGCCCATGTGGATCATGTACGCCGGCGCCGCAAGGGCTCCCCGTCAGACTGGCGGCGACTCCAACTAGGCCGCCCGCCGCGCTCCTGTTACCTTCAACCATCACTTGCATCACTCAAGGGGGAAGGCATGACGTCAGGCAGCGGCGCGGGCGGAAACGGCGGCGGACAAGGGGGAGCGGGCACGGGTTCCGGCGGGAGCAGGTTCGATTTCGGCGAGACTTCGCACACCCTCGTGGTCGTGGTGAAGAAGGTCCTCGAGAGGACCATCAAGGCCTCTGAGCAGGCCGTCCTCGAGGTCACAGAGAAACTCCAAGGGATGAGCCAACTCACGGAGTCGCAAAAGGAGATGCTTTCGGGAGCGCTGGTCTCGCTCTATGAGAGCGAGGAGGGTGAACAGATCAAGCGCGTGCTCAACGACAACGCGCAGGCCATGGTGGACGCCGCCGAACGCGGCGACATGGACGAGGTGACGCGCCTATCGGCGGCGCCGAGCTACCAACACGCGCGCAAGGCGACCAAGAGGCTGCACGACACCCTCCAAAACGTAACGACCAGCGATCAGGCCCTCAACGACTACATCATGCCCGTGCTCGTGGCCCTGCAGTTCCAAGACAACGTGCGCCAGGAACTAGAGGGACTCATCAAGTGCATGGAGGACTACTTCCAGGAGTTCCGTCTCGCCGCCGAGGTGCGCGTGCGCCTCGACACCACGACGGTGGAGTTTTGGACCCGTCTCTCCCGGAACTTCACGAATATC
>JBIKVI010000026.1:0-23744 GCA_044356935.1 Silvanigrellaceae bacterium | reverse complement strand
TGGCACGCCGCTGCCGCAAAGGCACAGGTCATCGTTAGGGCGAGTGCGAGATTGCGACGAACCATGGGTGTCTCCGAGTCGAGGATCATTTCCAACGGGCGTATCGAAAATCGGGATCGACTCCCAATGCGCGCCTCACGACGCCCTCGAGGCCCGGCCTCGCGAGCCAGAGCTTGGCACTCTGACGATATGGCACGACGACGGCGTCGTTGAGGAGCAGGGCTTCGGCCTGGGCGAGCGCTCGAGTGCGTTCCTTGCCACGCGCGAGCCCGCGCGCCTTTTCGATGAGGGAATCGAAAGCGGGGTTGGCATAACCGGCGGAGTTTGAGGCGCTCGAAGAGTGGAAAATCTCGAGGAACGTGAGGGCGTCGTTGTAGTCGGGAATCCATGAGGCCATGGCCACGTCGAACTGACCGTCCCGCATCCGTTGCATTCGGACCTTGAAAGGAAGGAGATCGAGGCGCACATCGACGTCGTGTGTCCGTGCGAGCATCTGCTGGAACCACTCGGCTTCCGTTTTGTTGCTTTCGTTGCCGACGCCCAGGAATCGTATGGCGGGCAGTCGGCCGCCTGGGAGACGTCGCTTTCCCTGTTCGGAAAGGGTGCGTGCACGTTTGAAGTCTGGTTTGGTGGAGCTCAAAGGATGCTCGGAGCGGAATCGACTCTGGAAGGTGGAGCCGAAGACATAGTCGGGCACGAGCCCCAGCGCGGCGCGTGCGCCGGGGAGCGCGTGGACCTTGTCGATGTACTGGCGCCGGTCGATGGCGCGCGCGGTGGCCTCTCGCAGTTCACGCGAAGATAAGGTCGTGCCCTGGCGTTGGTTGAACACGAGCCACCATTGGGCGCCGGCTGAGAGGGGTCGGACAGACTTCCCTGCTTTCTGCGCTAACCGGAATACGTCGGAGTCCATGTTTGTGAGGAGGTCGACTCCCCCGGCGAGGTAACTTTGGTAGGCAGTCGTGAAACTCGTCGTGGCAAGGGGCGCTGAGATGGACAAGATGCCCAATGACGCGGGATCACGCCACGTGGTCGCTTTCTCGATGACGACGCTGGCCTCCGGCGTCCACGATGACACGCGGTACGGTCCGTTCCCCAGGAGGCTCGCCTTGTCCTGGCCGTAACGGGCTCCGTATCGCTCCACGAGGTTACGACGCACAGGGAAAAAGACGTTGAGCGAAAGCAGTTCTGGCAGGAGCGCGCTGGGGCCGTCGAGTTCAACGCGAAGTACGGAGTCGGAAACAGCCTTGACCCCGAGTGAGTCGGGCGTCGCTTTGCCCGAGATGACGCTTGATGCGTTGCGAATCCGCGCCGTCTCGAAGACGAAGGCATACTCGCTCGCGTAAGCGGGCGTTGCCACGCGCTTCCAGGCATATTCGAAGTCGGCTGCGCGCACGGGGGCGCCGTCGTGCCAACGAAGGTCGGGGCGCAGAGTGATTGTGACTACCGTGCCGTCTTTGGACGTGGCGAAGGTCTTTGCCGCCGCGGGTACGATGGCACCCTTGGCGTCGTGGGTGGTCAGGCCCTCGAAGACATGCCCTAGCCAAAACTGACTCGGACCATCCACCGTCCGTCCAGGATCGAACGACGTCACATCGGACACCGGCGAGAGCGTCACTTGACCCGCAGCCCGGCGAGCGTCCGGGCTTGAGAGGACGCCCAACGGCGTGGGTGAGAGGCCCGTCGCCCACGGCGGGCCCGCCGTGGGCGACGGGCCCGCCGTGGGCGACGAGGGTGTCGCCGTTGGGGTGAGGGCGAACGCTGCCGTGGCCGCAACCGCCACAGCAGACGAGGTCGCGAGGAGCGTTGCGGTCACTTGATGGACCCGAGCACAGCGTCGATGTCGGCAACAGACGTCTTCAGAGCGATGCGCTGGTCGTTGGTCGTGATGTCGCGGCCGAAGACGAGGGTGGAGTCGCCTTTCACGGGAGGTTGCGAGCTTGGCTTCGGCCCTTGATCGAATTCACCCATGGTTTCTTTCATCTTCTGATAGCTGGCGATCATCATGGCGAAGTTATCGGAAGTGAGCTTTCCGTTGAGCGGCTTGATCTCTTCCTTGGTCAAGAAAGACTGCGTGAGTTGAGCCTCGGATGGCGCGTCGAAATCAAGATCGTTCCAAAGCAGCATCGCACGGGCCTCCTCCGTGTACGGATTTCCTGCCGTGTCTTTCTTGATTCTCCAGTCTTCTCGAATAATGTTTCGCGAAAAATCAACATTTCCGTTGAGCTTATCAAAATGCCCTTTTGCGTCCGCGGCGATCTCCTTGGAAGCTCCTGTCATGAAGTCGCGGACTTTTCGCAGCACGGCATCGTCGCCGGCTACGGCTGCCATCACGGCTTGCTGCTGAAAGTCGTTCCCTAACCCCGGCTTTGCGCCACTGACGAAGTAGTGGGCGTCTGCGCAAGAGGGCAACAACGCGAGTGTGGATGTCGGGACGTTTTCGCTCCAACCGCCGAAGGCAATGATTCCCCGACCCGTGTCGCTGTCGACGCGGCCGTCAATGCCATCAAGAGCGAGGTCCTCCCCGCCAACGCGGTTGAAGGCACGGTCCTCTGGTTGGATTTCCGTCATGAGGCGCGCAAAGGGGCCGGGCTCACCTGCGCTGAACATGATGCCGTGAGCCACACCACGTTCGCCCCGCTTGAAAAGACTTTGGCCGGTGTTGGGCTGCTTCAGGGCGTTGTGGTCGGGTTCGTTCTTGGCAACGGTGCGCAGGATTATGCTGTTTGGAGCCCGATAGGCGTAATCGAGGGTGTAAGGGATGTCTTTTTTTGCGAGGAAGGGTTGCAGACCCTTGCCCTGAAGATGGCGTGTTTGTCGGACTTCTCGGAGCTCGCTTGCAAGCATCCTTTCGGGGTGGTCATCCGTCACGTAGCCCTGAAGGAGATTCTCGAGACCATTGGCTTCCTTGAATACAACCTTCGACTCGAATTGAGGAAGTCGTTCGATTTTCTCGACCAGTCTTCCGTTCTCTTGCTCGTACGTTTTGCGCTCAACGGTGATTTTCGAGGTTTTGACTTCAAACGTTCCACGCCTAAACGTGGAGTGGATAATCATGCCCTTGGGAACGGGGATCAACTTCCCGCCTTCTTTGGAGCGGCCCATGTACGCATTCCAGACGAGCTTCGGATCGGGCACTGTGAAACGAATGGCCTCGAGCTTCTCGCGCGCGACCTTCAGAAGATTTGATTTGAGTCCGTCTTCGAGCAAATCGAGAGCGCGTTTCCAGCTCCTGACGATGAGCTCGTCGTTTTCGGCCACATCGCGTTGGAAGATGTGGAAGAGGCGTTGGTCCAGCTTCTCGATGCGGTCGGCAAGAGCCGCGTCTCCCTTTCCGTCGGCCGAGTCGATGAGTTCTGCCACGTTCACGGAAACTCCGTCCGACCATTCTTTCCACGCATTGAACATTGCTGCGCGGCGTTTCTCGTATGTGGGGAGTGCAACTATATCGGCGAAATTCGCGTTGGTGAAGAAGTCGACCATCAGAACGCTCTGGCCCACGATGGCCTCGGTGCTCACGATCCGCATTTCGGAATCGCCCAGAAGTGCTTTCCCGTAGGACATCCCAACGGCCAAAATGACACCATCCCAAATGGTCTGCCAGAGGGCGTTGACGGAGGGGAGGAAGATGAACGCGTTGAGGATGTCGGGCGTGGCACCCAACAGGAGCGCGGCCTTTTGCGCGCGTGTAAGGGCTTTGCCGTTGCGCTCGACCACAACGGAGTCGTAGGTGGTGTTCTGGAGCAACGCCATGGTGGTGGATCCCACGATGGAGCCCGACGAACCTCCCATGGTGACCACGGGCTCGACATCGCTTTCGAGCAGGGCCGTGAGGGTACCAATGTGGCTTGCGAAGCGCACACCGTTGCCCTGCAAGCCGACGCATGCCTTGCGGGTCTGTGACGGGGCGACGGCGGTTTCGCTGCGCGTCTTGGAGTTCGCATTGAACTTGCGCGTCTGGCAAGCCGTCGCGGCCGCGACGGTCAGGAGAGCGACAGAGCCGAGGACGAGTTTGGCAGGTGACATAGGCGAGGGGCCTCCGCGGCGACGAGTGGGGTAAGTGTGAGGGCAGTCGTCATGCCTCGAGTTTAGGGGTGAGCTTGAACGGATGCTGCGGCTGCCATACTTTTGACTCGTCGCCATCGTTCCCTTCGCCCGCAGGTGCCCATGAAAACGTCGCTCTTCTTGTTTCTTTCGTTGTTCGCTTTTTCTGCGAGGGCATTGGCTCAATCCCCTGGGGAGGCGGAGTCGTCGCCCGGTCCCGCTGTCGCGGAGCCCCCGGTGGAAGAGTCGGAATCCGCGAGTCGCGGAGAAGGCCCCAGAAGGAATCCTCGCCACGGCGATGCAGCCTGGGACTGCGACCCCGAAGACATCACGACGGCCGAGGCCGGTGAAAGCGAGCGACGCATCGAAAAGTGGTTCTGCCGTCCACGCAAGTCCGTAAGGCTTCTCCTGGGGCTCCAGCACCGGGGCGTGCTCTCGGAAACGGGCTCGTTCTCCGACAAGCTGGGGTTCGAGGCGGGCGTGCGCCTCTTTTCGCGTCTCGACCTCGCGCTTGGCGTGGGGCAGGTGTTCAAGGAAGGATCGGAGATCTCCCTCGACGCACACGGCCGCCTGTTCCTTCTGGATCTCCCTGGGACAGGGGGGCCCTACGTAGGGGGCGGTTGGAGATTCCGCGACACTTCCCGCGGATTTGCGACCTTTGGATTCTTCGGCGGCTCCGGGCTCTTTTTCGAGATCCAGTTCCGCGGCTCGCCTAGGCAGCCAGTGGCCGTGGTGCCGGCCTTGGGCCTGCGCGCCGCGTTCCTTTAGCGCAGGTCAGCGGGCACGCCAGAAGAGATCGGTCATGCGTGGTCGCTCCGTGGAAAGCTCAGGGCACGCGCCAGGCTTGACGCCTTCGGGGAGTTTTTTGCCGGCGTTGGAATCGTCCTGGATGTACTTAAAGAGAATGGTCTGCATGGATTTCATGCTCTCTTCCTCGCACATCGTGTCGTGCGAGTAGACGTCTCCGTTTGCTTCGACGTTGGGGTCTACGACCAATCCCCTGTTCTCGAGCCCGTTGTGCACGATGGCGGGGAAGAAGTCGACGGGATCCATGAGGTTGGCGATGACGCCGCGGCCGCCTCTGTAAGCGCCAGTGGCGAAGGCGGCATCGTCGATGAGGCGCGTGATGGCGTTGGTGCAGTTGTTGGTAATCGTATTGTAGGTGGCTTTGGCATACTCATCCTTGGCGCCGAACTTGATCTGCATGCCGTTACGTTCGCTGGCCGCGAGGAAGAGCCTCACGAGGGCTTCGTGGGCCGCGGGAAGCTTCTCGGGGACGTTGCCGATGCTCAGCTTCACCTGCTCGACGACGTGGTACTTACGGCCACCCGCTTCCTCCGCAATCATCATGTCGTAGAACTTCTGTTCCATGGTCGTAACGCGGTGCATGGCCACGAAGTTGGCGCCCAGGCCTGAAACGAGATCGAAGGTGTACCCTTGTTCGCCCACCGCCTCGACCGTGAAGACGAGGTTTCGGGTTGTGTCTTTGGTGCCCGTGAACTGGCTCACGAGTTCCACGTCTTCCGAGAACTCGACCCTCAGCTGGGTGTGGCCTGCGATGTAGTCGTTGCCTACCTTAAAGATCTGCTTTCCAGCAGCTCGCATGCCAATGAAATCGGGTAGCAATGCAGTTATCTTGTCGACGATGTCCGCGGAGAACGAAGGAAAATGCTCGAGCTGGAAATAGGTGTCCTTGACCTTGTCGAGTGGGATCTTCGCGAACCAGAACGCCCGGGTCGACGCCTTCGCGGGGTTGGACCAATCGAACGACTCGGGGTCGATGTGCGAGACGTTGGCGATGACGGCGAAGTTACGCTCGAGGGCCGGCAGCCATTGCGGAACGTGCACCTTGACCTGCGCGGGGGTCAGGAAAGTGATTGGACGATGCATGTCGTTCTTTATGCAGGGAGGAGGAAGATTGGCGTCAATGGCTTCCTCCACCTTCTTGCCCGATCGCAGCCTGGCGTTGAAGACGAACTCCCGCGTGTTGGCAGGGTCCTCTGAGAGCGTCGCGCACTCGGAGACGTCGGTGTAAGGGAGCCGCACGGCGGTCTCCACCGTTTCTTTCGACTTGTTCGCGCCGAAGGCTTTCTCCTCGCTCTTGGTTGTCTTGGGCGTGCAGCCGGAAGCGACCGCAGCCGCGGCTGCGGCCAAGGTCGCGGCGATGAACGATGCGGTGGCCAGCGCGGAAAGGAAGGCCTTCATGCGGATGCTCCGAGGTGGCTTGGATGAGACGTTGAGTTTCGGCGTTGGATTTGCGCCAACGGGTTCGCGGCGATGCACCGACTTGCGAGGGGCTCGCGAGGGGGCTCGCGAGGGGGCTCGCGAGGGGGCTCGCAAGGGGGATCGGCTGCACGACGGGGAGATTGATGCCCACAGCGGCGGGGAATGCCGGGCGGCCCCGGCGCCTTGACGCGCGAAGTCCGGGTTGGGAAGAACAAGGGGCACGAATCTCTGGACTCTCGGGAAGGGGCCCTATGACGAACCTGTTCGATGACATCGCTCGCGCCTTTCCAGCCGCGACCCTCGACGACTGGAAGAAGGGTGTCGAGAAGGCGCTTAAGGGAGAGCCCTTCGAAAAGAAGCTCATCCACCGGACGCTGGAAGGACTCACGTTGCAGCCACTCTACGTGCGTGCCGATGCGCCTGGGCCATTAGAGGCAAAGGGGGTTCCTGAACCCGCGCCGGGGGCGTGGCCGTTCACCCGCGGGTTTCCTCGAGGGAGCCACGAGGAGGCCGCCGGTCGAGGTGCCTGGGCCATTGGTGCGCGCATTGAACACGCGGATGCCCGCGTCGTGGGAGAACTCGCTCTCGAGAATCTTTCGGGAGGGGTGCAGACACTGGAAATTCCAATGGTGCCCGCAGGCCATGCCCTGACCAAGGGCGCACCGGGAACCAGAGCGCCCCTTTGGGTGGCCGAAGCCTCCGACCTCAACGACGCCCTGCGCGGCGTTCATTGGAACCTTGCCCCCGTCGCTCTGCGCGCGCTTGGCGACCGGAGTACCTTGGCGTGGACCTACGCGACGTGCGCCGCTGCGCGCAAGGCTGCGGCAAAGGCCGGCTCCGTGCCTGCGAACGCGCGCCCCACGGGCCTCTTCGTGCAAGTGGATCCCACGGAGGTGGCGAGTGCCGAAGGAATCGCCATCGATGCTGTGCTTGACGCGCTCGTCCCCCTCGCGGTGGCAGAGCAGGAACCCGATTCAAGCTCCCATCCCCTCGATGCCCGCCACTTCCTCATCAGCTCTGAGCCCGTTCACAGTGCGGGCGGGCACGCCATCCAGGAGATAGCCTATGTCCTCTCAGCGTTCACGCGCTTGGCGCGAGGTTGCGAGGAAAGGGGGCTCCCACGCGACCGGCTTCTGCGCGCGGCCGAATTGCGCATGGCCGTGGGGAGCGATTTCTTCACGGAGATCGCTAAATTCCGCGCGGCGAGGAAATGCCTCGCACGTATCCTCGGAGCCCTGGGCCTCGCGGGCCAGGCCTACGACGCGCTCCTTTCGGCCGTCACCAGCGAGCTCACGCTGACCCGCTACGACGCCTGGGTGAACCTCCTGCGTCAAACGGAACAAACCACGGCGGCCGTCCTTGGCGGCGCCGACAAAATCATGACCCTCCCCTTCGATCTCGCCGCGGTGGGAACCACGCGGTTCGGCCATCGGATGGCGCGCAACACGCAGGTCATCCTCGCCGAGGAGTCGGGCCTCGGCGCGGTGGCCGACCCCGCGGGGGGGGCGTGGTACGTGGAACGGCGCACCGAAGAATTGGCCGCTGCCGCATGGAAACTCTTCACGGAATGGGAGGGTCGCGGAGGCGTCCACGCGCTCTTGGCCGACGGGAGTCTCCTCGCGGAAATCGACGCAACGTGGGAGTCCCGCCTCAAAGGCATCCTACGACGCAAGGAGCCCCTCCTCGGGGTTAGCGAATATGCGGCGCTGGCCGAGACTCCTCCGACTCCGGACATTGTTTTCGACGAGCCAGCCTTCGTCGCGGGATGGGCGAAACGTTTGGCGCACGCCTCGAATGCCGCGCACGCCCCACATGACGCGCACGCCGCACATGACGCGCACGCCGCACATGCCTCCCACAACGCCAAAGTCCATCCCACGTGGCCTCGCCGCAGCCTGGCGGAACCCTTCGAGAGGCTCCGCGACGCTGCGGCGTCGTGGGCCACCAGTCATGGCCGCGACCCCGTCGTGTTCGTGGCGCTCAAGGGAACGCCAGCCCTCGTTTCGGCGCGCCTGGCCTGGGTACGTAACGCGCTCGCGGCTGGAGGGCTTCGCGCCGAGGAAGGCGATCCCGAGGGTTCGATCGACGAACTCTCGTCGGTGTTCCGTTCCAGCCCTGCCGATGCTGTTGTGCTTGTTGCAACGGACGATCTTTACGACGCGTTCGTGCCCGACGCCGTCACCGCTTTGCGCACCGCGGGGGCTGCACACATCCTCCTCGCCGGGCATCCCGGCGCCAAGGAAACAGCCTGGCGAGCCGCGGGCGTCGATGCCTTTCTGCACGTGGGCTGCGACATCCACTCCGTACTGAGCCCGCTTGTCCATCGCCTCGGAGGTACGCCGTGACCAACCCGCGCCCGCCCGCCCGCTCCCCATTCCCTCCGTTTCCCGATTTCGCGCGCGACGAGATGAACCCCGCGACCGGATGCGATCCGTTGGTGCCCGATCGCGCCGCGCTGGCCGCGCATCACACGCCCGAAGGCATCGACCTCGCCCCGTGGTACGTTCCCTCCGATACCGAGGGCCTGGCGCACGTCGATTCGCTTCCTGGGTTCGCGCCGTTTTTGCGTGGCCCCTACCCCACGATGTACGCCCTCCAGCAGTGGACCGTGCGGCAGTACGCTGGTTTTTCCACAGCGGAGGAAAGCAACGCGTTTTACCGCCGCAATCTTGCCGCGGGTCAGAAGGGCCTGTCCATCGCCTTCGACCTCGCCACCCACCGCGGCTACGATTCCGACCACCCGCGTGTGGCGGGCGACGTGGGCATGGCTGGCGTGGCCATCGATTCCATCCTCGACATGAACATTTTGTTCGACGGCATTCCGCTCGATCAAATGAGCGTCTCGATGACCATGAACGGGGCGGTGCTTCCCATCATGGCCCTTTACGTGGTGGCGGCCGAGCGGCAAGGCGTTGCGCCGGAGCAGCTCGCCGGGACCATCCAGAACGACATCCTCAAGGAGTTCATGGTCCGCAACACGTATATTTATCCGCCAGCGGCGTCGATGCGGATCATCGCCGATATTTTCGCGTACACGTCGACACGTATGCCTCGTTTCAACAGCATTTCCATTTCCGGCTACCACATGCAGGAAGCGGGTGCCACGGCCGACATCGAGCTCGGCTACACGCTCGCCGACGGCGTGGAGTACCTGCGCACGGGCCTCGCCGCGGGGTTGTCGGTGGATGCATTCGCTCCGCGCCTGTCGTTCTTCTTCGCCATCGGCATGAACACGTTCATGGAAATCGCCAAGCTCCGCGCGGCGCGCCTCCTGTGGGCGAAGCTCGTGTCCGGGTTCGGGCCGAAGGACCCGCGTTCCCTTTCGTTGCGCACGCACTGCCAGACCTCCGGATGGAGCCTCACAGCCCAGGATCCGTTCAACAACGTCGCGCGCACCTGCGTGGAGGCCATGTCTGCCACACAGGGGCACACCCAGTCGCTCCATACGAACTCCCTCGACGAAGCGCTTGCGCTGCCAACCGATTTTTCCGCGCGCATCGCCCGCAACACCCAGCTCTTCTTGCAACTGGAATCGGGCACGTCGCGCGTGGTCGACCCCTGGGGAGGAAGTTGGTTCGTGGAGCGGCTCACCGCCGACTTGGCGCGAAAAGCGTGGGAGCGCATCGAAGAGGTGGAGGCGCTCGGAGGCATGGCCAAGGCCATCGAAAGCGGCGTACCGAAGATGCGGATCGAGGAAGCCGCGGCCCGCACGCAAGCGCGCATCGACTCAGGGAAGCAGACCATCGTGGGCGTCAACAAGTTCCGCTTGGAAAATGAGAAACCCCTCGACGTCCTGAGGGTCGACAATGCCGGCGTGCGCGGCGCTCAGCTCGAACGCTTGCGCAAGCTGAAGGCCGAGCGCGATCCCACGAGCGTGGCGTCGGCGCTCGCGGCCCTCACGGCGGCGGCGCGCGAAGGAAACGGGAATCTTTTGGAGTTGGCCATCACCGCGGCGCGCGCGCACGCGACGGTGGGAGAGATGAGCGATGCGCTCGAGGTCGTCTTCGGTCGCCACCAGGCGGTCATTCGGAGCGTGTCGGGCGTCTATAAAGCGGAGGCATCGAAGTCCGTGGACGCGTTCGAGAAGGTCATGGGACGCGTGCGCGCGTTCGCCGAGCGCGAGGGACGGCGCCCGCGCATCCTCGTGGCGAAGATGGGGCAGGATGGGCACGACAGAGGGCAAAAGGTCATCGCCACCGCCTTCGCCGATCTCGGGTTCGACGTCGACATCGGTCCGCTCTTCCAGACTCCCGATGAAACGGCGCGTCAGGCGGTGGAGAACGACGTGCACGTTGTAGGGATCAGCTCCCTAGCGGCCGGCCATCTCACGCTCGTTCCTCTGTTACGGGAGGAGCTAGCCAAACTCGGGCGCGAGGACATTCTCATCGTTGTGGGGGGTGTTATCCCTCCGCAGGATTACCCCGCCCTCCACGCCGCAGGCGCAGCCGAGATTTTCGGCCCAGGAACGGTGGTGGCCGATGCCGCCATGCGCCTCCTCGATGCCCTCGATGCCGTTGAGACTCCCGCACGGAACCCAGGGGCGTGAGCCGCCGCGTGACGCTGGACGTCGAGACCTACGTGGACGGGGTGACGCGCGGCGATCGTGCGCTCTTGGCGCGGGCCATTACCCTCGTCGAGAGCACCCACCCCGCGCACGAAGCCCTTGCCCAGGAGGTCCTGCTGCGCCTCATGCCCCACACCGGCGGTGCGCGTCGTGTCGGTGTTTCAGGCGTGCCGGGCGTGGGTAAGAGCACGTTCATCGAGTCCTTCGGCATGAACCTGCTCGAGCGAGGTCATCGTGTCGCCGTGTTGGCCATCGACCCCACCAGCGCCCGCACCGGAGGCAGCATCCTCGGCGACAAAACGCGCATGGCGCGATTGTCCACGGACACGCGCGCCTTCATCCGTCCATCTCCCACCGCGGGTAGCCTTGGTGGCGTCGCGAGGCGCACGCGCGAGGCCATGCTCCTGTGTGAAGCCGCCGGCTTCGATGTCGTGCTCGTGGAAACGGTGGGCGTGGGGCAGTCGGAGACCGCCGTCGCCGGCATGGTCGACTTTTTCTTGGTGCTCATGCTCGCAACCGCTGGCGACGAGTTGCAGGGCATTAAGCGCGGTATCCTCGAGCTCGCCGACGCCATCGCCATCAACAAGTGCGACGAGGAGAGGCCCGAGGCCGTAACGCGTGCGATGGCGGACTACGACGCCGCCCTGCGCATCGTGCGCGGCCACGACGCGACGTGGTCGCCGCGCGTGGTGCGAGTGAGCGGACTCAAGGGAACAGGGCTCGACGCCCTTTGGGGAATGATTGGCGATCATGCCGCGGCGCTCGACGCCGCCGGAGAGCTCGCCAAGCGGCGATCGCGTCAAGCCGTCGCCTGGACGTGGGACCTCGTGGAGGACACGCTCCTGGGATCGCTGTACGCTTCGGATGGGGTGCGGGCGATGCGCGCAAGGCTTGAAAGCGACGTGGCGGAAGGCCGGCTTACGCCCGCACTCGCCGCACGGCGCATTTTGGAGGTGTTCCGTGGAGTGGCAACTCAACTTCAATCTTGATTATTTCGCCGTACTTGTGTCGGCGATAGCCTACTTCCTTGCCGGATCTGCGATTTTCGCCCCCCCCGTGCTCGGACGCGCATGGCAGAGGGCGAGCGGGATCGATCCGCAGCAACTCGCATCGAAGCGTCATCCCGTAACAGCCTTCGTCGGCGCCTTCCTCGCAGCTCTCGTGAACTGCTTCGTCCTTGCCGAAGTCCTCGATTTCACGGGAGCGCAGACAGTGCCTCAAGCCTTGGGCATGGCGCTTTTTCTGTGGTCGGGGTTCTTCCTCATGGGCCGCCTCCCCGAGAGCGGCTTCGGCGATGGTCGTTGGAAGTTCATGGTTATCAACGCCTCCTACCCACTCGTAGGTAACGTGGTGGCGGCCATCATCCTCACGCTGTGGCCCGCTTGAGCGTGGGCGGCTGAATGCGTCTCACCGCGCGCGCATGACCGACGATGTCGGTTTTGCCAACTGGCCCTAGAATTGCTGCATTGCCGCGCGACAAGCCACGAACGCCTGGAACCCTTTGGGCGTCGAAGGAGCGTCGAAACTCAGCGATCCCAGATGCGTGGATGTCCAGAAATCCGCGTGTTCGTCGACGAGCACGTCCACGCGGATGCCGGTGGAAGAGTCAACGAAACGGAGCCCCGGCGACGCCCGTGTGTTTGCCGGGTGTGTGCGTTCCACGATCGCTGGGAACAGGCCCGCCGCGAGTGGCACGCCGCGATTCTCCACGAGGACAATGCGGTGCCTAACCATGTCTATGTCCCGCTCGATACGCAGCGTCAAACCCTGCGATGCGCGCTCAGGGAGAGTGTGGCAGGTGTAGGTAATTGCCTGTTCGAGTCCGCTGCTCGAAATCGCGCCTCCAAGCGCGACGGGAAAGAACGCTGCAATGAGAAATGCAGGCAGGACCTCGATGCGAGGGAACAGCGGCGGGAACATGGCGTGGCTCCGATTCGAAGACATGTGACTTTTGTTACGGTGTGGTTCGCTTAGGGCAGGCGGCTTCGAACTGAGTGGACTTCGAGGTCCGGCTCGCATCGAAGGGGATTGCGTCTATTGCGCTTTTGAGGGCTTCAAACTGCCGAGAATCCGAGAAGCGAGTTCTCTCAACGCACAAGCTCATTCCGCCTTCGATGCCGTAACCGTAGGTGGTCAACTGATCGATGGTGCCCGCCGCGTAGGCCGCTCCGATAAGGCTTCGGATGGCGACCACGACAGTGTCCCCTCGTGGGTCAATGCGGCGGTGCACGTTGACCTGAGCATCCCCGAGCTCCGCTCTGCTCCAGCCCTTGCGGCGCGCCTGCGGCTTCCCCAATCCCACGTGGAAGCCACGCTCGTCTCGCTTGAGCACATGGGACTCGCGCGCCGTGAGGATCGCGAGAACTGGACCCTGACGAGCCGTTTCCTCCACCTGCCGCGTCAGTCACCCCTAGCACGCGTGAACCACGCAGGGTGGCGGGCGAAGGCCGTGGAAGCCATCCACTCTGGCCGCGACGCGCCCATCCAGTACACTTCCGTGTTCTCGCTGGCGCGCTCCGACATCGCGCGGCTCGAGGAAATGGTGCGCACGTTCGTCGAGGAGACCCGTGCCGTCATCGCGGAGTCGCCGGAGGAGGAGGTGGTGTGTTTCCTCGTCGATCTTTTCCCCGTGTGACGGCCCTTAGGGGCAGCGCGACGGGGCAATGACGCCCGCGCGGCCCCGCTCTCGCCGATGTTACCTAGAATGGGAGGCACGGGCGGGCACGTCCCGGGGAGGTGAGCATGGGTCGTCTCGAAGGCGGTTCGAAGGGCGACACGGCGCGCGCGCTCGGCACGACCTTGGCTCTCGTCTTGTTCATCGTGGGTCCGATTGGTCCAATTGGTCCCACAGGTCCCATGGGTGCGGCGTTCGCCGCGAAGGACGCGGTCCCCCTTGGTGGCGGTGGCGCCGTCGCGTCGGAAGTAGCGAGCGCCGATCCGGTTGCACACGTCGCGCAGTTTAGCGGTTCGCCATTCCTCCACGAGGCCAAATGGCGCAAAGGCGCGCCTCCCAAACCGAAACGCCAGACGCAGGACGCCATTTACAACGGGCAGCGCACGCGGGTCATTCGCGTCGAAGTCGATCTCCCGCTTTTTGATGGCGACGTGGTGGAAACCCCTGGCGATGCGTCCATGGAATTGTCGATGGCTTCGGGCGATCGCTGGCTCATTCATCCCGGCGCGCGCGCACAGATCCTCGACGGAGAGGTCGGACTCGTGCTTGAAAGGGGGCGTGTGACGCTCTTGTCCGGTGGAGCGAGCGTCCCCGCGGGATCGCTCTTGGCCGGGGGAAAGCGTTACGAGAACCTCGGCATCGGCGGTTTCGTCGAGAGTGGTCCAGAAGGCATCGTTCAAGGGAACGAGTTGAAGGCCCAGGAATTCGTCGGCTTCGACGACTTGGCTATTGTTCCGTTGGTCGACGCCGATGGCGGCCCACTTGACGGCGGCATGAAAGATGCCGATGGCGGGGACCGATCTCCGAAGAGCGCTCGGCCCGGCGCGGGGAAAGCTGAAGAAACATCCTCTTCCACGAGGGCGAGGGAACGCGTGCGCGACGAGAATCCATTGGATGATTTGGACGTCGAAGAGGAGCTTCCGAGCGATTCGACGACTGAAACGGGAACGAACCCGCTAACGCCCCAGGGGAACGTCGGATCGCAACATGGGGGGCAGCCTTCGAGAGGCGCTCTGCACCTTGCCGTGGGCAAGGTGATCGATACTGCAGGAGACGCTCTCGCTAAGGAAATTTGGAGTCTGCACGGGGGCGTTGTGGTCAATTTGGCGTCGGGTGTGGGAGTCGCCTTGGCGTTCGACATGCTTCCGCGGGCGCGCGCCTCCCACGCGGATGGCGAACGCACCCACAGACGTTGGAATCTCGATTTGGGCGCGCGGTTCGGGACACCCGCCGGGAGTCCCGTGCGTTTCTTCTTGACTCCCTTCGTCGGGACCCTGGCACTGGCGGGTCGTTTCGACGTGGGGCGTGGCCGCGACGGACGTGCCGTCCTGTCGGATGTGGAGTTGGGTCCCGCCCTCGTCTATGGCTTGCGTCCGGAGGTGGAAGCGCACGTTGGACCCTGGAGCGCTAGCCTTCTTGGATTCGCGGCCATCCGTTACTCCTCCGACAAGGTCTCGGTGCGTCACCTCGGCGTGGAAACCCGCGGCGCGAGGGGCTTGGGATTCGGCAGCCCAAGCGCGCAATCTGCTCTCTCCGCGTTCCTCTTCATGCGCTACGAAGATTTCCGGACAGAAAAGGATCTTGGGCGCCTAGGCCGCAAGGAGGTCCGCACGGGATGGGCCATCGTAGGCCTCGGGTTGGGCTTGGCGTTTTGACGAGCCCTGGGTCGCCCTGTGGAGTGCCGCCGCGCCCCGCGCGCGAGGGGTCAAAGGAAGCATTCGCCTCCGAAGCCTAGGTGCCTCTTGGCAAGAACGCACAACACTCGCGCCTGCTCCTCGGTGGTGAGTGCGCCGTAGACGAGGACCTCGGCGATGTTTCCTTGGAACGCGGCCAGCCCGGGTTGAAGGCGTCCGCCGAGGGTCGCGGCATCGAGCGTCCACGCGAAGGCGTTGGTTGCGCCGCCCGAGGGCGTCACGACGGCATCGCGTCGTGTGGCGCTGGATCCAATCCATTGCAGCAGGGTGGTCTTCACGCCGTCGTCGGCGAGGCCCACGATGAGAGGCGTGTTGGCGGGAAGCGTTGCGTTGACGAGGGCTGTGCGTGGCTGCGTCGCCATGGAACCGGGAGCCAACATGGTTCCGTCGAAGAGTCGAATCGCGTTCTCCGCCGGCGAGAAGACTATGGCGCGGTTGGGGTCGAGCCACAGCAGGGGGACTTCCACCGCTCCAGCGTTGGCGTGTTCGAAAGCGATGACGACGAAACGACTTCCCGCTGTTACGGGGCTCGCGCCCATAGGGAATCGCAGTGACTTCTCGCCATCGTTGGGCCCGGCCGGGCCGAAAGTAAGCGCGGGGACCGAAAATGAGGTCCCGCTCAGGGTGAGCGCTGGACGCGATTCCGGCGTCGTTCCAGCAGCGGCGGCGCCCTCGAGGCGGATGGTTCCGCCCAGCGAGTTGAGCCAGCACCCCACGAGAGATCCCCCGGACCACGGAAACGCCATTGCCGCGCAGGGAGACGTTTCGGAGAGCCTCTCTCGCTCCACCTTGAAGTGCGCGTAGAGCGTCTGCAGAGGCAGCTCCCGTCCGACCTTCACCGGTCCGCCGGTCCACGCCGCGTCGGCCAGAGAGTCGGCAACGGGGTTGCCATTGCTTCCCATGACGACGTCGAGCTGGGATTCAGCTGAGCCCGGTTGAAGGTCGCGCGAGAAGCGCACGCCATCCAGGAGATCTTTGTCGTCGGGCATGACGGTGTAACGGAACGTGACCGTTTTGCCTGAGGCTGCCACGGCTGGCGCTTGGCGCAGGGCCCCGGTGGCGGAGGGTGGGTCGGTATCTACGAGGAGCTGGAGCGAGGGAGTACCCCGCAAGGTGACGTCGTGCGCGAACTCCACCATGACGTCGAGGGTGTCGCCATAGGCGCCTGCCGGAGGGAGGACGACCCGGACTGCCCTTTCCTGGATGCCGTCCAGAGTGATTCCGGTAAAGGAAACGTCCGAAGGCAGGGCGTCTTCCACGGCGCCGCCTTCTCGTTCCTGCAACGAGCCCGCACTCAAATCGAACTTCGGCTCGAGCGTTAATCCCCCCCCGGACTGGTCGCCCGCCGCGACGACGTAACGGTAGGTGTGCGTGTCGCTGGAGAGTCCTAGGATGGGCTCGAACGCGAATCGTTGGGTTCCCTCTTTCAGAACGACGGTAGGTGCTCCCGTCCAGAGCACGGGTTTGTCGAATTTCACTCGGAGCAAAAGCTCGTCGCCGAGCTTGTAGGCTTTCGCCTCGGGTGGAGTGAGCTGCGTGGCGCGAGCCGTGGAGGGCGTCCCAGAGGGTGTTGGTGAGGAGTCAGGCGTGGGAGTGGCGCTTGGATCGGAGCCAGGGCTTGCCGTGGGTCCCGCGCTCGGGCGCGCCGTAGGCGATGAGTCTGGACGCGGCGTTCCTCCCGGCGGCTCATCGGGAGTCGGAAACGGCCATGGCGTGCGGGCTCTCTCGGCCACTTCGTCATGCGCTCGCAAAGCTTGTGGATCGCGGGCCGCGATGCGCGCCTCGCATCCCATGGTTGCCACGAGAGCGGTCGTCAGGATCGCGAGCATTTCCGCGCGGCCCCAGGAGGCCCACGATCCGAAGCGTGTGTCATAGGCTCTCGTGGAGGCCGATTTCACCTTGCCGCGCATGCGTCCGTCCTCCCCTTCGCGCACCGGCCCGCCGTTGGCAGGCATGTCGGACTGGGGTTCGGCAACGTCGCACGCCAGCGCGATGGCGAAAAAATGCAGGGGACGCGTCGGAATCTCGCCACCACGAAAAGGCGCTATGCTCGAAGTGTCCTTGTAAGGCGTCGGAGGTCCCATGCGTTCGCGCAACCTCGTTTCCCTCGTGTTCCTTTCCTCCTCGATGCTCGTCCTGGCTCTCGCGGAGCAGGCATGCAAATCGCGAGAATTCAACGCGTCCCCCGGGGCGCGTGCTCGCGGGGCGTCGCACGCGCCTGGCGGCGAGCCAGGACCGCGGGCGGCATGCGGGAGGCAGGGTGACACGTTCATGCTGTGCGGAGGAGTTCCGCACACATTCGTGGCTTGCGACGGCCAGAACATCTCCCCTGGGCAGCCCAATTGTCTCCCTCCGGGCACGGCCAATGGTCGTTACGTTATTATGTCGCTTGGCCCCGATGGGCAGCCGGATCCCGAGAAGCCCTATCCCGATGAGCCCGTCGTCAGAACCTTTCAGGAACTCATGGGACTCGCCAAAGACGACAAGGAGGAGCCCGACGAAAGGGGTCGGCGTCGGGGATTCGTGAGGTCGTGCGGCGAGGCCTTCGACGCTGTCATGGGAGGGCGCGGTGCGTACGCGCTGTCGAACGAGGAGAGTAAGGAAGCGGACCTTCACGGGCTCAAGTGCCGCATGGAGATGAACACGCGGCTCGGTGGCCAGACGAGCGTGAGCATCATCCCTCGCGTGGGTGAAGCTCCCGAGGGGCTGCCCGAATGGAAGGCGCCCTCCATGGGGCCGATGATGCCAGTGCAGGCTTCACAGAGTTCCAACACATCAAGTCCGCTCGTGGCGCGCGATCCCGCCGCCGCCGACTACGGGATTCCCACCGGGAGCCCTCCCATCGACGGTGTCTCGCCGGAAGGCAAAGCGCTTCTCTATGCGATGCTCGATGCGCGTCGCGCGCTGACTCCAACAGATACACCGAAGTTGGATCAGTACACCGCTCAGATCGAAGGGTGCCTGAAGAACTCCCGCGCGCGTGGCAACCTGGACCTCCAGCAGCACTTCTATTGCATCCTCCCCAAGGACCCCTACCGCGCCTGCCTCGGCGGACGCATCGCGGCCTATAGGCTCGAGCCTGCGTGCAAAGGTCTCCAACCCAACGTCGTCGAAGCCATCGAGCACTGTTTCCAGGTGAGCGACCTGACGACGTTCGAAGGCAAGCCCGCCACGTTCTTCAAGGAGCCTGGAAAGGAGTGGCGCCTGAAAGCGTTCAAGGATGCCTTCGTCGCGAAGGCCGGCGCGAGGGATTTTGACGTGCTCGCGGAGAATGCCATTATCAACGAATATTATGCCCGCGTGAATCCAGAAGGGCGTCCGCGGCGCGTGGTGGATACCTGGCCAAAGTGGACACCCGATCAACCGCGCTACGTCGACATTCGCGCGCTCCAGCGCGCCGGCGTTGAAGTCACATCGCCCTCCGAGCCCTCCGAGCCCTCGCCCTCGCCCGCGGCGCTGGCGGGAGAGGGCGTGTGCACGACTCCACCCACTGGGACGGTGGCGTCGGACGATTGAGAAACGATGGGCTTTACTTCACGTACTCGAGTTCCGCGGTGAGCTCTATGCCCGAGTGCTGACAGTCGATGTCGGACTCGTCATCGCCCGTCACATGGAGTCCGAGCTCGAATTTCTTGTCGACTTGTATCTTGGCGGAGAGAGGTGCGAGGGCCTCGGTGGGGAGTTCGAGATTCACGAGGCCTTCCTTCTGGGTGAAGGGCATCTGGCAGTTGGAGGTGTCTGTAGCGTAACAGTACCTGTCGGAAGGGTTTTGCGACTGGTAGTTGTTCATGCGACGCGCGGCGAGGCGATCCCACGAGAACAGCCAGCCTGCCGCCTCCTTTGCGAACGTGGGTTTTTCGTCGTAGTCGAGGTACTTCTTTTGGGTCGTGGCAAGGATGACTCCATTGAGTGTGAGGACGATTTCATCGTCGTAAACCCATTCCGTAGAGCGCGCGGAGAATATTTTTTGCGAGCAAAGGACGGCACCCGCGGGGAGCGCCACCGACTTGCTCTGTGAGCCGATTCCTTGGATGAAGTCGCGCTTGCCCTCGAAGGACTTGACTTCGCCGCCCACATACGTGCACGCAGGCTTTTCCTTCGTACCCTTGACCGCTTCGAAGGCGATCTTGAAGCTTTGCTTGATTTTCGGCCCTTTGGCGCACGCAGTCACGATGGCTTGCGCGGCCGTCGAGAGTTTTTCCCCCCTCCCATCGGGTGCATTGCCTGGATAAGATCCGTCCGACGAGGAATCGCGGCCTCCTTCGCCCGACTCTGACCCGTCACCGCCAGTCTTGTCGCTCCCCCCATGCGCGTCAGTTTCGTCGACGCGCCCATCGCCATCGCGTTCAATGCCTGTGGAGTCTGCGACCTTTTCTTTTCGGGACTCCTTTTTCGACGAGGATCCGAATTTAGAGCTCCCGCAGGAGCCTGCCACGCAGGCCGCGAGGGCGATTGCGGGAACGACGATACTGCGCGCATGAGAGCGGACCATGGAACCTCCACGTGGCGAGCCCCGGTTTCAAATGCCTTCCGGGTCATCCTCACGTATCGGTCGGCCCGCGAGAAGACTTTCGTCTTCGCGCATAACAACCTGTTATTCCTCGGATTCGGCATCCTCGCTCATCATTGAGTGGCGCTTGCGGAATGCGTCGATGGTCCCGGGGAGCGCGGACACGCGGAGTGTCGTGCCCGTTTCGTCGTAGGACTCCGACAGGACGCGCATGTTACGCCTTACGTCGCCGACGAGCCCTGGCTTGTCGTAAGGCAGGACGAGATCGATTTCGACGTGATCGCGTTCGAAGAAGTTCAGTATGACGTCGCGCAGGCTGGCCACGTCCTCCTTGGAACGCGTAGAAAGAAACACGCCGTCGGGGAACTCCGCCGCCAAGGTGGACTTCAAGGCGTCGTCGAGCCGATCGGACTTGTTGAGGACGAGGCGGCTGGGAATATCCTCAATTCCTATCTCGCCGAGCACCTGGCGGGTGACTTCGAGCTGTTGACGGAATGAGGCGTCGGAGGCGTCGACCACGAACAAGAGGAGGGAGGCGTTGCGGGCCTCGTCGAGCGTCGATCGAAACGACGCCACGAGGTCGTGGGGCAGGCGCTTTATGAAGCCCACGGTATCGGATACGAGCACGCGGGGTGTGCTCTCGGGGTGGAGTGCGCGGACAGTGGTGTCGAGCGTGGCGAAGAGCTTATCGGCGACGAGGACCTCACTACCCGTGAGCGCCCTCATGAGCGACGATTTTCCGGCGTTGGTGTAGCCGACCAAGGCCACCGTGGCCTGTTCGGTTCGGCGGGCCCTGCGTGCCGTGCTCTCGCGCTGAACGTCCTCGAGCTCGGCACGCAGCTCGGCGATCCGATCGCGGATGCGGCGCCTGTCGAGCTCGAGCGCGGTTTCACCGGCGCCACGTCCACCGATGCCGCCGCCACCACCACGGTCGGTGTTTCCTCCCGTCTCGCGTAAACGAGGCGCGAGATAGGCGAGGCGAGCAATTTCCACCTGCAGGCGCGCTTCGCGGGTGCGTGCGTGCCGACTGAATATCTCGACGATGACGCCGGTGCGATCGAGGACTTCGGCTCCGGTGGCGCGTTGGAGGTTAGCGAGCTGAGAGGGGGAGAGCTCGCAGTCGAAGACAACGACGTCGGCCTTGACGCCCGGTGCGACGCCCTCTCCTCCCGTCGAGCCCTCGTTCTCGACGTCGGTGGCGTCGTCGTCGGATGCCATGGCGAACGGTTGGGGCACGTCCTCCTCCGACGACTCCTCGTTCTCTTGTTCCTTTTCCTTCTCGCGACGCAGTTCCGCTTTGGTGGCCTTGCGGACCGCGCGAGTGCCGACCTCGCCGGTTCCTCCGGTGATGCGGGCGAGTTCGTGCAGCTTGCCGTCGCCTAGGACCACACCCCCTCCGAGGGAGGGGCGTCTTTGGGAGAGCCTGGCCACGGGCTCGAAGCCCAGAGTGGTGACGAGGCGTTCGAGTTCATCCAGAGAAGCGTCGTTCTCGGCATCTGTCATGCCGGGAAGGATGACGCCCACGAGGACGGCTTTGGGTAAGGGTTCTTTGGGGGAGCGAGGATCGTGGACAGGGGAGGTCATGCGGCGCCTTTCGCGAGCGGGAAGCCAGACCATTCAACTTGCCAGCCGGGGAAACTCAGGGGAGCACGTCTTATCCTCGTTCTTCAGTCAGCGCCAGTGCTTTTGGGCCGCTTGCCGACGGCGCATTGGGCGAAAGGGAAACTGGCAAAAGTGCGACCTCGCGACTTTGATTTCTCCGCCCCTCCCGGCTTGTGGTTGAATGTCACTTTACGCTTTGATCAGCCTCCTTCGTCGCCTCGAGCCATGAGGAGATAGGATCTGCGACAAAGCTTCCACGCGGGTCTTGAGAGCGTTCCGATCAATCTGATGTGCCTGAGCACCTCCTCGCATGCTGTCTCGAGCATGCGAGGAGGCTCGATCGACGCAAAAAAAACCAATATAATCTTACAGGTAATGTGAAACTGGGGACATGTGGTCACAAGTCTATGGCCGCGCTAAACCAATAACGCGTCCGTCTCGGACCGCCCCCCATTCAAAAGGAGATTCCCGATGTCAAACGTCATGATCCTCGCCGCGGCACTCTCGCTCACCTCCGTCGTGGCCTCTCCCGCCTTCGCCAAGAGCGCAGAGACCATGCACGCGAACGCCGACGTTACCGCTTCATTCTCGGAGGATTCCAAGACACTCATATTGACAGGAGCCGGCGTCATCGGTGGTCGTCTGACGCTGGACGCCTCAAGCTTCCAAGCCACCGCGCTGAACTGGTTAGATACTGATGTCGAGCCCTACACCAGTCGTCCACAACTCTTGAGTGGCGTGTTTCTGACTGAACTTGACGTAAACCCGCGCACAGGAAAAGTTGCCGTTGGAGTATACGCCGACTACAAACTTCTCTCATCATGGAGTTTCGTTTTCATCGTCGACGCCCGGACTGGCTCAAAGAACCTCGTGCGCATGCCTACGAAAGGCGAGTACCCAGCCCCAGGCAGTACAAACGCTTTCGATTCGGTGCAGAGGGTCCGCTACGACTCCTCGGGGCGGCTGAGCATCGATGACGGCAACGCATCTGGCCAAGTCGTTCGTTACGTCTTCAATCCAGACCTCACTTTGCATGCGTGCAAAATCATCGAGGTCGGAGAAGGCTTCGCGCGTTGCGACGTCGACTGATGACCTCGCCCCTCGACGTCAAGTCGCATCCCGTTCAGTCCGACGTTTTGACCAATTGGTACCTTGAACGTTTCGACTCGAGTTTCCATGGGCTAAGGTTTTTTTGACATTGCAAGCGGTGCAGTGGCCAACAAACTTAGGAGCCAAAAATGAAAAATATCTCGAAATTCATGGGTCTTGCAGCCGTCCTTGCTCTCTTCTCTGGGGTAGCCTCCGCGAGTGAAAATCGTCTGGTGAAGAACATCAATCTGAAGTCCGCCGAGGGCTTGGAGATCTTCGTTAGCGCGGCCATCCAAGAGTCCGAAGCCGACGCTTGGGGAAACAGGACCAGGAACTTGACTCAGATCAGCATTCAGACCAGTGAGTTCGGCAGTTTCCGTGCCGTCGTCGTCCTGAACTGCACAGCAAGTCGTTACCCCAACTCTTGGACCTATCAGTCTTCCCTTCAGTTGGATGGCTTCCAAAGCTCAGGTGGTGCGCCTTTCATCGCAAACGACTTTTCAAGTCGCCAGATTGCGTATGCCGGATTCGGCGGGGACAAAGATTCCTGCAGGACGGAGTTGGCCATCGTGAAAAACGGCATCTGGCACACTGACCCGATCAGCGGCAGCCACAATTTCGTTCTTGGACTTTGATTGCAAGCGCTTCTGCGCCTACGTCGGCCTAAGGGCCTGATAAATACGACGGAACAATCAGGTCGACGCCGTGCGCGCCTTGAAGGACCACGGCAAGAGATTGCGTTCCAGTCGGTCGTGCGAAAGGCAACGTCGCTGATTCTCATGGGGCCTCCTCGTGGGGGTGGGGCAGGACCCAATTGGGGGGTGAGAAGGTTACGCCGATTCGGACGCGTGAGCTAGGCTCCAGAGGTGATCGCCCCAGAGCTTTTTGCGAAGCTGATGTCCGAAGTCGCGGCGCAGTACGAAGCTCGATTTTCCTTTGAGCTTCCCGACGAGATTGGCGACGGCCAGTTTTGGGGGGAAAATGACCAACAAATGGACATGACCCCTTCACCGTTGCATTCCAGCAGTTGGCAGTGCATTTGGAGACAAGTTTCGTGGAAGACCCCTCGCAGAGGGTTTGGAGGTCAAGTTCCCATGCGGCTCCAGCGTGGCAAGAAGGTCGAGATCACCCGCCAACTTTCGCCTGACAGCGCCATGAAGCTCGCGCGTTGGATAGGTTGTTACGGTGTGGTGTGGAACCTCAAGGTCGCTGAAGACGAGAACAGATTTGCGGCTTGGTGTGCGCAGGGAAAGCCGGACGCGGGAAAATCTGTGCCGAATCAGGCCGCGGCACATTTTGTAAACGAAGAGCGTCCGTGGCTGGGCGAGGTGCCTTCCCAAATAC
>JBIKVI010000226.1:0-7204 GCA_044356935.1 Silvanigrellaceae bacterium | reverse complement strand
CGAGAATGCCTGTTCGCGAATGGGTAACACCCACCTCACGACGGAGCTCGAGGTCGCCCCGCCCTCTGAGGACGACCATGGCTCGCAGGCTCGGGCTCACAGCACTCCTGGGCGCGGATAGGCCAGCTCAGCATCTTATTCGAGACCGAGGCTGGGGCCGTTCTGAAGCATCGAAGTCACTCCTGCGCGACCTTGGTCGCCGACTTCACATTATGTGAACTCATTGCGCGCGGACTCCCCCCCGGCACGCCGGGTTCGCATTGTGAGCGGCCAGGGTGCCGGGTAGTTCTAAGGAGGTCGGCGGAAATCGAATCGAGTTTGACACTTCAGGCTCCTTCACCGCTCCGAAAGTCAAGCCTCAAGCAACCCCCATAGGAGAATTCTCATGTCTATTGTAATGCCTGTTCTCGGCGGAATCGCTCAACTTTCATGCCTTGTTACCTCTCAAGGACCGGCCGAGATCGGCACCCGAGTGATCGCCGACTTCGACATCACACAAAAGCACGCAGTCATCTCTGAGCATTATGAGGATGGTACGTCTCGAATCGTGGAACCCAACGCTTCGATTCAACTTTTGCCCACCACCCAGATGCTTGTCCGATCGGACCTGGCTGAAATCGACTGGCTTGCCGACCAGTGGAAAACCGAATGCTACGCCGCTCGCGCGTCGACTTTCCTCGTTCTCCGGGAAGTCTCGTTTGGTTCCTTTGAAGGAACATACTCCCGCAGTCTTCGTATTGACACGAATCCTTTCTTGAAGGTCACGTGCCCTGTTCCGCAGCCCGTTCAGCCTTTGCCTTCCAAGGTGACTTGCGTAGCTGCCATCAACTGAAACGTATTGAGTTCACCGGTTCTGGTGAAGTCGTGTAAAGGGTGACCCATGGCATTGAGTCCGCTCGTGTCCCTCTGTTTCGCGGCCTCGCAATTCGCCTTCGGAGAGGTGAACGATGCGTCGAACCGTGCAGCCCTTAGAATGGAGGCCATTCAAGAGCAGCGCACCTACGCTCTGGTGGGCCACACGGACGAGGCAGCGCACGGCCTTTATGCATCGGCCAAGGATGCGAGGTCTAGCCTACTTCCTGCAGACCGTGTGTTCCTTTGCGTCGAAGGGCATGTGGTTCCCTTCGACGCACGCTTTCCCTCGGACGTGACTGTTCTTGCAGTGACGAGTTCGACTGTCTTGATGACTCCCCCAGGCCAAGGCGCCATTGTCTCCGTCGGAAACCAATGACCCGAGAAGGTGCACGCGCACTTCCCAAAGAGCCCTACCGGGTTTTTCTCGAGCGCCGCCTGGCGTTAGAAAAGGAATCGAACCCGCAGTTCACTTCGGCAAGGCTGGCCCAAGAACTGGGACTCTCGGCGGCGGGCCTCTCGATGATGCTGTCTGGGAAGAGAAATCTTCGAATGTCGACCCTGTTGAAACTGGCTCGTGCGCTTAAGTGGGATGAGTACGAAACAGATTTATTCGAAGCAATGGTACGCAGGGACGACGCGACATCTTCTGAAGAGCGAGCCTACTTCGAAGTGCGCTTAGAGAGACTGTCGAAAACACCAGCGAGAGATTCCGATTCCGACCACGTACAAGGTTTCGCGGAGAGGCATCGCCACATCAGCGTGGATCTTCCTTCAGCCAGTCTCCTCGACAAGTGGTATTATCCGGCTGTCGTCGTCTACCTGCTTGACGCACAAGGGTCGCACCCGGGAGACCTGAAATCTTTGACGAAAGACGTCGCGGCCCGATTCGACATTCCCATGCCCGAGGCTTCAGCTATCTTGGCGCACATGAAGGAGCTCGGGCTCCTCGATCTCGGCGAAGAATCCGGCAAAGGCCGTCTCCACATCCATCTGGCCAGGCCACCCATTCGCTCAGCGAGCGCAATCACATACGCGCAGTCTTGAGAGAGGCCGAACGCATTGTCGACGCTCGCTATAAGGCTTCTGACAGCTATTTTACCTCGGCCGCTTTTTCTTTGCCTCATGACGCCGTTGCCTCTGTCGTCGCCAGTTACAAAACCTGGCTCGACGGTATAGCTTCCACCACAGGCCAAGAGTTTCCCCAGGGCTTGCGTGTCTTTCAGTCGTCGTTCACGTTTTTTCCTGTTACGAAGCCGACCTAAGAATTGGGCCTGTTCTCAGAATGCAAGGAAAGCAAAGCATGACCGCCAGCACCGCTACTCTCCCCATTGGCCATGCGCACCACATGCGCCTCATCGCCGCCGTGGTCCCGCTCGCCGTCTCCTGCTTCGCCTCCCTCCTCGCAGCCAGCACGGCTTCGGCTGATTCGCTAGACTTCGACACCTCGCGCGTGGAGTCACTGGGCGTCGGTTGCCGGTTCGTCGATGGCCCCCAACGCCAGGCCGATGCATTCCTCATTGCCAACGGCAATGAAATCACCGCCATCTTCACCCAACTCGGTTCGGTTTTCCGTTCCAACCGCCGCACGGGGGACCTCCAAAGCGGATGCCGCTACCGCATTCCCGGCACCCTCGAGCAGGGCTTCTTCATTTCCGGAATCGAACAGACCGTTACGTACGGCTTGGTGAAGTCGGCCGGAGCGGGTGTTCGCATCGTCGGAACCACGAATTTCGCCCGTCGCCTTCCCAATGGCCGTTCGAACCCGGCCGATCTTATCCGCAACCTGGCGATGGCCGAGGTCACCTTTGCACCGGCGGCCATCCTCAACATCGCTTTGGACACGATCTCACCCGTACCCGTTCGCACGCGGCGCGGCCAATCCGGCGACAACGCTTTCAACCGCTTCTGCGGCGCCCAGCGCCCGCGTGAAATCGATTCCGTTGCTGGCCTCGTCATCAGCGTCGACAAGCAGACGCCCGAAGCGCAGGTCTCGGTGTCCATCGACGGACTCGACGTGCGGTACTCCGTGGGCGCCACGTTGGAAACCTGCCGCTAATCCCCGCCCCCCCGGCAGGCAGCACATCGTTTTCCCCTTCGCCGCCGGCGAGGGTGCTGCGGATGAGGAACTTCACAGCCCTGTTACGATTTGCGCGGCCAAGGAGTGTCTTGGCGTCGTCGTACAGCGAGCTGTCGTTCACCAGCAGTCCGAGCGTTCCCTTGCCCGAGTCGACCTTCGCGACTACGCTGCGGGCGTGGTCGGAGGTCGTCCTTAAGTTCACAGCGGTAGCGAGAAGTTCTCGCGTGGCCACCTCGAGATCGCCGAGGACAGCCTCGAGACGGCGTCCGGAGTCTCTGCTACTGACGACCTTGAGGGCGCTTCCCGGACGATTGAGCTCGGCCAGCGCCGTGGCGACTTCCCGGGAGGAGGAGGCGGAGGAGGAACAGTCTCGTACTGGCTGCTTTTGATCTCCGAAGGACGCTGGCCGATGGCAATGCAGCCTGCGTTCAGAAAGGACAACGCCATCGACGCGGCCAGAACAGGGAGCACCATGCGCGTCACGCGGGATTCCTCCTGGCAGGGCAAAGTTTACGCCCCGCTCCCAATTCAATACGCGGATGCGGCCGCTTCTCGCATCGCAATTCGGGCGCTGGACCGATGAAAAGGTCGTGACATCGACTCCACGGGGTATCACGGGGAGTGCCTCGATCCCGCTCCCAGGTAACGTTCGAGACGCAAGGAGGTTCCCATGCAATCCGCAAACCCGCAGACCAAACGTGAAGGCATCGCAAGCGAAATAGCCGACATCAAGGCGCGTCAGGCAATGATCGTCCTCTTCGACGACTGGCTGCTGTCGCAGGTGGACGACGCCGATTTTCGCGACGACATTCGCAAACTGGTAGACGAGGACGACAAGAACTACAAGCTCATCGAAACCGTCGAGATCAACCACGGCTTGCGCGCGCAGCCCAAACCCGCGACGCTCGACCACATCGAGCTCGCGCGCCGCATCCTCCAAGGCAGCGAGTACTCGTTCCTCGAGAAGATAGCGGAGTACGGTTTTCTCAAGCAAATGCAGATAGCGTGTGGAAACATCGTCCATAAAGTCGCGCAGGTCAGCGAGCCCGACGTCAAGCTCGCGGTCGGGCCCATGGCCGCGGTGAACGCCGACAACATCTCGCACGCCAAGAAAGCCACGGCGATGATGGAAGTCATCGGCACCTACCAAATTGCGGGCGAGGCACTGGAGCAAGGGCTTTGGGCGCGCATCAAGGACACCTTCGCGGTGGCCACGGGCGGCATCGCTGGGGGTATGGTCCGACCCATCGAGGACATGCCCATTACATCGGTGCTCGCCATCGACCACCGCAAAGTCAGCGCGTTGTTCAAGGAAATCAAGTCCGCGGCCGATTCGCAAACAGCACAGGAACGATTCCTGCAGCTGTACTCCGACCTCAACTCCCATACCCTCGCCGAGGAGGAGACCTTCTACGAGACGCTCCGCACGCGCGGCATGAGAGCCGACATCGATCACGCGCAGGGCGAGCACGTGCGCATGAAGTCGCTTCTAGAGCGGATCCGTTCGTCGTCGCCATCGACCTCGAACTTCACCACCATGGTCGACGAGCTCGAAGCGCTCGTGAAGCACCACGTCGACAAGGAGGAGGACGAAATCTTCGACATGGCCAAGGAGCAATTCACCGAGAACGAGCTCGTCCTCCTGTCGCGCCGATTCAAGGAAGCCAAGATGCGGGTGCAAGAAGAACTCGCTCAGCGTGGCATCGGCCGATACATGCCTCTGCAGCCCCAAGACTTCGGAGACTTCCGATCAAGCGCCGCGCACTAGGAGGAGTGGGCGTCGTTCGCAGAGGAGTGTGCTTCAATTCCCAGGACCATACCAGCTCGAGAGCCCTTCACCCGTTTCCGCGTAAACGGCCAGGGCGTGGAGAAGGGTAAGCCAATCCTCATGTGAGGCCTCGAGCGCATCGCGAACAAGCGGTCCGAATCCCGAGTGCTCGATACGCACGAGGCAACTTGACGCGTTTCGTCCCGCATCGATGCTCCACACCACGAATGTTTCTTTTCCTTCGAGAAACCAATTGAACTTCAACCTGCGCCCTGGCTCGACCTCCAAAACACGCTCGGGACCTTGACCCCGACCTAACGAGACAGCTCCACCGGGTCGAAGATCGATGCTCGACCCATGTGCCACCCATTCGTCGAGTTCGTTGGGTCGTGTGAAGAGTTCCCACGCACGCTCGGCGGGAATGGGTAGGTTGAGGATGACCTCCACGCTTTCGCGAGGCAGAAGTCCAAACTGGCTGCGCGAAGGAGACGTCCCTGTCTCGAGCCAATACTTGAGGCAAACGAGGTCCTGCATCCAAAAATTCTTCAGCGCATCCTCCATGCCACGCGGGGCGAAGAGGGCCGTCGCCCCCGCGCGCGCGACGTGCCGCACCGAGAGCCGCGTTCCTGTGCGCTCCTCTGCGAGCGACCAGACAACCAACGTCTCGACGTCACCTAATGGCCAATCCCAAGCTATGGACTTCCCGGGCATGATTTCGCGCGCGGTGCCGCGCTTGAAAAGCCCTCGAAACTGAGTGCCTCCCGGAGCGATGATTTCGCCACCGGGCTCGAGGTAGAGGCGCGTATCGAGATCGAACCAAATGCCCAGCTCTGCGTCGGAGGTGAGCGCGCACCAGACGCGCGCCAAAGGCTGGTGGAAAACCCCATGCCAGGTGCAGTCGACTTCCACGATAGCACTCCTTCTCCTCGACCTCGCGGGCGCGCGCACAATTCGACGCGCACCCGGACTCTCCCATGTCCGGCGAAACGCTTCAACGTCGCATTCCATCCGTGGCATCAGTCGATCCAAGCCTCATCTTCGCAAGCGACGATGCGCGCATGCATGGCCGCGCGCGCTCGCGGACCCGCAGCTTCCCTCATTCGAGGCCCTTCGCCAGCTAGCAGGCGTCGCGCCAACGAACTTTTCAACAGACGCTCATAGCGTTCCCACGCGGCCGCTTCGTGCGTAACGCGCAACAGTTCACTTTCTGTTTCGCGCGCGGCCGCGTCCGCTCGGACGAGTTCGTCTTTTCGGGGATGCGATTGGAACCTCTCTCGCGCGCGCGAGAGAGTTTCCGCACTGGGCAGCAGACCTGTCCCATGGTGAATGGACAACGGAACAGCGAAAACGGGATCGCGGCGGGCGAGCTCCTCCTGCATGTCCCACACGATCTCGTCGAGCCGCTCGGCTGCCGCCACCGCCTTCGTTTCCGCCGCTCTCAATGCTCGCGCCAGCTCCCTGCCCCGCACGGCGATGCGGCGGAGGTATCCCGGTTCCATCGAAGAACCCGTCGAAGGACCCACTACGAGTCGTGCACGCAGGAGCTTGGCAACCGCTTTCTCCCAAGGGTCGAATCCAACGTCGAACGCAGATCTCGACCAGTTCCGCGGGGCGCGCCACTTCCCGACGGCGTCGGTTGCGACCACCTCCAGGAAGCGATCTGAAGTTGCGAAAGGAACATCGATAGATTCGAGGCTACCCACCACGTGGCCATGCGCTTCGCGTGCGGTGATCCTTCCATCCGCGTTGAAGTCCGCGTCGACGCGTGCCCCCGCGAGGGTCCGTCCGCGCAGCGCGGCCACGAACGCGACGGTGTATTCGTCACGATGGGCCAAATCGGCGGAACATCCTGCAGCGGGCCTCTCGGCCCGCTGCGAGAAGAAGGCGCAAGCGCGCGTCCTTGGCATTCCCGAACCCACGCGTCCAGAAGACCAGGTTATTGAGTCGGCGAAGCCACCTGAGTGGCATTGGGTGAGCACGGAGAGATGGCGAGAGCCTTTTTGCATGCCATCGAGCAAGCCAGCGAAAGCTGGCGCGTCCACACTGCCTTCCCAAAGGGTCATCGCGTTGCGGGAGAAAGGCGCGTGCCGCGGGCCGCCCGGTATGCCATGTCCCGTGTAAAGGAAACGCCCCCGGCCGTTGGCACCGAGCCTTGTCAGTTGCGCGCGCAGCGCCTCAACAAGGGTGAGTGCCGTGGCCGGGCCAGCCAGGTCGGGGATGGAATTGTGTCGAAAGCGCAGGGTGGGGTCCAATCGCCCGCCTTGGATCACGCGCGCGAAGAGCCGAGTTTCGTCGCTGAGCTCGGCGCTCGTTTCCGCCACGTCGAACTGAGAGGAGTCGCGGCCAGATCCGAAATGGAAAACGTGCGGGGTGGTGCGCATTCCCGCGCGAGCGCGCTCCTCGAGCCACGCTCGGTACTCCAAGAAGTTGCGTTCGAGCGCCACGCCCGAGGAAGCGGGCGAGGCACCACCGCCGAACATAACGACATCGGCGATGCTCTGTGC
>JBIKVI010000225.1:0-7215 GCA_044356935.1 Silvanigrellaceae bacterium | reverse complement strand
CGAGGCCTCGGGAGGCGCAGCCAACCACACGGGAGGCCCGCGAAGGTCATTTGCGGCGCGCGGAGTTCTCACCCCATGGGTCCGCGGGGATCGGACGGGGTGCCACGCGGGTGCGTGCGGGAAGTCGTCCGGTTTCCACCGCCGCATCCACGAGGCATCCCACGCAGGCCGACGCCATGATCAACGCCGCGCGGGCTTGGTGGAGCTTGTCGGGAGGAGCGGCTTCGGGGCCAAAGAGGGAACGGGCGGCCGCGCGCAAACCGAGAGCGAGCCCCAGCGACGAGTCGTCGAGCACGAGCGTTAGGTACGATTCGCCATGGGCAGCGCCATGGGCAGCGCCATCGGCAGCGCCTTGCGGAGATCCCCGCCCAGCTTCGTCGATGGTGCCAGTAACAACGTAACGCGCCGCGGCCTCGAGGGCGGCGCGCGCTTCGCGCCAAACCGCAGCAGCGGCGCCCGCTTCGTCGCTTCCCGCGGGTGTCCGGGTTTCCACGGATTCTCCGTCGTAGCGCCGCGCGGCGATGGCGGCGAGCCCCGCTTTCAAGCGCACCACCACATCAGCGGCATCGTGCGCTTCAGCGAGGACCAGCGTTTCCTTAAGAGCGCTCGCTTCGCCCGACGACACGGGCACGACGCTCTCGCCCGCGAGGCGCCACGCCGCGTTCTCGGCCTCAAGGACGGCGTTGACGTCTCGCACCCACTCTTCGGAGTCGTAGGGTATCATCCGTCGCGCGACGAACTCGACGAAGTCGTAGACGCGCCACCACTCCATGGTCGCGAACGCGTCCTTGTACCATTCGCGACGGGAGGCGAGGTGCTTTTCGAACTCGTCCATGGGCAGCTTGAAGAAGTTTCGCTGCAGGTTGATGAAGACGTGGTACTCGCTGGTAATCTCACCATACTGGTTCACGGCGATTTTCCCGAAGAGCCGCGCGAGCAGCACATTCCACAGGCCCGTGCGGAGGGGTTCGTCCATGCTCTCCGGGCGCAACGCGGGGCGCTGCGTCAAACCGTGCCGCTCTGAAAAGTTTCCGGCTGTCATTCCGTTTCCTCGTAAAAGCCATAGGGGTAAGATTCCCCGTCATTATCTGGCTGCTCCCCCAACCACTCTGCTAAAGAAACGTGGAGCCGAGCGCACACCTGCGCCGGGAAGGGAGGCCCCATGGGAATTTTGGACACTCTTGTCACCTCAGGCAAGGATCTCGTGGGAGACATCGGGGGCGCGCGCGGTGCCGATCGACTGCTCGGCCTTTTCGAGGCCGGGCGGGACTCCGAAGGTTCAAACGTGGCGCCGGGGCCGGGCGGCGCGTCGATAAAGGACGTCTCCATGGCCAGCGCCCACGAGGTGCTCGCGAACATGGGCCCTTCCCAGCGCGACGAGGTGGGTCATGGTCTCCTGGGTTACCTTCGGAACTTTCACCATCCCGAAGCCGATGGAGCAGCCCTCAAAGCGCGTGAGGCGGCCGAGCCGGCGGCGGTGGAGGATCTCCTCGCCCGCGCCGTGCGGGTGAATCCACGGTTCTTCGGCGAAATCGCGCGTTACCTTTTTCGTGGCGCACCTAGCGCGGCCGCGAGCGAGCACGGTCCCGAATCGTGGCTCTTCTCGCTGCTCAAGTCGCCGGGCACCATGGAATTCTTTAAGAACGTCCTAGGCGACGTTGCGCGCAAACTTCTGCATTGAGGGGCAACCCTAAGAAGTGCCAATCATCGCTTTCGTCGATCGCTCGCCGACTCGGCTTGGGCGGCCAGAAGATGGAGAATGGCTTCCATGCGCATGAGCGCTTGCTCCACATCGGCGCCAACGCAGTAGACGCCGTGTTTTTCGAGGACGAAACCCACGGCGAGTTCCGAGTCGCCAAGGCGTGGCTCTATGGACGCCGCCAGCGCTCCCATGTCCTGGCTGTTGGGGAACACGGCCAACTTGAAGGGTTCGATGTGGTTCTTGAGGCCAAGCGCCTTGAGGAGCTCATGCCCTTCGAAGTGGAACTCCGGCGCGCGGCACTTCTCCAGTTCCGGTGCGTGGCAGTGCACAATTGCTCCGGCACCCGGGAAGTGGCGATAGAGCAGGGCATGCAGCAGCGTTTCATCGGAAGGCTTGGGCGCCAAGGGGTGCAGGGGAAGGCCGTCGAGCCCCACGCGTAGGAAGTGCTCCGGCGTAATGAGGCGCTTGTGGATGCCGCTCCGTGTGATGAGGAAGGCGTCGGCGCCGGCGCGCAACGAGAAATTGCTGCTGGTGGCGGGAATGGCGAGGCGCTCGTCGAGGCGGCGCGCCACGGCGCACAAGGCGCCGAGCTGGATGCGCTCGCGCGCGGACAAGGGGAAGAAAGTTGCGTCGCGCTTGTATTTCCAGCGGGTTTTCATTTTCCGTAGAGCTCCTTGCGGAACGTGGCGACCGCGGACCCTACGCCATCCTTCGTCGCGAAAATTGCGGTTCCCGCGTTGAGGACGAAGTCGACGCCGAAGTCGGCCCGCGCGAGGGGCGCGTGTTCGGGCCGGATGCCCGCGCTGGGAACGGGGATGATTTCGTTGATGGGCCATCCCTCTTTGGTGCGGCAAGCCTCGCTCACGTCGGCCGCGACCTCACGCGGGAGCCCGAGTTTTCCGTAGGGGCTTGGGAAGAGCGAAAAGTCGGCGCCCGCGGCGCGGAGGAATCGCGCCATGGTCACGCGAGGGTGGAGTGTCGCGGTGGCGTCCCGCAAGCCGAAAGCCCCTAAGAGCGCCGGATGGGAGAGGATGGGGAGACGCGTGAGTGCGCGGAGGCGCTGCAACTCGCCGAGTCCCACCGTCCAGGCGTTCACGAGGAGGGCCGAGGCTCCCGCGTTCTCCAAGGCGCGAATGAACGTCTCGTCGATGCCCGAGCTCACTTGGAGATGCACCGCGTAGAGAGTCTTGTGGCCCTTGCGCGCACGCACCGCCGCAACGGTGCTCACCCGCTCGAGCACGAACTTCTCGCTGGCGTCGTGGCGGATCTCGTCGTCCTTGACGATGTGGACACCGGCCGCCGCGCACTCGTCGTAAAGCGCGGCGATGCCGTCGGCCGTCATAGCGACGTTGGGTTTGAGGATGCCCATAAGGAGGGGTTCGTCGGCCGGCGCTCCGGTGAGGGCGCGGATGGATCCGATGCCATGCACCGGTCCTGTCAACCGGCCCTCCTCGAAGCAGGTTTCCTGGAACCAGAGGTCGGAGAATTGCACGCCCTCGTAAAAACTCATCTTACCGTAAACGATGGCCAGGAGCCACGCCAATTGCCCGTGCCAAAGGTTCCAGGGAAACGCGATGGTGGCCCAGTGGCTCCCGTCCCGGGTTTCGAAGGCGGTGATGCGCGCGGCCTTGCGTTCGAGCGTCGTGCGGTCGACATGGCGTTCATCCCACGCCCCCACCGATTGTCCGAGGGCTATCTCCTCGACGAGTCCCGGCTCGTGCCGGGAGGCGTCGATGCGGAACTGCGCGAACGCGTGCGGCTCGTCGACGAGCTCGGAGACCAGGACGCGGTTCTTCACGAACGCGAGCATGTGTTACCTCCCCGTGAGAGACTTGAGTTGTCGCGCGAGATCGAAGCGCTCAGCGCCCTCCGGCTTCGTGACGACGCCGAGCTCCGTGACGATGCCCGTGATGAGTTCAGCCGGCGTGACGTCGAAGCCAGGGTTCCACACCCCGATTCCTTGGGCCGCGATGCGCACGCCCGCGAGGTCGGTCAGCTCCGATGCGGGCCGCTCCTCGATGGGGATGCTCCCACCGTCGGGCGTTCCGAGATCGATGGATGTGAGCGGCGCAGCGACGAAGAAAGGAACACCGTGGTAACGGGCCGCGATGGCGAGTTGGTAGGTTCCCACCTTGTTGGCGGTGTCGCCGTTGGCGGCCACGCGATCGGCGCCCACCACGACGCCGTGGATGCCCTTGGACTTCATGAGGAAGGCGGCCATGCTATCGGTGATGAGCGTGGCGGGGATGCCCTCGTGCACGAGCTCGAAAGCCGTGAGGCGCGCGCCCTGGTTGTAAGGGCGGGTCTCCGTGCAATAGGCGTGTTCGAGCCTGCCCTGCGCGTGGACGCTGCGGATGATTCCCAGGGCCGTGCCGTAGGCGGCCGTGGCGAGGCTCCCGGTGTTGCAGTGCGTCAAGAGGCGCGCGTCCGCGGAGAGTCCTGGGAAACCGGCGACTCCCTCGAAGAGGGCTCGGGCGCCGTGCGCACCGATGGCCTTGTTGTCGGCCACGTCTTTGGCGAGCATGGCCTCCGCTTCGTCGATGAAGGCGTCCACGAGCGCGGCTGCCCCTTGCGCGCCGGGGGGGAGCGACTGCGCGCGGGAGCGGAGGAAGGTCTTGAGCCGCGCGATGGCCTCGAACAGGTTCACGGCCGTCGGTCGGCTTTGCCCCAGGTAGTCGAGCTTGCGTTCGAGGAACGCCAAGGCCTCTTCGGGAGTGGGCAGCGTAGATCGCAGGTGGTGGGCTTCTACGGCCAAGGCCAACGCCGCTGTAATGGCTATGGCCGGCGCTCCGCGCACGCGCATGCTCCGGATGGCATCGAATCCTTCTTCGGCGGAGACGCAGGCGTCGTAAACAAACTCCTGTGGGAGGCGTTTCTGGTCGAGGAGTTCAAGGCTTCCGCGGCGGTACTTGATGGCTTCCAGGGTGCGGGCCACCGAGGCCGAGGTGGTGGTCATGGTGCGTGTCGTCCTTTGGTCGTGGGCTCAGAGGCGAAAGAGCGTCTCGGAGAGGGCGCGGGCCATGAGGAAGTCCTTTTCGGACAGACCCCAAACGGGCTCATGGGTGCACAGTTGGATTTCGAGCGCATGGTAACCTTCCAACACGAAGTGGGAATGATGGTCTGCCGTTTCCTGGAGGACGGTGATGGCCTCCAGGGCAGCGATCGCCTCGCCATAGCTCGGGAGCCGGAATCGGGCTTGGATGTGCGGGCCCTTTTCGCCGCGCACGACCTTCCACACGGGCGATTCCTCGGGCTGTACGGTGCGAGGTTGCGATGCCGCAAGCGATTGGTTGAGGAGGGCGCAATGCTCTTCGGGCTGGGGAAGAACGGCTCTCGATGCCCCGATGATGGCCCGCACGGTGGGTTCGGGTTCAGCGTACTTCTCGAACACGGGTGCCATCGCTTCGAAAGTCGGCGAGGTTGCCGTGACGTGGGGATGCGCCAACACGCGATCGAAGTAGTTCGCCGCGGCCGTTCCCGCGCGGGGAAGGGGCAAGTCGCGACGTAAGTTCCGCATGAGGTTATAGCGCACCAGGAAAGGGGCAGCGGCGCAATCGGCGGCGCCGAGGTCCGCTCCGCCCAGAAATGCATGGCCCTTGGAGTCAAGCTGAGCGGAGAGCCACTCGAAGGCCGCCGGGAGCCCGGCCACGGCCTTGCGCAGAGCCACGGCGTTACCTCGAGCGTAGTTGACGGCCATGACAGGAGCCAAAAGCCGCATGCTGGTTTGCTCCACCAAGACCTTAGCCTTGCCCAAGGCTTTGGCATCTGACCCGTAGAGCCGGGGGCCGGGAGCTTCGAGGGAGTCGAGGAACTCCAAGATGACCAGGCTCTCGTGGAAGCCGTCGCCGGGGGCGAAGGCCAGTGTCGGAACGCTTCCCGTGGGATTTATGGCCAGCAGAGCGGCGGGGGCGGGGGCCTCGAGGTCGACGTCTTGGGTTTCGAAGAGCGCTTCTGCGCGTCGCACGCGCAGGCCAATCAACACGCGCTGCACGAAAGGGCACAGGGGATGGGTAAACAGCTTCACGAAGCGACTCCTCGGAGAAACGGGAGGGACGGGATGCCGACCTCGGCAAAGGTTGCCTCGCGCAAGGCGGGGCGTGCAGACCGATCCCTTCCCTGGGCGCAGGTGCCCATCGGGTCCGGGAGCGTGCATGACGACCGGACTGTAATCGATTCGCGAGAAAGGTCGCAACGTGATCCCATCGCAGAGCTCGTTCGACCTCCACCAGCTTCTCGGGCTCTACCTGCCGGTTTCCATCGGCGTGGTGGCGCAGGTCGCGTTCCTTCTTCTGCCCGTTGACTTGCGCAACTGGCGCGACGACGCCCTCAACGCGCTGACGTATGTGGTGATGCAACTCCTCGTGGCCGCTTTCGTGTTCGTTGCCATCCCGCGATGGTACGACGTTTTCCATCTCGGAACGCCCGCCGCCTTCAGCGTCCTGTGCGTCGTCTTCGTTGTCGCGGTGGTTCGCGTCCTCAGGATCATCCCGCTCGAGGGAACCGACCCTGTCCTGTCGGTCCTTCCGCCGCCCGTGGCGCTTCTTTTCACCGATTTTTACGACAAGGACAGACTGCTGAAACTCGCCCTCCTTTCGGAGTCGGACCCCGACGATCTGCGGCGTATCGTTGGCGTGAAGGAACGCATCCGCAAGCGTGGGCGGGAGTCGTTGCGAGATGGTGGACTCCAGCGGAGACTCTGACTTTCCACAATACGTCACGACCACCGTTGCATTTTTCAAACTTTGTCTGTATTACTGCTGCCCACAGGTGCATACGCGGATTTAATTGCTCGTAAGCATGCATTTGTTCTTCACTTTTTTACTCCGTTCTCAGCAAGACGCCTGGAGGATCTAGCGGTGGCTAAGGAAAAATTCGAGCGAAACAAGCCCCATATGAACATTGGTACCATCGGTCACGTTGACCATGGCAAAACCACGCTCACGGCGTCCATCTCGGCCGTGCTCGCTAAGGCCCAAAACAAGACGGCCACCAAGTTCGACGAAATCGACAAGGCGCCGGAAGAGAAGGCCCGCGGCATCACCATCAACGCCTCGCACATCGAGTACGAGACGGAGAATCGCCACTACGCGCACGTGGACTGCCCCGGTCACGCCGACTACGTGAAGAACATGATCACGGGTGCCGCCCAGATGGACGGCGCGATCCTCGTGGTGGCAGCCACCGATGGACCAATGCCCCAGACGCGCGAGCACATCCTCCTCGCCCGCCAGGTCGGCGTTCCCTACATCACCGTGTTCATGAACAAGTGCGACATCGCAGACCCGGACCTCCTCGACCTCGTCGAGATGGAAATCCGCGAACTGCTTTCGAAGTACAAGTTCCCCGGCGACGATACGCCCATCATCCGTGGTTCGGCGCTTGGCGCGCTCAACAACGGCACGGGCAAGCGCGACGACGCCGCCTCCAAGTGCATCTTCGAACTCATGGACGCCGTCGACAAGTACATCGAGGAGCCGGCTCGTCCTATCGACAAGCCTTTCCTTATGCCTATT
>JBIKVI010000025.1:0-23973 GCA_044356935.1 Silvanigrellaceae bacterium | reverse complement strand
TCTTCCAGGAGCACGAAGGGTCGTTCCTCGTCGGCGCGCTCGCCGGACTGACCACCAAAACGGGCAAGGTGGGCTTCATCGGCGGTATGGACATTCCCCTCATCCGTCGTTTTCAGATGGGCTACGAGGCGGGCGTGAAGCACGTGAATCCCAAGGCTCAGGTGGTGAACAACTACGTGGGCGTCACGGGAGAGGCGTGGAACAATCCGCCCAAGGGCAAGGAACTCGCGGTGGCTCAGTATGGTGGAGGGGCCGATGTCATCTTCGGCGCCGCGGGAGCCACCAACATGGGGCTCCTCGACGCCGCCGAGGAGAAGAAGAAACTCGCCATCGGGGTTGACTCCAACCAGAACGGCATCAAGCCCGGGTACGTCCTCACGAGCATGCTCAAGCGCGTCGACGTGGCGGTGTTCGAAACCATCCGTCAAACCAAGGATGGGAAGTTCGCTGGCGGCACGGCGCGCTTCGGCCTCGCGGAAGGAGGCGTTGATTTCGCTATGGACGAGCACAACGCCAAACTCGTGCCCCCCGCGACGCTCGCCAAAATGAACGCGCTCAAGGCCGAGGTGATCGCCGGCAAGGTCAAGGTTCCCGACTACTACGAGCGAGGCGCCAAGAAGTAACATGGAGGGAACGCATCCGGCCGTGGAGTACCGCGGTGTCTCCAAGCGATACGGGGAGTGCGCGGCCAATCGCGACGTGTCGCTGAGCGTGGCGCGGGGAACACTCCATTGCGTGGTGGGTGAGAACGGCGCCGGCAAGAGCACGGCGCTCAAAATGCTTTTCGGCCTCGTGCGCCCGGACTCCGGGTCTCTCCTCCTGCACGGACGTCCCTACGCGCCCGCCTCGCCCATGGAGGCCGTCGCCCACGGCATCGGCATGGTCCACCAGCACTTCATGTTGAGCGAAACGGAATCCGGACTCGACAACGTCCTGCTCGCCGTGGAGAGCGTGCGCCCTGGAGGCGTGCCGCGTGCCGTGCGCCCCCTTCGACGGGCCGGCGCTCTCGCACGCCTCGAAATCCTTGCGCGCGAGTTCGGCCTCGAGGTCGATTTTCTCGCGCCCGTGCATGAGCTCGGCGTGGGTGAGCAGCAACGGCTCGAAATCCTCAAGCTCCTGTTCCTCGACGCCGACGTGCTCGTGCTCGACGAGCCCACCGCCGTCCTCACGCCGCAGGAGGCCTCCTCCCTGTTCGGGACCCTCAAGGGTTTGGCCGCGCGCGGAAAAACGGTCATCGTCATTACCCACAAGCTTCGCGAAGTCACCGCGCATGCGGACGCCATCACCGTGCTGCGCCAGGGTGTGACGGTCGCCTCACGCCCAATGGTCGACTCCGACGGTCGTCGTCTGACCGAAGTGGATCTCGCCACCCTCATGGTTGGCCGCGCGGTGGAACTGTCGCTGCGGTCAGCGCCTCGTGTTTCGCACGCTCCTTCCGAGACCCTCTTGCGGCTTTCCGAGGTGTCACTTCTCGCGCCCGCGGGGCGCAAGGGCGCGCGTCCCGCCCTCTCGCGAGTGAATCTCGAGGTCCGCGCCGGTGAAATCGTCGGCGTGGCCGGTGTCGAGGGCAACGGGCAAAGCGACCTCCTCTCGTTGCTCGCCTCCCCCTCCGAGCGGCGTGACGCCTGCCTTCGCGCAGCGCGCGCGTTGACTCCCGGTGTCCAGCCTTGTCTTTCGATCCTTGGACGCGACGGATTCACCCTCGATGCGCGCGACCTACGGCGTCTCGCTTGGGGTTTCGTGCCGGAGGATCGCATCCACCAGGCGTTGCTCCCAGGCGAGTCGGTGGAGGAGAATTACCTCCTGGGCCGCCAGCACCGTCCCGAGTTCTCCCGCTTGCGCTTCCTGCGCAGGGGAGCTTTGGCTGCGGCAGCGCGCACGGGCAACGAGGCGTTCGATGTTCGACCTCGCGACATCTCGGTGGCCGCGGGTTCGCTCTCGGGAGGTAACCAGCAAAAGCTCGTTCTCGCCCGTGAGCTTGCGCTTTCGCCCCGACTTCTCGTGTGCGCGCAGCCGACGCGCGGTGTCGACGTGGGAGCCATCGAATCCATCCATCGCAAGCTGCTCGCCGCGCGTAACGCGGGCATGGGAATCCTCTTGGTTTCGAGCGAGCTCGACGAAATCCTGTCCTTGAGCGATCGCATCGTCGTGTTCCAAGGAGGTGCGGTGGCCGGCGAGTTCGACGGACCGACCGCCGACGAAGGACGCATTGGCTTGGCCATGGGTGGACGCGCTCCCCAGGCGTCGGAGGCATCGGCATGAGCGTTCTCGCTGCGACTTTCACTTCCGGCCGTCACCAAGCACTTTTGTCGCTCCTGCGTCCTCTCATCGCCACGTTGGTTGGCTTGGCCCTCGGGCTCGCGTTCACTGGGTTGGCGGGCGAAAATCCGCTGGCGGTGGGCGCAATCCTCGTCCAAAGCGCATTCGGGTCGGCCTACGATGTCGGCATGACCCTTTCCTACGCGACACCCCTTTTGTTCACGGGACTTTCCGTGTCGTTGGCTTTTCAAGCCGGACTCTTCAACATCGGCGCTGAAGGCCAACTCGCTATGGGAGCTATGAGCGCGACACTCTTCGCCCTCGCCTTCCCGACCCTGCCCTTTCCGATCGCCCCGGTGGGAGCGACTCTGGCGGCGTTCGCAGGAGGCGCGCTGTGGGGATTCGTTCCGGGATGGCTCCTGGCCAAGCGGGGAGGACACGAGGTCATCAGCACGATCATGCTGAATTTCGTGGCCGCTGGAATCACAAGTTGGATTGCGCTCTCGCTCGTTCCCAATGTTGGGTCCTCCAACCCCGAAACAGCCTACGTCTCCGAGGCCTACCGCCTCACGAACCTCGCCCTGTTTCCCGATACGCCGGCTAGCACAGCGGCCTACCTGGCCATCGCCTGCGTTCCCCTCACGTGGCTTTTGGTGCGCCGCACGTCGCTGGGTTTCGACATGCGCGCCGTGGGCGCCTCGGAAGCGTCCGCTCGTATCGCCGGCGCGCGCCCCGCGCGCACGCGCATTCTTGCGCTCACGTTGGCTGGCGGCGTCGCGGGTCTGGTGGCCGTTCCCGAAATCCTCGGAAACGCGCATCGGTTCCGCGTGGGTTTCTCCCCCGATTTCGGATTCATCGGCATCGCGGTGGCGCTGCTGGGAAGAGGGCATCCGCTCGCCGTGCTGCCTTCGGCCCTCCTTTTCGGCGCCCTCCATAAGGGAACGGCCGATCTCGACTTCCAAACCGAACGCGTTTCGCGCGACATCGCCCTGGTCATCCAAGCTTTGGTCATCGCTTCCGTGGCCGCGGATGGCCTGTGGGATCGCGTTTTCCGCGCGCGGTTCTTCGCGCGCCGTTCGATAGCCACCGCATCTCACCCGCCGGCGGAGGGCCCGCTCTGATGTCGTTCTTCGTCGAAGATCTTTGGCCTTTCCTGGTGTCCATCGTGCGCGTCTCCACTCCCTTGGCGTTCGCTGCTCTGGGAGGGTTCCTTTCTGAGCGCGCGGGCGTCGTGAATATCTCCCTGGAGGGCAAGATGCTCCTGGGTGCGTTCTCCGGAGCGGTGACGGCCCATTTCCTTGGTAACGCCTGGGCGGGAGCTGCGGGAGCCGCGGCGGCGGGCGCGCTCGTGTCGTTGGCCTACGCGTTCTTCGCGGTGACTTTGCGATCGAACCAAATCATCGTGGGCACGGCCGTGAACCTCCTCGCCCTAGGGCTCACCCCTTTTTTGGCAAACGTGTTTTTCGGCAGCAACAGCAGCACGCCGTCACTTCCTGTCGAGGCACGCTTCGCCTTCGAACCCATGCCCCTGGCGGCCGTCGCGCTCGTCGCTGTAGCCCTCGCGTCGCGTTCCACCCTGGGCGGGCTGTGGCACCGGTTCGCGGGTGAGAACCCCGAGGCCCTCGCCGCTGCGGGCGTCGCTCCCACGCGCGTCCGGTACGTTTCGTTGGTGCTGTGCGGCGCTTTGGTCGGTCTTGGCGGAGCCACTCTTTCGCTTTTCCTGTCGTCGGGCTTTCAACGCGGAATGACGGGCGGACGCGGATTTATGGCGCTCGCGGCCCTCATCCTCGGCAAGTGGCGCCCTGTGCCCGCCGTGCTCGCTTGCCTTCTCTTCGGTTTCTTCGACGCGGCCCAAATCCGGCTTCAGGGCGTGCCTGTGTGGGGTGGCTACACGGTTCCCGTGCAGTTCATCCAAATACTGCCCTACCTCCTCACGCTCCTGCTGCTCGCGGGTTTCATTGGGCGCGCGCGCGCGCCAAAGGCACTTGGCCGTCCGTTCCCTTGACGCTCGACCACGAATGGAATCACGGCCCGGTGCCGGTAAGGGAGGGCGGCTCGTCCCCCATTTCCAAAGCAACGAATTCCTCGAGCATCCGGAGCGTCAGTTTGGCGCGGGGGTTGCCCGCCTCGTAGTCGCGCAGTGTTTCCTTGAGGATCCTCATGAACGAGTAGAGCTTCAGGACCGCATCGAAATCGGACGCCTCGGCCGGAACGAGCTCGGCCGATCCCGAATCCTCGAGGACCGTGTTCCGGTAGAAGCGCAGGAACACCGACGCAATCTCTTCGAAACGCGGCGCGTAAGTGCGCGGCTCGACGTACTGCCGCCTCGTGGACTGCACGTGTCTTCCGAACTCGGAGTCGGGATCGATGAAGTCGGAGAACACGTGCGAGAACGAGCTTCGTTCGGTGCTCATCCAGCAGTAACGCAACGAGAGGATGATGGACGCGACGTCCTTGAGGGCGCTGTGCTTCTGCTCCCTGTATTTGGGGTCGTCGAGGGTGTCGGCCTCGAAGTCGAGAAGGAAGAGCTGATCGTTGGAGAGGAGGATTTGCCCGAGGTGCGCGTGACCGTGAACGCGTATGAGGAGGCCTAGGTGCTCGATGGCGGCGACGCGCGCGAGGATGCGATCCCGGTAGGCCTGCGCCCGCGAAAGATCGAATGCGCCGCCAAAAAGGACATGGCTCGTCTGCACGACTTCCGAAAGGCGCCAGTCGAGTCGTTCCGTCATCATCGCTAACCAGTTGCCGCGCGCGCTCCCGGTGTTCGATTCCGGCATGAGCCGAGGGTTTTCGCGAGCGCGCGCCATGGCTTGGTGGAACTCGCCAATGAGGCGGCCCAGTTGCTCGGCCGTGCGCAAGACGGAATCCCACGCCTCGTGCGAACTGCTCTCCTGCATGGGTTGCGGGAAACGCGCGTGCTGCACGCGAACGGTGAGATCGTGCCAGATAGTGCCCTGGTTGTGGATGTAGCGCGAGCTGAAGGCGACGTGCGCCTTCTTGATTTCTTTCGACGAGTACTCGAACACCGACACGACCTTCGGATAGTTGAGGAACTGATCCTGCTGGTTGAGGTACTCGAGGACCTCGACTTCCATGCAGTCGGGCGTGAACCGATTGAACGTCCGGAAGATCTTGTACGCCTCCTGGGATTCGAGGCGGACGCACGTGTTGCGAGTGTCGCTCCAAATGCTCAGGGCCACGAGCCCAGGCTCGCCGTGCGCATATCGATGCGTGAAACAGCCGTCGCGCGCGGTGCGCACCGGGTTCTGGGCGCGGAGCGTCCGCCGCCACGACTCATAGAGGTCACTATCGCCGCTCGCCTCGCGTAAGCTCCAAGGCGAGAGCGAAATGAGATCACCGTCCTCGCTATAGCGCGCCAAACGGAAGGGCAGGTTGACGAGCTCGTCCTCGCATCCCTCGAACTGAATCCAAAGGATGCCAAGCGCGCCGTGGGCGCCCTGCGAGAAGAACACCGCGTCGAAGAGTCGTGCGCGCGGGCTCTTGAGCTCATGGAAAGGAAAGAACCTTTGCTCGAGCCAGACGTCACCTGGGACCGACTCGACGAGCTGGGCGACGATCTGGAGAAAAGCGTTCATGGGGCCCCGATCAGTCGGTGATGACGACGTCGTCGAGGTCGGGGAACTCTTCGAGGATATAATTGGCGATGGATTCGGACGTATAGGCGACGACCCCGCAGCTGCCGCAAGCGCCCGAAAGGCTGAGCGTGAGGACGTTGTCGTCGATGGAGTGTACGATGACCTCTCCGCCATGGGAGTTGACCCCGGGCGAGATTTTGTCGTCGATGAAGCGGCGGATGGCGTCCAATTGGCCACCGGTGGAAGGGGTCGTCATGGTTCGTGTTCCTCGGATGTCGTGCGGGATCCCATCGGAATGGGCAAACTTTTCGCTTTATTCGGGCGAAAGCTGCGCATATGAAAGTAGCACGGTTCGTTCCCTGACGCCATCGCCTTGCCAATGGCTCGCGGGCCATGTTCTAGTAGCTGGAGATGCCCGAAAGTCATTTGCGATGCGTGGATCTTGACGGGAGAAGATGGAATGAAATTGGGTCGTCCGGACACCGGCCGCCGGGCGGAGGGATCCGCCGCTGCGCGCGTGTGGGTTCCCGTCGCAGGGCTCCTCGCCCTCGGGTCGGGGATCGCCGTCGCGTTTGTAGGCCGACCCCTGAGCGTGCCCTTGGAACCCGTAGCCGCCTCCATTCCCGTGGCTGGCGAGGCAGCCGAAACGTTCGCGGTGCGCGGCGATGCGGTTGGCGCAACCTCCTCCTCCCTCGCCGACTTCCAGGCGTTTTCCCGTCGGGTCTTCGGCACGCATGGGGCCCTGCCCACCTCGTTGTTCGAGGCAGTCGGCGCCGCCCGCTTGAGCCAGAACGCTCGCCGCGTCACGGCCTTCTGCGAAAGAGTTGACGACGAATTCTTCCGCCTCGGCTGGGGTAATTCCCCTTGCCACGCCCTCCCGTGGCGGTTCGATCGCCTGAGCGAACGCGGCGTTCCCCTCGTGTATTGGGAGTTCGACGGCATGGCCGATCCCCGTGCGGGTGAAGCCCGGAAAGATGAAACCACCCTCGTGCTCGGCGGTGTTCACCCCGATGAAATCACCCCGATACACCTCGCGTTCCGCTTCGCGCAGGAGTTGCAGCGCAATCCAGGCATCTACGCTGACAGGCGAGTCATCGTTGCACCTCTCGTCAACCCCGACGGCTTTTTCGTTTTCCCTTACAGACGCACCAACGCCAACGGCGTCGACCTCAACCGGAATTTCGCGACCCGCGATTGGTGGGAGTCGGCGCAGCGATTGTGGGCGGCCCGGCGGAAATCCGATCCCCGCCATTTTCCGGGATTCGCGCCGCACACCGAGGAGGGCACTCGATTCCAGACCGATCTCCTCGATAGGTACGACGTCGACAAGGTCATCTCGATCCATTCGCCGTTGGGCTTCCTCGATTACGATGGACCCGGCGACAGCAAGTCGCACAACCTCTCGCGCGGCGAGAAGCGCGCGCGGGAATTAGCTAATCTCGTCTCGCGATCGACAAAGAATTACGCCCTGCGGGATTTCACCTTCTATCCCGGTTCGCTAGGCAACTACTCGGGCATCGAGCGCTTCATTCCCACCGTGACACTCGAGATGCAGAGCACCGATCCCAAGCTCGCAACCCGCTATTGGGAAGAGTTCTCGCCTGGTCTTGTGGCCGCCGTGAAGTATGAATTCGTCAAAAGCGCGCTCGCGCGCGCCGAGACGTCGGGAGACGCGGCCACAAACCGCTGACCTTTCCCGGTGCTCGAGGGTAGGGGCCGGCGGCGGAGCGGAGTGCTAGGTTCTGTTTAGAGCCCGCGAGCGCGGATCCACGCGAGGTCGAGCTCCACATCCCGCGCCACGCGCGGAGTGACGGCCATGTCGCGATCGTCAAGGTAGCTCAGGTTGTGGAAGTCGAAAGGATCGCCGTTGAGCTTGTGGCACGAAGCGCAGGACGTGTTGGGCACCAGGGTGCGGCGGCGATCGGCCACGCGTGTTCCTTTGCTTCGGGCGTCACCGGCCAGGAGAAGGACGGACTCCTCGATTTCAGCTCGGTCGGCCGGCGGAATCGAACCGTTGTCGAGGGCGGTCTGCAGGAGCGGATCGTCGCGTCGTTGGGAACCCACGTGCACGGGGCCGAAGTCGAACAGGAGACGTCCATCGCGCGACGAGCGCAATTCGATGTTCCTTTGCACGATGCGTCCGGCGATGCCCTCGAACTGAAGGAACACCCATTCATCCAGCAGGGGCGGTTGGCGGCCCTCGGGGAGCGAGAACGCGGTGAGCTCCTTGAGGCGTCGCGTCGGGGCGTGCTTGGAAAGGAAGGAAACAAGGCGTGCGCGGAAGGCGCGTGCAGGCGCGTCGTTGCGACCTTGACCGTACTCGGGACGTGGCACGATGCTCGAGAAGTCGGACGCCGGGAGCGAGGGGTCACGCAACGCGAGGGTTTCGCGCAGGTAGGCGCGCGCTACGGCGTCGCGCAGAACGGCGAAACGAGCGAGCTCGGAGGAGGACGGTGTCGATCCGCCGCCCGTTGCGTGGGCCTTCAATTTCGCGAGCAACGCGCTCGCCTCGGCGGCCTCTGCGGATGGCAGGACCGTGGAGGCGTCGATGTCGTAGAGCGCGTGCACGGCGCGGTCGTCCGCGAAATAGCGATTCACGCGCCCGTTGATGTAGACTCCGCGCTGCACGGGCTGCCATACCAGGCGGAGCTCGGGCCAACACCATTGGTCGGGATCGAGGGCGAGCGACACGCCAAACGGTGAGCAAGGTGCGACGCGCAGCGACACGAGACGCCAGTCGCCAAAGGAGTTCTCGAGATCGAGGGCATCGCCCACGGCGGTCGAGCCGAAGGCGCGACGCAGGGTGTCGTACCAAGAGGCATCGAAAATGGGCGAGAGCGGCGCCAAGCTCTCGGCCGCGCGGACCGACGCCTGGGGGGCGGCGTCGGCAGGAAGGATGAGAGCCAAGTCCGCGGGCGACACAAGATTGGCCACCGACCCGCCTTGAGCGTTCGCGCCCTGCACCAACGAGAGTGCCATGAGGGCTGTGAGGCCCGCGAGGGTTCGGGAAACACGTTCAGCCAACTTCATCAAATTCACTCCTTGCAGGGATCCGTCACCGCGACGTCCCGAGGCGGCCTACCGCGTGATGCGCGCCTGCGCAATGCCGAATCGACGCTGCGGCGTCCGCAAGAAATCGGTGGCTGCAATCGGTGGTTTCTGTGGTAACGAAACTACCCCGGCCGCGCCGCGCTGCACCGCACTTAGCGCCGCTCCCAACCCCCCCCGGCGTCCGCCATTTTCTCCCCCGCGCTTCGCGGTGGTGTCGGGTAACGTGAAATCGCCGCCCTCGAAAGGACTCCTTCCCATGCCACTGACGTTCGAGCTGCTCGCAGAGGATGCCCGCACGCGCGCGCGCCGCACCCGCATCACCACGACACACGGCGTCCTCGAGACTCCGGTGTTCATGCCCGTGGGAACTTTCGGAGCCGTGCGCGCGCTCGACCACGAAGAGCTCGAGCGCGCAGGCGTGCAGATCATCTTAGGGAATACCTACCACCTTTACCTTCGCCCCGGGCCCGCCACCATGGAGACGCTCGGAGGGTACCATCGCCTCATCCATTGGAAAAAGCCCATCCTTACCGACTCTGGCGGCTTCCAGATCTTTTCGCTTCCCCACCAGCGCACACTCAGCGAGAAGGGCGTCACCTTCAAGAGTTACGTCGACCAGTCCTACAAGCAGCTCACGCCGGAATCCAACATCGCGTTCCAGGAGCTGATCGGATCGGACATCATGATGGTCCTCGACGTGTGCGTGCCTTCCACGAGCCCGCGCGAGGTGGCGGTGGAGGCCATGGCGCGCACCCATCGCTGGGCGCGGCGTTGTCGTGACGCCAAGAAGCGCGAGGACACCTCGCTCTTCGGCATCGTGCAAGGCGCCATCTTCGAAGACCTCCGCCGCGAGAGTGCCGAGACACTCGCAGCTCTCGACTTCGACGGCTACGCCATTGGTGGTCTCGCCGTAGGGGAGACCGACGAGGAGCGCGAGCATTTCACCGACTTCACCGCGGCGCTGCTTCCCCGGCTCAAGCCGCGTTACCTCATGGGTGTGGGAACTCCCCATGATCTCGTGCGCTCCATTCGCGCAGGCATCGACATGTTCGACTGCATCATCCCCACCAACCATGCGAGACAGGGAACCGCCTACACATGGGAAGGAAAGGTGAAGCTGCGCCGCTCGCGTTACGCCACCGATGAGGCACCTTTGGACCCGTCGTGCGCTTGCCACGCGTGCGCCCGGTACAGCCGCGCGTATCTGTATCAGCTTGTGCGCTGCGAGGAACCCACGGCTTGGAAGCTCATCTCGTACCATAATATATGGTACTACGAGCGGCTCATGGAGCGGTGCAGGGCCGAAATAGAGAAGGGCACATTCGGCGATTTCGCAGAATGGTTCCTTGCGAGTGTCGACGACTGAGCGAGCGCAGGGCTTCTGTCGCGCGCATCGACGAAGGGCGCGCCGCTGATGGCGTCAAAGGCCGCGCATAAGGATATGGTTGAGCTCGCTTTCAATCATGTGCGCATCCTCACCACGGGCGGCACAGATTTCGGAAACGATCATCGCGCGTGCGCGCTCGAGCATCTTCTTCTCTCCGAAGGAGAGGTCCTTGTCGTTCTTGAGGCTCGAAAGATCACGGAGGACCTCGGCTATTTCAACGAGATCGCCTGTGTTGAGCTTCTCGTTGAGGGCGCGAAAGCGGCGGTTCCAGGTCGCGTTGGACTTCTTGGAAGGCGACTTCAGGATTTCATAGATGCGTTCGACGTCGGGAGCGGAAATGACTGCGCGCATGCCAACGGTTTGCGCGGAGCGCGTTGGGACCATCACCTTTGCGCCCGTGGAATGGATCTTGAGGACGTAGAACTCCTGCGCAGCGCCGCCGATGTCACGGGACTCAATGGTCTCGATGGTACCAACGCCGTGGCAAGGGTAGACGGCCTTTTGGCCCACGAGAAAAGAGAGTCTTTCAGCAGTCATGAAACAGCCCTCCAGCGCACCGTGTATCCGCGAGACGCACCCGACGCCCCACTTGCCAAGACCCTACCCAATGGAGGATGCAATCCTCCTGCCAAAGGGTAAGTGAAACGGACGCCAGGACAGAAAAGTCAGCTTCCATAACCAATTCGAGAGGTTGGACAGCTGATGAGTTCTGGGGATAAGGTCCTGGTCGTTCGACCGCTGAAGTTCTTGCGACCCTTTGAAGCCCGTAGTGACCAAAAATTAGACAATGCAAACCAAAGGCGCCTACATGCGGCGCGACATTTCGACGTGCGAAAGTCGTTCCCGGTTTGGGAGGTGTCGAATCTTTCGGCCTGTGCTCAAAAGAAGTGTCGTTAGAACCGCAGCCAAAGCATCCATTTTAATAGCATACTAGGATAATGATTGTCAAGAATAAATCTTTCGTGAGAACTTCGTGTGACAGAAGGAATTCCTTCAGGAATTGAAAAGAGCGGGAGAAAACCTGTGAGCATCGTGTCCTCCACGTTCAGTGGTCTAAGTCTGGCCAGCGAGCCATCCCAGGGACTCCGGTTCGAAGGCAAGATCCGCGATCCACTCCACGACACGATCCCCTTCACGGCCGCGGAAAAGGCCGTCATCAACACCCCCGCTTTCCAGCGCTTGCGGCGTATCCAGCAGACGGCATTCATCAAGTACGTGTTTCCTGGTGCCACGCATACGCGCTTCGAGCATTCGCTCGGCGTCATGCACATGAGCGGCGTGATGCTCTCGCGTCTCATCGCCAACCAGACACGCCTCCTCGAGAGCCTTGGCGAGGCTATCGAGGCGCAGGCACCCCTTGTCCAGAGCAGCTTCTCGCTTACGGAGCAGATGCACGGTTCCTTGCGGGAAACGCGCCGCGCCATACACTTTCTGTCGAGCCCGGAAGTTGCGCAGGCCTTGCGCTTTGCAGCCCTCCTCCACGACATCGGCCACGCGCCTTACAGCCACAGCATGGAGCGTTTCCTTCCGACCTGGGGCGAGTTCGCCGCGGCCTTGCCGACCCTCGAGGCTCCCGAGTACTTGCGGGATTCGCTCGCCCGAAAAATCGACGCTCGCCTTGCGCGCAATCCCGCCCTCGCCAGGACACGCGTGCGGCACGAAGTATATACCCTGCTGCTCGTTGCGCGCATTTTCACGCGCGGCGAGCCTTTCCTTGGTCCGTCCATGGGCCAAGACGTGTGCGCCATCGTCGACCTCGACGTCCCTCCCACGCCCGGCGGCGCGCTCGCGCGCTCTGGGCTCCAGTCCCTCCTCCACGAAATCGTGTCAGGCGAACTCGACGTCGATCGCATGGACTACCTGATGCGCGATTCCCGTCAGTGCGGAGTCGTATACGGATTCTTCGATGCCGGACGCATCCTCGACTCCGCGGGCTTCTATTTCGACGCGCGCACCGATTCGTTCCACCTCGCGTTGCGCAGGAGCGGCATCGCGGCTTTCGAAGACTACCTGCGCGCGCGCTGGTCGATGTACCAGCAGGTCTACTTCCACAAGACGTCGACGGCGTGCGAGGCCATGCTCGAGGCCCTGCGCAAGCATTGCCCGACGCTTTCGCTGCCCATCGACCTCGAAGCCTACCTGCGCCTCGATGATGCCTCATTCCCGGAGTGGGCGCGCGCGAGGATGCCAGAAGGAAACATCGAGGCGTGCCGGCTCCTCGACGACCTCTTCCTCAATCGTCATCTCTGGAAGCGCGTCTACGAGGAGAGCGCGCCCAAGGCAAATGCTGCCAACACGCCCTCGCTGTGTCCGGCCATCATGCATTACCTCCAGCGCCTCGGCGTGCCGGCGGAGATGGTGGAAAGCGCGACGAGCCTCACGCGATTCGCGCCTCGCAGCGCGCGAGGCGATCGCAGCGAAAACTCATTGCGCGTCATCGTGAAGGACGTTCACTCACTCCGTTTCCTCGAGCCCATCGAGGATCACTCCCCGCTCATCGGCCGGAGCGCCGAAGAGACTGTGGTGAGGCGGATCTTCGTTGGACGACGCGGTCCCGATGGCACCCCCGTGGATACCGACGCAGTCCAGCGTCTCGTGTCGGCCACGGTCGTCACTCCGAAATTCGATTGACAGCCATGACCACCCGTCGCACGCGCCCGTTCGCATCGGGTTGGACTTTTTTCTTCCGGTGGCCGGTGCTGCGTGTTGACGCCGACGCGTTCGTGCCGGCGTCGATCCTGCTGGGCCCTTTCTTGCAGGCCGGGGCCTTCGCCCTCGTCGCCGCGTTGATGGATCTCGTAGCTGGCTCGCGCGCCGGCCTGCCAGGCTTCCTGGCCTTCGTGATGCTTTCCCTCTGGACTGGATTCTTCCACGACGATGGCTTCGCCGACACGGCCGATTCACTGGGCGTATCGAAGTTCGATGACAGCGACGCCGTTCTCGATCGCATCCACGCCGCCATGAAGGATTCGCGCCTAGGGACCTTCGGCGTTTCCGCCCTGGTCCTCCTTTGGGTTTTCCGGGGGCTCGGTTCGTTCGCGTGGGATCTCCCGTGGCCGGTCTTGGCGGCCATCGTCTTGTCGAGCCGGGCGGGCGCGTTCGCGGCGGCCTGGAGTGTCGGTCGTTACCTTCCAGTGGCCAGTGCCCGCAGAAGCGGTCATCTCATGGCGGCTGTCGGTCTCGGGGTCTTCCTCGCGTTCCTTGCCGCGTGCGCCGCCTTGGCCGTCGGTGCGTCCCGCCTTTTCCCTTGGGGAGGGGAGTTGGGTCTCTGGATGGGGCTGTCGACGCTGCTGGCTGTCGTCGGTCTCGTGCTTCTGGCCAGGCGTTGTCAGGGGCTTTCCGGTGATCTTATTGGGGCTTCGGTCTGTTCTTGCGAAATTCTCCTCATCGTATTGGCCGCCAGTCGGCCCATGTGACCGAATGTTTCGTTAAAGTGGAGGCAATTCTTGCCGACACCTCCGGAGAACATGAGGTGAAGCATGGCAATCGTCCTTGGCAAGCTCGATAAAGGCAGCCCCTCGAAGGGCACCCACAACGGCAGTTCCCTCCAAGGTAAGCGTGTCTTGGTGGTCGACGACAACGCCCACCAGCGACGCCGCCTGCGCGAACTCTACGAGTCCATGGGCATGCTTTGCGTTGGCGAAGCCGGCAACGGCCTCGAATGCCTCGGGCAGGTCGAACGGCTAGCGCCGGACCTCATTTCGCTCGACATCCTCATGCCAGTGATGCACGGCCTCGAGACCCTTGGATACTTGCGCGAGCAGGGATGCCAAGCGGCCATCGTGTTCGTCTCGGCCCTCGGGAGCCTCGATGTGGTGACCGAGCTGCGGTCCAAAGGCCATCAGCCCGAGGCCGTGTTCTCGAAAAAGGATACGCGCGAGATGTTCCTTCAGGTTCTCACGCAGATCTTCACGGACGATCCGTCTGCAGTGGTCGGCGTTGCCGAGGCCGTCTCGGCCTGATGTCCTCGCACCACACACTTGGGGGTGTGGACGGCATCGTGCTAGGGCTCCCGTGCGAACGACATCGCCCTGGAGCCTTTCCTCATGACCATCGCCGCGCGCGCCAATCGACTCTCCAATGAGACGAGCCCCTATCTCCTCCAGCATGCCGACAATCCGGTGGATTGGTACCCGTGGGGCGACGAGGCGTTCGCGCGCGCTCGGGCGGAGGACAAGCCCATCTTCCTCTCCATCGGATACTCTACCTGCCATTGGTGCCACGTCATGGCCGAGGAGAGTTTCGAGGACGAGGAGACGGCGCGTTTAGTGAACGCTCTGTTCGTGCCCATCAAGGTCGATCGCGAGGAGCGGCCCGACGTCGACGATGTCTACCTCAAGGCCGTGCAGCTCATGACCCGCCAAGGGGGATGGCCGCTCAACGTTTTCCTCACGCCCGATCTTCACCCCTATTTCGGCGGCACGTACTTCCCGCTCAAGGGGCGGGGTGCGATGCCCTCCTTCCGTGAGGTGCTGGCGCGCTGCGCGGAGTACTTCCGCGACAAGCGCGAGGAGCTCACCGTGCGCGCTCGCGGGCTAGTCGCCGATCTCGGCGCCGCGGGTGCTGCTGTGGGGCTCGCGACCCTCGAGGCGCGCTCGGGCGGTGGTGCGTTGGATCTCGATGCGCTCGTGAACGCGAGCGCCTCGGCCCGCGAGGCCGCCCTGGAGCGCTTGGGACTCGAGGCCGATCGGGTCGGCGGCGGATTCGGTGGCGCGCCGAAATTCCTGCAGCCCGGCAAAGTCGAGCTGTTCCTTTGGGACGACGATGCGTCGCGCGTCGCGCACGCCTTGCACACGCTCAATCGCATGCGCGCCGGTGGCGTCCACGATCAAATAGGAGGAGGTTTCGCCCGTTACGGCGTGGACGCGGGATGGATCGTGCCCCATTTCGAAAAAATGCTTTACGACAATGCCCAAGCGTTGCCCCTTTTCGCCCATGGCGCGGTGGCGCTCGAGGCGGGCGATCCCGCGCTGGCGGAAGCCTTCCGCGCAGCCGCCAGGGGGTTGTATAGTTACCTTGAACGCGATCTGCACGATGCGGACGCCGGTTTGTACGTTGCCGCCGAGGACGCCGACAGCGAGGGCGAGGAGGGTTGCTTCTACGTGTTCACCTCGTCGGAGTTCGACGACGCCTTGCGCCCCGGCGGAGGGGACGCCCTCATAGATTTCGCGCGCCGTTTCTTTGGTGTCAGCGCCAAGGGGAACTTCGAGGGCGCAAACGTGCTGGTCGCTCCCCTCGATCCGGCGGAGTTTGCGCGTCGTCGAGGGTATGGCGTCGCGGACGCCGCTTCCCTTGCCGAGCGCGCGCGGTCACTTCTTTTCGAAGCTCGCTGTACGCGGGTGCGCCCTTCGCGAGACGGAAAGTGTTTGCTGGGCTGGAACGCGCTGGCCGCACTGGGCCTCATGCGCTCGGGCGTCCTCCTCGATGAGCCCGAGTGGGTGGCACGAGGCGTGGAAATCGTGGAGCGCTGCGTGTCGGTTTATTTCGTTGAGGATGGTTGGAGACACACTTATACGGCAGGCGTCGCGACTATTCCGGCGTTCGCCGACGACATCGCCTTCCTTCTCGAGGCGTGCGTCGAGGTCCTTTGTCTCACGGGTTCCGGCGCCGCGCTCGGACACGCGCTCGATCTCGCCAAGACGCTCCATCGCCAGTTCGTGGACCCTGTCGTGGGTACGCTCTACGCCGCCCGTTTGACCGACGACTTGATTTTCCGCCCCACGCGTCCGGAAGACAATGTGTTGCCCAGCGCCCATTCCGCGGCGTTGTGGGCTTGCGAGGCGCTGCGCACATGGGCCGGACTTCAAGCGCTGCCTCCGCTCGATCGCGGCACGCTCAAAATGCTCGAAGCCCTGTCGCTCGTTTGCTTGGGCAATGTCGTTGCGTTGGCGGAGGGAGTTCCCACGGCGTGTGCCCGATCGCTGACCATCGCACGCTGGATGGAGCGCCGTGCGAGCGTCCTCATTGCGCCTTCCGACGCCGCCACCCCGGATGCCGCAGTGCCAGTTGCCGCCTTCGGCGTTCCCTGGCGGTCGCACGCTGCCAATCGGCGTGGCAGAGTGCTCGTGTGCGTGCCTTATCGCCCTCGCAGATCGTTGGTCGATGCTGCCCGAGACGTCCGCGCCGTCGCTCCGCTCGACGTGAGCTACGCGGCGTGCGACGTGGAGGGATGCCGTCTCCCTGCGGCGACTTTCGCCTGAATCGAAGGAGTTCCCGTGCAGAATCCCGAATCCTCCATTCCCACACTCTTTACTGTATCCGACGGGACCGGTGAGACGGCCTTGTCCATCGTGCGCGCGGCGAAGGTCCAGTTCGAGAGCGCCGACATCCACATCGAGCGTTTTAACAAGATACGCACGCGTGGGGTGCTCGAGAATATCCTCGAGCGCGCCCTCGAGAAGAAAGCGACGGTTGTGGCGACCCTCGTCGATCCGGAGCTGCGCGTGTTCCTCATATCGCGCGCGCTTCAGCTCGGCGTCCACGTCGTGGACGTGCTCTTCCCGCTCCTAGAAACTCTCTCAATACAGCTGGGCAAGAGGCCGAGCGCAATCCCCGGACTCCTGCGTGCGCTCGATGACTCGTACTTCCGCCGCGTGTGGGCCGTGGAGTTCACGGTGAGGCACGACGACGGGATGGCCACCCACGATCTCGCCGATGCGGACATCGTGCTGGTGGGCATTTCGCGCACTTCGAAGACGCCACTCTCGATGTACCTGGGGCACAAAGGTTACAAGGTGGCGAATATCCCACTGGTGCCCGGCGCGGAGTTGCCCGTCGAGCTCGCCCAAATTGATCAGAACAAGGTCCTCGGCCTCATCATCGATCCCGATCGCCTCGCAGAGATCCGTGCTGCGCGCATCGAGACGTTGGGCAGCACGCCCACGGGAGATTACGCCGACACGCGCAAGATCTTCGAGGAGCTCGAGTGGTCGCGTGAAATCTTCCGTCGTAACAAGCGCTGGCCGGTGCTCGACGTGACGGGCAAGGCCCTCGAAGAGAACGCCGTGGAAATCGAACGCATCATCCTCTCCCGCTTCCCCGCGCTCGGCGATCGATGAACGGCGCCGTGCAACGCGAGGCCCAGGGCCCGCCGCGCGCGGTCGTGGTTTATGACGGCGCCTGCGGCGCCTGCGACCGTTTCGTACGCTTCGCCGCGCGTTGGAATGACGGGTCAATCGTCTTCGCTTCTTCCCTGGCGCCGCAAGTCGTTGCGTGGCTTGACGAGCGAGGACTCACTGCGGAAGTGAACGCGACGGTTCTCGTTGTGACGGAAAAAGGCATACTGCGAAGGACTGCAGCCGTGGCTCGGGTCCTTCGGGGTATGGGGAGTGGCTGGAGTCTCCTGGCTTCTCTAAGCGAAGCATGTCCGCGCAGCATCGTAGACGCCGGCTATGATGCGTTTGCCAGGAACAGATCGCGATTCTTCGCTGCCCCCAACACATGCGCGTTGCTCGGGAAAAAGGAGAAGGCCGCGTTCCTCTCGGGCGAGGCCCTCGCGGACGTCCTGCGGAACCTGGAAGGGCGTTAGGAGCTTAGGAACCAAAGATCCTGTCGAAGAAACCGCTCCCTGAGCCCTTCACCGCCTCACCATGTTTGTGCGCGAACGCGCGCAGGTGATCTTCGGCCTCCTTGCTGACCTTGGTGGGAATCTCCACGAGGACCTCGATGACGAGGTCACCTTTGCCGCGGCCATACTTCTCGAGTTTAGGGATGCCCGCGCCGTTGACCACTAGGCGTTGCCCTGGTTGGACGCCCGCGGGGATCTCGACCTTGCGGGGTTCGTCTTCGAAACAATCGATGGCGACTTCGGTGCCGAGGATGGCCTGCGCCACCCCGAGCCTGAGGGGATACACGAGGTCGAATTCCTCGCGGCGGTAAGCCTTGTCCTCCTCGACTTCGATGAAAACGTAGAGGTCGCCTGCCGGTCCACCGTTGGATCCCGCTTCGCCCTCGGCGGAAACCCGCAATCGCATGCCCGTATCGATGCCCGCGGGAATCTTCACGGTGATGTGGCTCGTCTTGGTTTGGAAGCCGCCGCCTTTGCACTCGACGCAGGGCGTGGCGATGCGTTTGCCTGCACCCTGGCAGTCGGGGCACGCGGTGGCGTAGCTGAAAAAGCCCTGCTGGATAGCGACTTGGCCGTGACCGCGACAGGTGTTGCAAGTGGTGGCCTTTGTTCCTTTGGCCGCTCCCGTCGATTCGCAGGCCTCACACCCTACGCGTCGAGGGATGGAGATCTTCTTTTCAGCGCCCACCACGCTTTCGCGGAACGTGACTTGGAGATCGTACCGGAGGTCGGAGCCCTTGCGAGCGCGGTTACCTGACTGACGACCGCGCTTGCCACCACCGGAGAAACCGAAGATGTCCTCGAAGATGGAACCAAAGTGCTCGAAGATGTCGTCGACGTTCCCGAATCCTTGGCCAGCACCACCGACGCCCGCATGACCGAATTGATCGTAGCGCGCCTTTTTCTCAGACGACGAGAGGATCTCGTAAGCTTCGGCAGCCTCCTTGAACTTCTCCTCGGCCTCCGCGTTCCCGGGATTCTTGTCGGGGTGGAACTGTATGGCCAATTTCCGGTAGGCGCGTTTGATTTCGTCGGCTGACGCGCCCCGGGCGACGCCCAGGACCTCGTAATAGTCGCGTTTTGCTGGCATGGGCGGACGTTCCTCGGGGTTCGCAGATAACTTGGATCTCCGGCCGTAAGGGTAAACGTCGGAGGCCCCGCGTCAAGCGTGCAAGTGCACGTGCGCAGGGCCCCAGAGTAAAGAAAATGAGGAATCGATTAGCCGGTGACGAGTCGAGCGCCAAGAAGCGAAGCGCCCACGTCCGAGAGGCGGGACGGGAACCGAGCGAGCCCGCGTACGATGGCGCCCTCGCGTCCGCCTTCGACGACCACCTTGTGCTGTTCGCGTTCGTCGAGCAGCTTGCGAGCGAGAGCGGTGTGGAGGTCGTGTCCAGCCTTATGAGCGATGATGTGGCCAAGAACCGGCATTCCCATGAGGGCAAGGTCTCCGACACAATCGAGGATCTTATGGCGAACGAACTCGAGTTCGTCGCGCAGGCCGTTGGTGTTCAGGACGCCGTCGGCTCGGCTCACGACAATGGCGTTGTCGAGCGATCCGCCGCGGGCTAGGCCGCGAGACTTCATGTACTCGACTTCCTCGAATAGACAGAACGTTCGCGCGAAAGCGAACTCGCGCAGAAAGCTCTCGCCGTCGAGTGGGAGGCTCAGTGCCTGACGCCCAATGGCTTTGGCCACCTCAAAGTCGATGGAATAAGAAATGATGGCCTTCTTCGAAGGTTCGACGCGGATGAATCGTTTGGGATTCTTCGGGTCGACCACTTCCACGGCGGACTTCACGACGAAGAAGCTCCGGGGCGCCTTGAGTTCCTCGACTCCGGCCTCATCGAGGACCACGAGGAAAGGCGCGGCAGAGCCATCAAGGATTGGCAGTTCGTAATTATCGACGCTTACAACGGCATTATCGATGCCAAACCCATACAGGGCCGACATGAAGTGCTCGACCGTGGAGACGAAGGCCTCGGGTGTACCGATGCGGGTGGCCAGCGTCGTGTCAAAAACCGCGTGGGGGGTAGCCGCAATACGGGGGCAGCCGGGGAGGTCTTCACGCACGAAAACGATGCCCGTTCCAGCTGGTGCGGGGCGCACCTCGACCCGCACGGGAACGCCCGTGTGTAGGCCAATGCCGCTGAATTCGACAGTTTTTTTCAGGGTCCGTTGCATAGCTCGGTTTCGATTCCTTCGTGTGCGACCGGAGTGAGCATGAAGCGCATCACATGGACGCAATAAGCCTTAGCAGCAGGTAGGATCCTCCACAAGCGCAGACCCGGGCGGGGCAAACGGCAGGGACGACGTAGCAATCTCCAAAGTTTAGCACCTTGGTCCCGTGGTGGGCACGTTCGGCCTTCATTGGTATCGGCCTTTATTGCCTGAACTGTACGTTGAATGTGATTTTTGCTAGGATTCCGGAGAGTCAAGATTCCGTCGGCCTCACCAGGTCGATGTCTGCGGTGGACACAATCTGCCCAGATTCCTCCCCTCATTTTGATCAGCGCACCGAAAGTTTGACCTTCTTGGCAGCAAGCTTTAACCCTGGGGCGGAAGTCAGGACTCGTCGTCAAAACCCCACTTTCGGAGCAAATCGACTATGCAGGGCGTTAACAAAGTCATCCTGCTCGGCCGCCTCGGCGCCGACCCCGAAACCCGCATGACACCCAACGGCCAGCAGGTGTGCACCCTCCGCATGGCTACCAGCGAGAGCTTCCAAAAGGACGGTCAACGCGAGGAGCGAACGGAGTGGCACCGCGTCATTCTGTGGGGCCGCCTCGCTGAACTTGCCTCCAAGTATCTGCGCAAGGGCCGCTCCTGTTACATTGAGGGTCGTATCCAGACCCGCAGCTGGGACGACCAACAGGGCCAGAAGCGCTACACGACCGAAATCGTCGCTAACCAGCTTCAGTTCGTCGATTCTGGCGCAGGCCGTCAGAACGACGTTGGAGACGCGCCCGTCGACTCCGGCGATGCGTACGGCGGCAACGCCTCTGGTGGAAACGCCTCCGGCGGAAACAGTAGCTATGGCGGCGGTGCCGGGTACGGCGGTGGCGCGGGAGGGGGTTCGTCTTCGGGCTATGACGCTCCTCAGGGCCGCCAGCAGCCGTCCGGCAGCAGCTACAAGGCTCCCGATATCGATGAAGACGTTCCTTTCTAGGGCGTGAGCAGCCGAGCCGCTAAATGCGCGCAGCATGAAGGGGTGAGGCTGCCAGAGAGCGTCACGGAACACTTTCCGTGACGAGGTGATGCCGGCGGGCACCGACCAGGAACAAAAAAAACCAGGAGATTTCTCTCCTGGCCTTTGGTCCGGCGCTTAAATGCTTCCCGGCGTTCCGAGCGTTCGTCGTGGGGTCTATTGCTCTGGTCTCCATAAGGAGGTTCCAGATGTCCAGAAAAGCTCCCTCGCCATTCGCGCGTGCCGTCCGTGAAGCTGTCCGGTCCGATGCGTACCGGTCACTTTAACTTCGCGGGAGTCAGGCTCTCTCAAAGGGTTTCCTTGTGTCCTTCGTTCGTGGGAACTTGGAATCGTGGGAAGTTTCCTTCTTTTCTCCGAGCCCGTCTGCCTTAGAAGGCTTCCGGTACTGACAGGAAGGTAACCCGGACGCCCGTGGGTTGCCAACGAAACTGCGGGGCTTCGCCTAGTAAAGAAACAGAGATATAGGCTCCGCTTATGGACGGCGAGGAATCTCGCTCGCCAAGGGCGCGTCTCGCGAGCTGGGCCCCGCACCCACTGCCCGAGCGACAGGGTTTAAATGCCCGCGACCTTCTTGAGCGTCGCGCCCATGTCACCAGGGCTCATAACGGGCGTGATGCCGCATGTGCGCATGGCCTCGTATTTCTCCTCGGCCGTGCCCTTTCCACCCGAGATGATGGCGCCCGCGTGGCCCATCCGCTTGCCCTTGGGAGCTGTTTGGCCGGCGATGAAGCCCACGACGGGCTTCTTCATGTTGGCCTTCACCCATTCGGCCGCGAGCACTTCGGCGTTGCCGCCGATTTCGCCAATCATGATGACCGCGTCGGTGTCCTTGTCGTCGTTGAACATCGACAGGACATCAATAAAGCTCGTGCCATGGATGGGGTCGCCCCCGATGCCCACGCAGCTCGACTGGCCGATACCGAGGGCGGAGAGTTGTCCCACGGCTTCATATGTGAGCGTGCCGGATTTCGACACGATGCCGATGCGACCGGGCTTGTGGATGTGGCCTGGCATGATGCCGATTTTGCAGGCGCCGGGAGTAATGACGCCGGGGCAGTTGGGTCCCACAAGGCGGCTCTTCCCGCCATTGCTCGCGAGGGCCTTCTTCACGCGCAACATGTCGAGCACGGGAATGCCCTCGGTGATGCACACGACAAGCTCGATACCGGCGTCGATGGCTTCGAGGATGGCATCCGCCGCGAAGGGCGGTGGGACGAAGATCATGCTGGCGTTGGCGCCCGTCTTGGCGCGGGCCTCCCAAACGGTGTCGTAAACAGGTCGCTCGAGGATGGAGCTGCCACCCTTGCCCGGCGTGACGCCGCCGACGAGGTTGGTGCCGTACTCAGCGCACTTCTGCGAGTGGAACAGGCCGGCCGATCCGGTGATGCCCTGGGTGATGAGGCGGGTTTCTTTACCGACGAGAATAGCCATTTTCTTTTTTCCTCGTTTCCGTTCGGGCGTCGTTACTTCACGGCCGCGACGATTTTTTTCGCGCCGTCGGCCATGGAGTCGGCAGGCGTAATATTGAGCCCGCTCTCCGACAGGATCTTCCTCCCGAGTTCCACGTTCGTTCCCTCGAGACGCACGACCAGCGGGACTTTCACGCCCAACTCCTTGGAGGCTGCGACCACGCCGTTGGCGATGACGTCGCACTTCATAATGCCGCCGAAGATGTTGACGAAGATGCCCTTCACCGACGTATCGCGCAGGATGATGCGGAAGGCCTGCGTTACGGTTTCCTGGCTAGCGCCTCCGCCCACGTCGAGGAAGTTGGCGGGCTCCCCGCCTGCTTGCTTGATGATGTCCATGGTGCCCATGGCCAGCCCGGCGCCGTTGACGAGGCAGCCGATGTTGCCATCGAGGGAGACGTAGGAGAGGCCGGACTTGGAGGCTTCGAGCTCGCGCGCGTCCTCCTCCTCGTAGTCGCGGAGGTCCAGGAGATCGGGGTGGCGGAAGAGTGCGTTCTCGTCGAACGACATTTTGCAATCAAGGATCTGCAGCTGTCCATCCTTGGTGACGGCCAAGGGATTGATTTCGATCATAGCGCAGTCGAGCTTGACGAACGCCTCGACCAATCCCTTGAGAGTCTTGTCGAATTGCTTGGCGAGCGGGCCTGTGAAGCCGAGGGCGGCGCAGAGCTTGCGCACCGTGAAACCCGAAAGGCCGATGGTGGGGTCGACGTCTGTGGTGATGATTTTCTCAGGGTGGCTCTCGGCGACCTCCTCGATGTCCATCCCGCCTTCGGTGGACGCCATCACGGATATGCTCGCATTCTCGCGGTTCACCACGAGGGAGAGATAATACTCTTTGTCGATGTCGGAGCCTTCGGCTACGAGCACCTTGTGGACGCGCTTGCCCTCTGGGCCCGTCTGCGGAGTCACCAGCTGCATGCCGATGATTTTCTGGGCGTGGGCGCGGGCTTCGTCGGGGGTGCGAGCGAGCTTTACGCCGCCGCCCTTGCCGCGGCCGCCCGCGTGAATCTGGGCCTTGACGACGCAGAGCTTCCCATCGCCGAAGGATCGGGCCGCCCACTCAGCTTCCGTGGCCGTGTGACACAGCTTGCCTTTGGGAATGTTCAAGCCGAACTTCGCGAGAAGTTCCTTGGCCTGATACTCGTGAACGTTCATGCAACCGTCTCCTTAGCAAGGATAATACCGAACGAGAACCCTTGGACTTAAACCCGAGATCGATGTCGATGCAAGGCGCGTCGATGTTTTTCAAACAAAAGGAGAAACCTATGACATCATACTTCGCTTTCGTCCGGAACGCCCCCCTCGTCGCGGCTGCCTCCTGCCTCGCCCTCAGCGTGGCACCCTCCGCCTCTGCCGACACGTTTGCGCGCACCATTCTGCGTTATGACGTGACCCTCCAGCGCTGCGACGAACTCGTGTCGGGACTACGCACGTGC
>JBIKVI010000223.1:0-7267 GCA_044356935.1 Silvanigrellaceae bacterium | reverse complement strand
CCAGGAAAGCGAGAAAACCATGTCGGCACGAATTCCAACCCACTACGAAGACGCCCCGCGCATCGTCGACATTTCCCCGCGCATCTCCGCGCGCCTAGGCGTGTTCCCTGGCGACACCCCCTTTACGCAAGAGGTCGCGCTCGATTTCGAACGTGGTCACAATCTGAAGCTCTCGTCGCTGCGTTCCACTGTCCACCTCGGCGCGCACGCCGACGCGCCGTCGCATTACTCGCCCGGCGGCATCGACATCGAATCCGTGGACCTCGCGCGTTACCTTGGACCGTGCGAGGTCGTGCGTGCGAGGCACGTGGAAGACTCCGGCCCCGCGGGTATCCGTGGCATGCTTGGCCCCGGCGGACGGCGCGTGGGCCTCGCGCACCTGCCTCCGGGTTGGGTGCCATGCGCGCCACGCGTGCTCGTACGCACAGACACGTTCCTCGATCCGGAAACGTGGAATTCCAACTTCGCCGCCCTCGAACCCGAGTTCGTAACGTTCCTTGCCACCCACGGCGTTGTGCTCGTGGGCATCGACACGCCGAGCGTCGATCCGGAGGACTCCAAGGCACTCGAGACCCACGGGGCCATTGCGCGCGCAGGGCTTTCGATTCTCGAAGGTCTCGTGCTCGCACACGTGGAGCCGGGCGTTTACACGCTGGTGGCGCTCCCATTGCCTCTTGAAGGGTTCGACGCTTCACCCGTTCGCGCGGTGCTCTTGCCCGCGGGCGCCATGGGTGAGTTCGGCACGCCTCGTCCTCGCAGGGCGTTCAAGCACGCACAAGAGGTTTGTACTTGATGCGCTTGGGATTCACGGCATCGTCGCCGAGGCGGCGGCGCTTGTCTTCCATGTAATCTTGGTAGTTGCCCTCGAACCAAACGGCGCGGGAGTCTCCCTCGAAAGCTAAGATGTGCGTGGCGATGCGGTCGAGGAACCAGCGATCGTGGGAAATGACCACCGCGCATCCGGGGAAGGACAGCAGGCCATCCTCGAGTGCGCGCAGCGTGTCGACGTCGAGGTCGTTGGTGGGCTCATCGAGGAGAAGCAGGTTGCCTCCGGTCATCACCAATTTGGCGAGGTTCAGGCGGTTGCGTTCCCCGCCCGACAGATTGCCCACGAGTTTCTGCTGGCTCGCACCCGAGAACCCGAAGCTGGAAATGTAAGCGCGGCCGTTGACCTCGCGGTTGCCCAGCATGATCATTTCACGGCCGCCGGTGAGTTCGTCGAACACCGACTTGCTGCCATCGAGCGTCTCGCGGTTCTGGTCGACGTAACTGATGCTCACCGACTCGCCGATTTTGAGCGTGCCCGAGTCGGGCGCCTCGATGCCTGTGATCATCTTGAAGAGAGTCGACTTGCCCGCGCCGTTGGGGCCGATGACGCCCACGATGCCGCCAGGCGGGAGCTTGAACTCGAGGTTCTCGAAGAGGAGGCGATCGCCGTAGCTCTTGGTGAGGCCCGCGGCGTCGACCACCTTGTCGCCCAGCCGGGGGCAGGGCGGGAACTGGATCTCCTTGAGGCCGTCGCTCTTTTCGTTACTTTGATTCACCAGGTCTTGGTACTGGGAGATGCGCCACTTGGCCTTGCTCTGGCGGGCCTTTGGTGAGGCGCGAATCCACTCGAGCTCGCGCTTGAGCGTTTTTTGGTGCACCGACTCCTGCTTTTCCTCCTGGGCCATCTTGTCGGTCTTGCCCTCGAGCCAGCGCGAGTAGTTGGTGTGCCACGGCACGCCCTGGCCGCGGTCGAGCTCGAGGATCCACTCTGTGACGTTGTCGAGGAAGTAACGGTCGTGCGTCACGCACACCATGGTTCCGGCGAACTCGCGCAGGTGGCGCTCGAGCCACTGGATGCTTTCGGCATCGAGATGGTTGGTTGGCTCATCGAGCAGAAGGAGATCGGGCTTCGAGAGGAGGAGGCGGCACAGCGCCACGCGGCGCTTCTCGCCGCCGGAGAGGGTCTTGACGTCGGCATCGCCGGGAGGGCAACGGAGAGCGTCCATGGCGATTTCGATGGTGCGATCGAGCTCCCACGCGCCTGAGGCGTCGAGCTGGTCCTGCACGCGGGCGCTCTCGTCGATGACCTTCTGCATCTCGGCGTCGTCGAGGGGCTCGCACATCTTCATGTTGAGGTCCTCGAACTTCTTGAGGAGGGCCTTGGCGTCGGCAAACGCCTCCTCGATGTTCTCCTGGACCGTCTTGGTGGTGTCGAGCTCCGGCTCTTGCGGCAAGAAGCCGACTTTAATGCCCTTGGCCGGGAAGGCCTCGCCGTTGAAGTTGGTGTCTACGCCCGCCATGATGCGCAGGAGCGTCGACTTACCGGCGCCGTTGTTGCCGATGATGCCTATCTTCGCGCCCGGCAGGAAGGAAAGGTAAATGCCTTTCAAAATCTCCTTGCCATTGATAGTCTTGCGCAGGTTCACCATGTTGTAGATGTAGTTCGCCATGAGGCTCTTGGTCTCCGATGTCGACGTGAGGCGGGATCCCGGTGGGATGGGCGCATCGTAGGCAAAGGGGGGCGGGAGCACAAGCTAGGAGGGAACCCCTTGTCGCGCATGCTCATCGTTGCCCTCGGCGTCCTCGTTCCGTCCGCTTCGCTGGCGGCGCCCGACCTTGCCTCGGTTCCCTCGGTCCCCGCACTTCGCTCGTTCCCCGCAGTGCCCCCGGCGCAGGCTGCCGCGTCGCCCCCGGGCGCGCCTCGCCTCGGAGCGCTTCGTTTGAGCGGTTCACTGGAAACACGACTGCCCGCCGATTCGGACGCGGAGCGCGTCCTTTTGGACGCTCGCGCGGTGACTGCGGGAGTGCGCATTGTCGTCGCGGGCCGCCTCGCCCGCGTTACGCTCGAGCCACGCCCTTGGGAGGGCGACGTTTGGCAAGTGCGCTACACGCTCCAGCCGGCCCCCGGAAACGCGAATTCTAGCACCCGCCCGCGCGCCCTCTCAGGAGTCTTCCAATTGCGCGAAAATGAGCGGAAGGAAATCTGGTTCGGGAGTGGTGCCGTGCATGGCCTCCGGCTCCAACTCGACGCGCCCAAGGGAATGGGCTTACGGACGCTCTAGGGAACGCTCCGCTTCGAGGGCTTCAACTTCGGCGAGCCAAGCTTCGAGCCACGGAAAGTGGTCGCGAGGTGCGTCGCGATGGGTGAGAAGCGAAATGTGATCGTAGTCGTGCAGGTGACCCGTGCCCGTTCCCACCACGCGCAATTCCGAGCGCGGCGCAGGACATTGGCTTTGCAGCAGCTCGACGTCGCACGGGTTTCCGAGGATGGGGTCGTTTCCCCCGGTGAGGAACAGGAGCGCGGGTTTCCGCGGGCGGGCCGCCCGCCAGGCGGCGCCGTAGTCGAAGCCGTCATGCGCGTCTCGCCAGACCTCCTCGCGTATCCAGCGCACCGAATTAGCGTGCCACGTGCGGGCTTCCGGCTCCACTCCGAAACCGAAGCGCCGCGCCGGAAGGTAGCCGTAGTAGCTCGCGAGGAAGAGCGCGAAGCGGTTCCACATGACGTCGATTATCCAGAACTTGCGTAGGCTCGTTGCGCGCAATTGGCGTCGTGTCGCGAACGTGATGACCGAAACGCAACGGTCCATAATCGATGGGTGTCTTGCCAGCGAGGCGAGAAGAGCCGTCCCGCCAAAGGAGTGTGCCATGACGTGGAGCGCACTGGCACCCGTGGAGGCGAGAACATCCTCAACGGCCAGAGGGATATCTTCGTTCACGGAGTCGGCAAGCGAGCAGTCGAAATTCGCTGATATGCTCGGTACGCTTTGACCGTGTCCACGAAAGTCGAGCACGTGGACCACATACCCCGCGCGCGCGAGGAAGGGAGCGAGCCCCTTACCCGAGGCGGTGTAAAAGGTTCGGCCGCTCCCCACCGCGCCATGGAACAGGAGGACGGGAATCGATTTTGGACTCTTCGCGCGTGCGCTCTCGCACTGGAACGTGTGGAGAGCGAGGCGAACGTCGTCGCGCTTCGAGGTACCGGGTGCTGCCTGCAGCAAGCGCGAGGAGAAAAGGACTTCGCTCTGCGCGTCTGTGTTCGTCATTCCCAAGTCTTATATGAGGCCCTGGATCGCCGCAAGGAGTGCCATCGCGTCGCTGCGCACTCCCCTGAGGTCGCCGAGGGAGGCGAAGGTCTGTCGGTGAACCGCGAGGCTGCGCGCGTCCTGGAGGCGAATGAGCGCGCGCGCAACGTCGAGCACGGCGGCTCCGTCCATGGCGCAATAGGGCATCACCCTTCGCTGGGAAGCCGAGAGCATGCCCTCGATGGCGGGCGCGGAACGTCCGAAGAGCGCAAGAGCCACTGCCCACGCTCGCAATCCGTCGAAAATTTTCCAGTGATCGCCGACAACGCGTCCTTCCAGGATTCCACGGGTGAGCGCACAGATCTTTCCAAGCGGGAGATCGTCGCGGGTGAAGGCCCCCGCGAGATCGAAGGTTCGCAGGACCCGCTCGGCCGAAGGCGTCTCCTCGCCCAGGCCTGCCCCGTGCACGATGTTCTGAAAGACGTGTAACGTCTTCTCTAGGGCTGGGAAAAGTCGTCCCTTTCCCCACGTGCGCTCGATGCGCATGTCGATGGCCTTGCAGAACTGGACCACGCACACCGACGTGTCCACCGCCGAGCCGAAGATCTCCGGTCTCGCGAAAGGCATCTCGGCGGCCCGAAGCACCGACCTGAGTTCCTCGTCATAGGTGAGGTAACAAGGAAGGTCGGCGGCGATGCGTTCGTCGATGGCCTCCAAGTCGGCTCCGAGCCCGCGAGTCACCAGCGAGAGCGCGGAACCCGGATTGAGACGCTCCTTGAGGAGAAAGAAGCCGTCGATCATGGGATGGTTTGGGCTGGCTCGTATGAGCCGCTCGACGCGTCCTGAGAGATCCACGCCTGCCACTCCGGCCGGCCCGAGGCAGCGGATGATTTTGTCGCATGCCTGCAGGTCGTCGAGGTGGCTTTCGAGATAGTCGAGCACCACGAGTTTGGAACGCACTCCCGGGGCGGATGTGAGGGAATCGAGGGCACGGCCTACAACCGATTCCGATCCGGCATGAAGGCATTCGGCCAGCGCGTCCACGGCCGCATCGTCGGCGTGATTGCGCAACGCGACCACGGCAGCTATCTGCAGGCGTTCCTCTGCGCGGGTGAAGGAAACGATCTGCGGCAGGAGCTCGCGTCGGGGATGTCGAGCCAAGAGATTGAGCGCGAGGAGTTGGGTCTCGGGTGGGCATTCGCGCGCGAGGCAGCGCTTGAGGAACTGGTCGAGCGCGAGGTTGGGGCCCACGGAACCCGCTTGTTCTGCCATGCAGCGCAGGAGTCCTTGGGTGAGTTGGTTTTTGTGCGTGCCTTCGCTCACGATCTCGAGGCAAAGATCGAGGCCTCCCGAGGGGCGCGCCCTCTCCACACAAAAAAGGGCACTGGAGGCGAGGCGGACGTCGTGGATGCGGTTACGGATGAAAGCGAACACCTCGTCGTCGCAGCGGTCGAGTTGCCCGAACGCCCGCAGGAGCCGTGCACGCACCTGCGGCAACTCTTCGGTCAAAAGGGCCTTTTTGAGAGAAGAACAGACGCTCTCGAAGTGGGCGTCGTCGGCTTGTACGCAGAGCGCAAAGTTCACGAAATGGTTGATGACGATGATTTTCTGGTCGGTGGGTGCATCCCGCCATTCGGGTGATTCCAGGTAGGGCCCGAAAACCGTCTCCGCATCCGGGAGTGTGAGGCTCGCGGCCTGGAACCAACGTTCGAACAGGGGGCTCCGTATGTCGCGCAAGCTCTTGGCGCGAATGGCCTCGAGCAGGGGAGCGAAGTCGGCGCTCTCGTGGGCCTGCATGCTCTCGAGGACATGGAACACGCGCTCGCGCGTGAGCGAGCGGAAAGGGAAGAGCAACGCGTACCAATTCGCCATGCTTGGGAAGCCCAGGCACGCCAACAGGCGGCACGCCGGGCGGAATCCGGAGTCGAGGTCTCGCGCCGAGAGGATTTCGAACACTTCATCCGCGGGAAAGAGGTTCAGCTCCAGCGAAACGGGCGAGAGCATCGGGAGCGGATCGGTGGAACTCAGAACCCGATCGACGCAGTCTTCGGCCGAGAGGCTCGCGCGCAAAGCGACTTGCGAGCGCACCGAAGCGAACAGGTCGGAAGCGAAGGCATCGCCCTGGAACCAGCGCTCGTAAGGGCGCATGCAGTCGAGGCTGCGCGCGAGTTTTCCTACGGCCAGTAGAGCGGTCCTCGCGAGCGCAGGGTTCTCGCGGCGACCGAGCAGGGGAAGAATGAGAGGGAGCGCGGTGGGCTCGCGCATCTCGCCGAGCGAGGAGACGAGGTAACGCGTGAGCAGCGACTCCCCCGCGTCCACGGCGCGCGCGAGGTCGGACACGAGGCGGGGCCTGAGGCCGTGCCCAGGTACTCTGGCCAGTGCCCCCACGACGAAGGGCAGGACGCTCTCCGCGCACTTCCCATAGAGGTGAACCAGGAACCGCCCTGCCTGGGGAGAACGCGACTGCCCCAGCGCCCAAAGCGCCGCTTCGCATAAGGGAACGTCGGACGGGTCCTTTGCCAGGCCCATGAGGAACTCGAGGCTCCGCGGCGTGGGGTTCTTCGAGAGCGCCCTTATGACCTGGAAACGCGTGGTGCGCCATTGGCACTCCGCGTAGAGCTGCATGAGTTCGCGAGTGGCGTCGGGGTGTGCGATGCCGCCGAGGATGTCCACGACCTCCTCGCGCTCGTCGGCGTTGAGGGAGTGGTAGTACGAACGCAACGAGCGCACGAGATCGGCAAACTCCGTCTCGCGTCTGAGGTAACGTCCGTAAATCTGCCGCGCCGCTCCCATGTCCGCCCTCGCGTCCCCGCTCGTCGAGCGATTCCCATCGATTCCCATCGATTCCCATCGATTCCCATCGATTCCCATCGATTCACCGAGAGGGATCGGTTGGTGTCGGGGCGCGAAGGGGTGAAAATCTTGCCGTGAGGGCGCAAGCCGGCTGCGGCATGCCTGCATGGGTTGCCCATGGGGCCGCGGAGCAGAATGCTGCCTTGATTCACCAATTGTCGCACGCGAACGCGCCTTTTCGGATCAGTCTGCCTTGAGAGCCTCGAATCCCTCTTTTTCGAAGCCAGCATCGGAAGTGGGCTCGAAATCAGGAACTCCATTGGCACCGCGGCGCGCGAGTGCGAGTTCGGTGTAAACAACCCGGCGAGTGCGGTTCATTTGCCGGCCTGTGTCACGAGGCCGACCAGTCGTCGTTGCCCATCGGGCTCGGCCTCCTCATGGACCCGCATGTCCACTGCGTCGGC
>JBIKVI010000070.1:0-17017 GCA_044356935.1 Silvanigrellaceae bacterium | reverse complement strand
GTCTCAACGACCGTTTCAGCCGGCTCTATGGCCGTGCTCCTCGCGTTCCCGGGTCGATTCCGCCCTCGTCTCGTCCTGCCTGCCCTTGCCACTTTCCTGGCCGCATGGTTGGGCGCCCTCGTAGCCGTTGCGATCCTCGAGTCCGGCAGGGGAATCCTTGCCGCCGCCGACTGGGGTTATAGCTGCACCATGTTCGCCCTGGGCATCGCACTGACTCCCGCAGTCGTCCTCGTAGCACTCGTGAAGAGATCGGCACCGACGCATCCCACGCTTAACGCCCTGGCCATCGGCGTCGCGGCCTTTGGGGCGGGAGCCCTCGGTGTCCACCTCTATTGCCCGAACGACGGCACCCTCCATCATATCGCCTGGCATGGCTCTCCCGTTCTCGCGGTGGCGGCGCTTTCCGCGGCAGCCGGTTGGCGAATTTTGCGTTGGTGAATTTTGCGCGCGCGACGGTGTAACCGAACCCTCGTCGCACCCGCGTTCTTCTTTTTCTCGCTGCCGCTCGTCGCCATAGCTTCGCCAACCAAGTTTGTCATCGACATCGACCACACGGAGGTTGGCTTCGAGGTGCCCCACCTGGTGGTGAGCAGTGTGACCGGCTTCCTGATAGTCGATAAGGGAGGTACGAAGTCGACCGTCAACAAGTAACGCGACTCCAGCGCGCCCAAAGGGCCGCACAAGGAGCAGCCGCCGGGAGCGTTCCATGCGCATCGAACCCTCTTCCCTCGTCGCCGGCCCCGATTTCGACCTCCGCGACATCCGCGGCGTCGGGCTCCGCCCCGCGCACTATCCCCACTGGCATGCGCAGCCCGACGGTCTTCCTTGGCTCGAAATCATGGCGGACAACTACCTCTTCCAACGCGGAGGTCCGGGACTCTCCCACCTCGATAGGTTGGCTAAACGAGCGCGCTGCCTAGTGCATGGAGTCGGATTGTCCATCGCGTCACGGGGAGAACTCGATGCCGACTACCTGCGCGAACTCCGGACCCTCTGCGGCCGCGTGGACGCCCATGTGGTCTCCGACCACCTTTGCTTCACGCACGCCTCGGGGCGGCAAAGTTACGACCTGCTTCCCATCCCATACACCGAAAGCATGCTCCGCCACGTGGCCGATCGCGTGTCTCGCGTCCAGGATGCGCTCGGAAGGCGATTCGCCCTCGAGAACGTCTCAAGTTACGTTTCGTTCCGGGAGAGTGAACTCACCGAGATGGAGTTCCTGCGCGAACTGTGCAACCGGACCGGCTGCGGAATCTTGCTCGACGTCAACAACGTTTACGTGTCGGCGGTCAACCATGGGCAAGACGCGCACGTGGAACTTGCGAAAGTCGACCCTACCCACGTGCTGCAGTACCACGTCGCGGGGCATTCGCGACGGGAGGGATTCCTCCACGACACGCACGACCAGCCTGTGGATCCCGCCGTCTGGGAGCTGTGCGCGCTCGCGCTCGCGCGCATAGGACCCAGGCCCTTTGTACTTGAGAACGACGACGACGATGCGCGCGCGGACGATGTCGTCGCCGAGATTGACGCCGGCCTAGAGCGCATAAAGCAGCTCATCGCCAGCCCCCTGCCCGGAGGAATCCCCGACGCGTTCGGCATTCCTATTGCGCCCGCGCACCTTGCGTCCAGGTCGTTGACATCGCATGCCGCCTCCTTCGCTCGTCAGTCAAACGCCTCTCCTCCCTTCGAGTCCCCCGCCCCCGCATGGCAGGACGAGTTTCTCGATTGCGTGCAGTCGCCCGCACCCGTCTCCCACATGTTCGCCGCAAACCCGGCTTTGGCCTTACTTGTGGAAAGCTCCACCCGTCACCGCGTCGATGTTTACCGCGTTGGCTACTTCTCCCGAGTAACGGCTACACTGGCGGGTACCCTCTTTGAGAAGGCGTCGATCCTCGTTTCCGAGGATTACATGCGCGGGGTTCTTGGGCGCTATTTTGAACTGCACCCTGCCACTGCGGCTCGCCTCACGGAGTCATGCGAGGAATTGCCAGACTTCGCCGAAACCCTAGCCGATGTCTGTGACGAGGTTCCGTGGCTCCCGGACTTCCTTCGACTGTGCCTCGCGCGATGGAAAGTGCTCACAAGTGAGAACCCAACACCGCCGCGAACGACTCCTCCGGATCCCTCAACAGCTCGCCTTCAGCGGGACGCGGTCATGGTGGAATCCTCCCATCCCCTGTTCGAGTTATGGCGAATCGCGGAGACGAACGATGGAGGCGGGCACTTCGATCCCCACACTCACGATGCCGTGCGCGAGAGCTCGATTCGCAATGCCGTTCTGATTTTTAAGAGCGCGCCAACCGATCTCGAAATGATCGTCGTGGATCCTCAACTCACCGGGCTCCTCGTTGACCTTCTTCGGGGTCTTTCGGTCGAGCAGGCCATTGACGCGCTTGACACACGAAGCGACGACGTCGATTCAGAGGTTTTCGGCCGTTTCCTAACCGCGGTCGGCCAGCGAAACGGGTGGGTTTAGGTAACATAGTCCCCTTTGCCGCCCTGGCTGAACCTCACCTCTCCGGCTTTTTCGCCATGCCGCCGTGTTCGATGGAACCACGCTCGGGCCCGACGCGTTTGTAGGACTTTCCATTGGGAGCGCTTGCGAGAATTTGGCGCTCGCACATGGTGGCGATAGGATGATTCGGTGGCCATCGCGAAGCGCGCCATCAAGCTGGCCAGGGAGGACCAAGGATGGAATCGAAATCACCGAGTGCGATTTGCATCAACGAGAATTGGCCCGCGTTGGTTTATGGAGGACACGATCGCGCCAACGACGGCGTCCTGCGCGCGCTCGATGGAACTTGGTGCGCCAACGTCGATTTGCCTGTTTCGTTCTTGGGAAGCCAGGGATTGGAGGCGTTGGACTCTCCGACGGTCCGAGAAGAAATCAGGCTGCAACTCGACTTCGCTCGCCCCCTCGACGAATCGCCCCAAGGGGTCCTCTCGTTGCGCCTTTGGGGCCAGCACGGTTACGTTCATCCCTGCGCGCAGGTTGCGACCGTCTTCGAGAACGAACTCGTCGCGGAGTCGCACGACGGGTCGGCGCGCTTGCGCCTGTCCTTCGACGCCCTGCCGAAGACCGCTGAAGTCAGCCTTACCGGCATGGGGAAGCGTTTCACGTTCCTTCTTCCTGATTTAAGGCGTCCCCAGCGGCCCTCCAACTGAGGAGCGGACGCCAAACGACTCGCTCACTTCCAGGCTTGACAACTTCGAAACCCCCGCACTATCTTGCCGCTTGGCACGCAAGCTCAAAAGCCCCCAAGAGAGGTGGCTGGAAGCCGGCTGGTGCCGTGGCATCGGAATCCCGCCAGGGTCGGAAGGCAGCAACGGTGGATACCACGGTAGGCAGACGATACTCCCAGCCACCCCTCATGGGGGCTTTCTTCTGAGGTCCGGAGGTTTTTTCGAATGCTTGAAGGCTACAACGACGCTTCAGGCTCCTCAACCTCGTACCAAGTTCTAGCCCGGCGTACCCGCCCTCAAAGTTTCGCGGAGCTCTTCGGGCAGGAGGCGGTGGCAACATCGCTCTCGACTCTCCTCGCGAGTGGCCGGGTTCCGCACGCGTTCCTATTCACCGGAACGCGAGGTACTGGGAAAACATCCTCCGCACGCATTCTTGCCAAGTCTTTGTGCTGCGTGAATGGCCCAACGCTTACACCCTGCCAGACCTGCCATCACTGCGTCCAAATCACTGCCTGCGCCCATGAGGACGTCCTCGAAATCGATGGCGCCTCGAACACCGGCGTCGACAACGTGCGCGAACTTCGGGAAGCGGCGCGGTTCTATCCAGGAAGCGCACGTTTCAAGGTTTTCATCATCGACGAAGTCCACATGCTAAGCACGGGCGCCTTTAACGCCCTGCTCAAGACGCTGGAGGAACCGCCGCCCCAAGTCGTTTTCATCCTTGCGACCACCGAACTCCACAAAGTGCCTAACACCGTCCGCTCGCGCTGCATGATCTTCTCCTTCAAGAAGGTTCCCGCAGACCGAATCGCTACGTACGTCAAGGGTATCCTCGACGCAGAGGGCATCACATACGACGACGAGGCCGTCGCCGTCGTAGCGCGCGAGGCCAAGGGGAGTTTGCGCGATTCTCTCAGCCTCCTAGAACAAGTTATCGCCCATGGTGGAGGACGCCATCTCGCTGGCGCGCAGACGCGCCAAGCGCTCTCGGTCCTGGGTGAGGATGTCGCGCAATCCCTGTTCGGAGCGCTTTGCGCCGCGCGCGCAGACGATGCCTTGGAGGCGCTCAAGAGCGCCGACGAGTCGAGCATCGACCTCGCGACATTGCTCGACGCCACCGCGGGTTTTGCCCGAGCGGCCCTCGTGGTCAAGCAAGTCAAGGATCGCGCCAAGGCCGCGCGGCTCACCCAGCTCTTGCCGTCGGAACTGGACTCCCTCGAGGCCATGACGCGCGACGTCGGGCCCGTTGCCTTGGGCGAGTTCTTTCGCCTCCTCTGCGCGGCCAGTCGCGACGCCGCGCGCTCCACCAACCCACTCGCGTGGGCTGAGGTCGCTATACTCGACGCCATCTCGCGCGCCGATTGGTTGTCCGCGGGCGAACTTCTCGGACATCTGACCAGCACGAGCACGGGCACGCCTGGACAAAGCCCAGGCCGAGCGTCGATGGCAACTTCTAAAGGCCCGACGGCGGTAACGACGAGTCCCGCCGGAATAGCGCAAACCCCTGGCCCATCCCCCGCATTAACGCCCACCCCTCCGCCAGGCTCATCGCCCTCCGGGACGCGAATTGATCTCGCAGCGATTTCTGCACTCATCGGGAGAGTGGAAAAACAAAGCCCCGGTTTGGCATCGAAGCTACGCCACGCCGTGTTCGATGAGTTCCATGCCGGACGCGTGGCTTTCGCGGCGACGGCGCAAAACGCGCTTTACTCCGATTTCGGCGAGCCTGACGCATTGCTGTTCGTCGACGCGCTCCGTGCGGTCGGCTTCGGCCAGGCGGAGCTCGCCGGCATTCAACTGCCGCGCGCTGTAGCCTGGAAGCCAGGTACGCTCGAGAGGACGACGCCGAGCGCCGCAGGCCTCCAGCCCGAGGGAGTCCCTCCCACCCTTCCGCGCGCAGGCTTCCTCTCAAGGGGAGCCGCGGGGAAAAAAAAAAATAACGTAACTGAGTCGTCCGGGGTTTCTGCCCTCCCCTTCCCGCCGCGCCCGACGGCGAGCGGGTCGATAGCGCCAGGAAACGACGCGCGCCCGCCGCCCGCGCACTCACTCGGCGCGAGCGGCGCCCACCCTCTTGCCAATTCACCCTCATTGCTTTCCAGGTCTAATGCCTCGCTCAACCGCGCCACTGACCCGTCTAGCGTGGCAACCGGCATCGATTCTGTGGACGGAACTTCATCGCCGCGGGAATTGCTGGATGCCAACGAACACAGCTCGACACGAAGAGCGAATCCTGGAGCCCAGCCCCTTGGGAAACGCACATCGAATCCTTGGCTCTCGCAAAGCCGAGGTCTGGACGCAGCGAAACCTGACGCACGAGAGAAAGACACTCCACCCCTTCCCCAGCCAGCTCGCTCTCTTGTCGGCGGCGCGGTGGTCGAGAGCGCGCCCCCCACCACAATTCCCGTCACGGCTGCGCCATCGAACGGCTCCACCACCTCCCTCGCAGCGCACGAGAGGCGCGAGCGCGACAAGGACTTCGAAGTCCGCAGCCGTCGCCTGTTGGAACGTCCCGAGCTGCGGGAATTGCAACGGGTCGCATCGCGCGTCAGTGTGCTGCCGCTCGGCACCTCGACTGCTGGAAGAGGCTGAACGGACGGGCTCTCTGATTTTGACGACACGCGTCATTTGTGCTTGAAATTCCCCTGAGCGGTTCTTGCCTTGCCAAGAATCTTCTGATTACCTGTTCCCGTGGAATCAGGGTTTTTCGCTTTCCCGGAGGTCGAGGATGGTTTTTCGTGTGCGCGGAGGCGCTCGTTACGGACTCTATGAAGCGCTCGTGGAGGCCCGTCTCGCTCCTAAGCGGAAGGAAGAAGTGGAGGAGGAGGAAGAAGAGGACGAAGACGACGAGGACTTCGAGGACGAGGACCTCGACGACGAAGACGACGACGAATATGAAGACGACGATTACGACGACGACGAGTTCGAGGAAGAGGAGGATGAGGTCGAGGAGGAAGAAGCCGAGCTCGACGACGAGGAAGACCTCGAAGAAGAGTACGACGACGAGGAAGATTACGAAGACGACGACGATGATGATGACGAGGAAGAAGAAGACGACGAAGAGTGAATCTCACTTTCCCCCACCGTCTTTCTAAGCTCCAGCACGGTCGTATCGCTTCCCTTCCCTGCGGGTGTCACCGACACTTTGCGGACCCGACGCCTACTCACCTCTACGACCTCCACTTGCCATGCGCCTAGCACCAGTTTGTCTCCTACCTTAGGAATCTGGCCAAAGTGGTGGAGTATCAGCCCTCCGAGGGTGTCGTAGATGTTCACGGACCCTTCTGCTACGAGGGTGTCGTCCTCAAGGCCGAATGCCACGATGAAGTCGTCGATATGTATCTTGCATTCGACGATGGAACTTCCTTTGACGGGTCCGGGCCGGATCGTGTCTTCCTCGTTATCGAATTCGTCGCGCACCTCACCCACGATCTCCTCGAGGATGTCTTCCATCGTGACGAGGCCCGAGACGCTCCCATACTCGTTCAGCACCAATGACATATGCTGACGCTGCTTACGCATCTCTTGAAAGAGCTGATCCACCGGCTTCGACTCGGGCACGAATGCCAACACGCGACCAGTTTGAATCACGAGACGCGAGACCGGAAATTCCTTGAGGGTTTGTGGCGAGCGCATGACCGCCGCCATGATGTCCTTGGCATGGACAATGCCTGACACTTTATCCAGTTCGCCATCGAAAACCGGCAGGCGCGAGAAGCCCGAGTCGCGTGACAGCGCCAGGGCTTCACGCAGAGTCGCGGTCGAGGGCAGGGCGATAATGTCATTCCGGTGAACCATGATTTCGCGCACCATCGTCTCGCTGAGTTCGAACACCCCGCTGAGCATCTCGTGTTTTTCGTCGGCGAGGACGCCCTCCTCCTCTCCTACGTCGATGAGAAACTCGATCTCTTCCGCGGTGATCTGGGGAGCACGACCAGCTTCCTCAAGCACGAAGGCGCGTGTGAAGAGGCGGGCAACTCCAATGAGAAGGAACGTGAGGGGTGAAAGGGCCCAATGCAGGGGCCGGTAAAGAGCCAGGGCCCGCAAGGCCACGGCGCCGGCATACGAGCGTGCCAGGGTTCGAGGTACGATCTCGCAGAATGTCACTATGGCAAGGGTCATGGCGATCGTGGTCACGATGATGGCCCGCGAGTCGAAGTGCGCCGAGAGGACCTCGTCGGCGTAGGCCGCCGCGAAAACGTAGGCGAGAACGCGCCCGAGCAGCAGCCCCGCGAGGACACGGTGACCTTTGTCAATCCAGAGGGCGAGAATCGAGCCCCCCGAACCCTTTTCTTGGCGCAGCTGCTTGGTCTTGAGGGCGGACAGGCTCGTGAGCGCCGTTTCCGTGAAAGCGAAGAATGCGCCTGCCGCGAGACAGACACCGACCACGGCAACACTCAGCATGGCTTCCCTTCCGGAAAGGGAAGCGCTTCGTTAATCGCGCGTCCCGATGTTCAAGTAACTGGGCTCGCCAAGGGCACTTGTAAGCTCCTTGGCGAGGGCTTTTTCGAGCCCGGACATGACGCGCCAAGCAGCCTCCGAGCGCTCGTGGTCCAACCCCTTCAAGTGCACGAGGCCGTGGATCACCAACATCTCGAGCTCGCGCGAGACGTCCACGCGACGCTCGCGGGCCTGCTTATGGCACACAGGCAGGCACACGAGGAGGTCTCCGACAGAATACAGCAAGCGGCCGCGCCACCTGGTGTCAGAAAAGCCAGGCACCGCAGGAAAGCTCAACACGTCCGTGGCGTAATCCTTGCCTCGGAAAGATGCGTTCGCGGCGCGCATTTCCTCCAGTCCGCAGAGACGAATGTTCACACTTGAGTCGTTATCGCAGAGAAGCTCCAGGACGCGGGCCACCCTGGCCTTGAACGCCCTCAAGTCGAGAGTCACGCGGCAGCGTCCGACGGAACCAACGCCATCGAAAGTCCGGCAAGCCAATTGGAGATTGACCGCGAAAGCTCGACTCATCGGACCGGCGGCGAAGCAACAGAAGCGAAGCCCGCGGCGACGGGATACGCAACGTAACAACGGAAGCCCGCACCGTCGAACGAGAGGCAGGCGTCAGACTCGCCATGGCCTCCAAAGAACTCTCCGATGACGTCGCCGCCGGCGGGCAAAGACGAGAGCCGGATGCCGCGTCGGGTATCGAGCACCGTCAGCACTCCCTTTTTGTCGGCAACGAGGATGACGTTCTTGGCGCGAGGAAGCCAGAGTGAAGCGATGGGCGCTTGCGCGCTCACGGCCACCTTCCAGCGGAGGGCTCCACTTCGCGCGTCGATAGCTGACACCGAGCCATCGGAGCCACCCAAGTAGACATTCGCGTCATCGGCGCGGACTTGCGCGACGGCCCCCATCGGGTAACTCCACTCCACCGTGCGGCCATCAAGCGACAAACGCGTCGTGAGTGACTCCGCGTTAGAGAACACGACGCTCCTGCCGACAACCAGAGGCGGAGCGACCACAGCTTTGAACCGCTCGTCGCCTCGCGCGGGAACGAGGTAACGCCACAGGACGCCGCCATCTTTCGGGTTCAGAGCCATGACTTGTCCGTCGTCGGTCCCGACCAGGACTTCCTTGGCGGTGGCGACGAGTGAAGACGCCTTGAGCCGCAACGACGACTCGGGCGCGAGGCGTGTACTCCAAAGCGTGCGGCCGCTCTGCGCGTCGTGCGCGAGCAAGTATTGGTTCGCGGTGAGTGCGAAGACCTGCGTCCCGAAGACCACCGGCGTCCCAACGTACTCGAAACTCGAAGTCGCGAACCAGCGATAACCGGAACGAGAAGCCACCCGGTAGACCGCGGTCGCGTCGGTAGGCTTTTCAGGACCATCAAGGGAAGTGCGAGGGCGCATGCCTCGCATCATGGAACGCGATGCTGAGCCCCAGAAGCCTGTGTTCTCGGCCCCCAAGAGAGGCGTGGATCGCAGTGATGTTGCGTCCGTTCGAATGAAGAATCCTTCCGAGGTACCGAAGAACCAAGAACCATCCAAGAAAACCGGCTGGGTGCTCACCGATCCAGGAACAGGTAGCTCCTCAAGGAACTCACCCGTAGCCAAGTTGTGGCAGGCCATGGTGTTGGTCTCGATAGAGGGACCGCAAACCGGCACGACTGCCACATTCAAGACGTTTTCCAGAAGGGTGCCACGCAGTGGGATTTGCGACACGCCGAAACGCCCGAGGACGGTCGTGGAGAAGGTGCGCGTGTCGAGGGCGCCGCCAAAGGGCGCGGTCTGACGTCGCGGCCGCTCTGGCGCCGCTTTGCCGACTCCAGGACGCGTGGTCGATCGGGGCGACACTGAGAAGACTTCGACGAGACGAGTTGCGGGAGGTCGGCCCGCAGCCAGGGCATTCGGGACCGCGGGAACACTCTGAACGCTCACTCCATTCGTCTGGGCCAAGATTTGCCGCGGAGTGAGAACGCCTATGGTACCCGCGCTCACAATGAGAAGCGCGAAGCGCGAGCGCACGAAGGACATCAGAGCCCCCAATGACCGAGCCACAAGGATGCCTCGGTTGCCGCGGAGGAGGCGCCAGGAGCACCCGCGTCGGGAGCCGCGGCCAACTCCTTCAACACGGTGGCCGCCTCATCTTTCCTTCCCGCGAGGTAAAGCACCTGCCCGCGGAGAAGCTTGGTTTCCTCAAGCACGGGATTCCCCGGAAGCTTGAGCGCGAAGTCGATCTCGGTGAGGGCTTTATCGAACTGACCGGCGTCGGCGTGGATGCCAGCGAGCGTCCTACGGATGCGCGCTTGGGCGATGTTGTTACTGAGCGTTTTACGGGCGACTTGCTCGAGAAGAGTTTGGGCCTCCTGGGGCTTCTTCTGGGCAATAAGCAACGAGGACGCCCGTATCGCCACATGCCAAGCCAAGGGCTCGTCGGGATGCCGACGCGCGAAGTCCGCGAACTTGGCAGCCGATGCCGAGTGGTCGGGCTCCGCCGAGAAATCGGTCGCCTCGCCCGCCGCCGTGAGCCGCTCCTGGAACTTCGTGAGTTCCTCCGCATGCAGGGCCTCGATTCCGAGGTACTCAACCGTAAGTGCACGCGCGGCCGCATGTTCATTATGGAGATACCACCACACCCCTAAACCCGCGCCGAGGCACGCGCCGAGCGCGGCGACGAGGGTCCACTTGCGGCGGTGGGCCGTGCGGATAGCGCGATCGGAGGTCTCCTCGAAGAGCGGGTTACGCGTGCTCTTCGGAATGACGATGGTTGCCGAAGGTCTGTCGCTCTCGAAGCGGAAAGGCGTGGGCTTGTGAAACACGTGTCGTTCCTGTCCGGAGGGGAGTTCGCGAGCGCGCCGGCTCGCCCGTCGAGTGGCTCCGCGGGAGCGCGCGCTTCGCCAAGGAATTGGCGATCAAGTGGTACCACACCCACGCAAGATTGTAAGCCTCACGCATCTGGCGCACGTTTCTCGATGCCGAGGTCTTGACGACTCCCGTGGACTCCCGTCGCCGCGACACCCGCTCTCGCTGCGTTGGTGTAAATTCAGAATAGCGCAAGCACCCGGAACGTTCCGACACGGCCCGTTCCGCCTGATGATAAATGAAGTTGACATCGTTCAACGCCGTGATAATTCCTGCGGATGGTTTTGGGGAAACCCAAAATCGCCTCATATACGCTGGCCAGGGAGGGTCCGCACGGTGCTCGTTCTTACGCGCAAAGTCGGTGACGTCATCGCCATTGGCGACAACATCAAGATCGTCGTCATGGCGATCAAGGGCAAGCAGGTTCGCCTCGGTGTACAGGCCGATCGAAACACAGTTGTGCACCGCGAGGAAATCTACCAAAAGATTCAGCAGGAGACCCGAGCGGCGCTGCAGAATGATATGGTCACCGCGCGTGCCGCAGGCGAACTCCTCAAGGAAAGCACGGACGCGCGCGAAGGTGGCGCCGACAAGCCAAGATCGCGCTCTTCGTCGGGCTTCGTGGTCCGCCGCGCGCCACCAACTCCCGCGGAACCCCGGGGATTCGACGACGACGGCGGCGGCGGAGTTGACGACGGCGACGACGACGTCGGTTTCGCAGAGCGGACCGAAGGATCACCAACGGGGACACATCGCAAGCCTCGATAAATCCAAGCCCCGTCAGCCCGAGTTGACACCGTGGCTCGCGCGCAAAAGCAGGGTAACCTTCTGTATTTTTGCGACTCTTTGAATTAGCGCTCCCCCATGCGCGAAAACCCCTCAACACCGACTCCAGAAGAGCCGATCCCACGTAAGAACGGGAACGTGGTCATTTTGGGGGAATCCATGTCATTCGGCCAGACGCAAACGAAGGAATTGCAAAAGCTCAAGGCGGCGCACGCCCGCTACCTCGAAACGTACAAGTTGCTGACGGGTACGCTCGTTGGCGCGACGCCCTTCAGCGAGTTCTACATTTACCGAACGTTCATCACGAAGTATAACGACCCGCGAGCCTGCGCACCCGTCGGATACCGATAACTAAACACGCAAGGCGGACGCGGCGGTACTTTATACGCGGTCGCGTTTGTTTCTTTATTTCGGCAAGATGCCCGACGCGCCCTTGGGCCGTCGGGTATTCAGCGTTTAATGAACCGTTGTTCCCGTTCGGAGGAATCCGGCCGGAAGGACACGACGCGCTGGCGGCGGTTCGCGTGGCGCTCGGTGGCAGCAACGCCAAGGAGGATCCGACATGAAAACCTCGACCCTTGTTTCCGCATTCGCCCTCGCCGCTTCTCTTTCTTTGGGAGGCGCTTACGCCGCCGACGGGGTGGAAGGAGGCACCCAAGGCAACCAAGGCAGCCAGACCGTCAAGGGCAAGCTTGACGACAAGGCGATCCTCGATCGCATCTCGGCGCAGAACAAGTTCGAAGTGGAAGCCGGACAGCTCGCCGTGAAAGCGTCGAAGAATCCGCAGGTCCAGCAGTACGCCCAGCAAAAAGTTCACGCGCACCAGTCGGCGGACAAGCAGGCGGCGCAAATCGCAAAGGATCTCGGCACGAAGCTCGAGCCCGATTTCAAGGCCGCAGACGAGGACGAGGCTTCAGCCAAGCAGGCACTCATGCGCGCCAAGCAAGGCCTCCAAGGCGTGCAGAGCGACTCCAAACGTTTCGATAAGGAGTACACGAAGGTCGCAGTCGAAGTTCAACAGAAGAGCATCACGAAGATGGGCCAGTACCAGCAACAAGCGCAGTCCGCCCAGGTGAAGCAGCTCGCCAAGGACCTCAAGGACGAGGCCGAAATCGATCTGCAGCAGGCGCAAGACCTCGAGGACCAGGTCAACGAATGACTCCGCCTTCGATTCCGCGGGCCACCGTTGGCAAACGCGCGGTGGCCCGCGCTCCAGGGGGACTCGCAAAAGCCAGCCCAATAGGCTGGCTTTTTAGTGGTGACAGGAGGCGGACTTGAACCGCCGACCTGAGGATTATGAGACCTCCGCTCTAACCAGCTGAGCTACCCTGCCACATGGGATAGGGGGATAACCGCCCGTGACCGCGAAGTCAAGGCGAGGTTCTCAACCTTCAGCCGCCTCGGTGTCGGTTTCGGAAGCCTTCTTGCGCACGACCTTGGCTTTCGAGGCTACCTTCCGAGGGGCCTTCTTCGGCTTCTCTGCACCGCCTCCTTCGCCTTCGAGGAGCTTCTTGCGGCTCTCGAACTTGAACTCGAAGTTCCCGTTCGTCTTGAGCAGGAGACTTGCCGCGAAAGGACGACCCTTCTTCGACTTGAAGTCGGTGATAGGACCCATGACGCCCACCAAGATGAACTGCTTGAACTCCTGCAGCGCTACGGGATGCCCACAGAGAATCTTGGGCATCCGCGCCACCAGACGTTTAGGCTTGGTCGGCTTCTTGGGCGCGGCCTTGGGTTTAGCCGCCTTCGCCTTGCCCTTTTTGGCCGGAGTGCCTTCGGCTGCCGCCACAGGTCCGTCAGTGCCGTTGGTACCCGCCGTCCCCTCCAGGACCTGGGCCCCGAATTCGCACAGGTAAGCGATCTCGGTTTCGATGATCTTGCCAGGCATATTGAGCGACGTGTTGGTCACGATTTCTTCGTGCAGGACTTGGGCATCGGAAAGCGACATCTGCTCGATGGGTTTGCCGCTCTCATCGAGCAGGAAAAACCCCTTCGGAGTCACTGCAACCATGGCATCGTAAGTCGTACCCGAGTTGGTTTGGAACTCCATGGGTCCGAAGGTGCCATTCTTGAGGACGTCCGCAACGAGACTCCGATCGATGTAGCGCTGGTTCTTCTCCTTCCAGATGATGAACTCGCACTCGTCCTTAGGAGTGGTGCACTTGTAGGCCCAGAACGTCTCCACGACCTGACCCTTTTTGCACGCGGGGCATTGCCCGAGCGGCGACTCTGACGCGTAGATGGCGTCGTATTCGAAGCTCCGGGCCTTGTCGACGATCTCGGTGGTGAAGGAGTACATGTTGCGCATGAACTTTTCGCGACTCGTACCGCCCTTTTCCATGAGTTTGAGCTGCGATTCGATGTCCCCGGTGAGTTCAACGCTCGCGAGGCCTTGCACAGGAATACGCGCGAGGACGTCTACGAGCCGAATGCCCTTGGCGGTCGCTTTGAGAGCCTTCCCGGAGCGCTGCATGTACTCCTTGATGATGAGGTTCTCGATGATCTCCGCGCGAGTCGCCGGGGTACCCAGTCCCTTGTCCTTGAGGGCTTCGGCGAAGGTCTCGTCGTCGACCGTTCGGCCGCAGTTCTCCATGAGGCCCAGGAGTTTGGCTTCCGTGAGACGGGGAGACGGCTTGGTCGCGTTGGACTGCGACGCGACGTCTTCGGTCTTCACTGCCACAGGCGCGCTGGCGTCGCCTTGCCCAAGCTTGGGCAATTTGCTCTCCTCCTCGGAATCGAGGCCGTAAACGCCGCGCCAACCAGGATCCTGGAGATCCTGGACGCGCGTCCGGAAGTGCTGCTCGCCGACTCGGGTTACACGCTCGACTTTAGCCCACACAGCGTGAGGCATGAACGCCGCGAGGAAGCGGCGGAGCACCAGATCGTACACCCGCGCGTCGTCGCCCTCGAGCGCTGCCCCGGGAACCTCTCCCGTGGGGATGATGGCGAAGTGGTCGGAGATTCCCTTGTTGTTGAACACGCGGTCTTTGTTGAGCATGCCCTTTGCTAGAATCGCCTTACTCGCAGCTGCGACCGGGCCGCCTACCGCTCCGACGCGACCGATAGTCTCCTGGCACTGCTCGACGTAGTCCTCCGGCAGGAACTTGGAGTCGGTACGAGGGTAGGTGAGCACCTTGTAGCGTTCGTAGAGACGTTGCGCCGCCTGGAGGGTTCGCGATGCGGACATACCGAAGCGACGGTTGGCCTCGCGCTGGAGCGTGGTGAGGTCGAACAGCTGCGGAGCGATTTCTCGCGATTCCTTGCGCGTTTCCATAGCCGTTGCGGCGGCCTTGTTCCGCTCGAGATCCTCGAGCACGCGCTTGAGGGCTTCCTCCGAGAAAAGACGGTCGTCTTTTTCGCGGACGGCGGAGTCCTCCTCGTCGGCAACGGGCTTCTTGAACTTGGGATCGTACCACTGCCCTGAGTACTCGTGGGTTTCGGTGGAGAAACGACCTTCGATAGTCCAGTAGGGTTCGGGACGGTGGCGGAGGATTTCCATCTCACGTTTGACGACGAGCGCCAGCGTAGGCGTTTGGACTCGGCCCACGCTCCAAGAGGCGCCCTTTTGCATCTTGGGACGCAAGCGACGGGTGATGGCGCGCGTCCCGTTCATGCCGATAAGCCAGTCGCTCTCGGCACGACAGCGCGCCGCGTCGCCCAGGGCCGCGAACTCCTCGCCAGGACGAAGCGACTTGAACTCGGTGAGGATCGCGTCCTTGGTCATGCTCTGGAGCCACAAGCGCTTCATGGGCTTCTTTTCGCCGCAGAAGTCGAAGAGCTCACGGAAGATGAGTTCGCCCTCGCGCCCCGCATCGCACGCATTGATGAAGCCCAGAACGTCTTTGCGGCGTGCGAGGGAACGGATGGAATCGAGGCGTTCCTTTTGGCCCTCCTTGGGCTTGTAGGCAAACGCTTCGGGGATGATGGGAAGGTCTTGCAGGAGCCAACGCTTGTATTTGGCGTCGATATCCTCGGGAGAGAGGAGCTCGAGAAGGTGACCAACGGCCCACGTTACATAATACTCGGACGACTCATAGTGGTCCGACTTTTTTTCGAAACCGCCAAGCGCCTTCGCGATATCCCCCGCGACGCTCGGTTTCTCCGCGATCACAAGCCACTTTCCTGGAGCCGCCATTCTCTCACATCCTTTAGCCGGAGACTGTGCCGGAGGAGTCCGTGGTCACTCGGACTCGGCGTCGTTGTAGCTTTCCGCGATACTCTCCGCCAGGGCCCCTGCGCCTTCCACCCCCGAGCCCTTCACGGATTCGAGGACCACTCCAAGCGCGTCGAGGAACTGGCTCTTCTTCAGGGAGAGAAGGACGTAGACGTCGTAAGCCTGACGTGAGCCTTCGGCGGTATCTTTACGCAAAAGTTCCCAATAGACAAACTTAGGCGCCACTTCTGGGCACTTCTCGGTGGATTCGACCTTGGGGAGTGCCGCATCCAACGCATTGGCCAACGCCGGGTTGGGAAAAGTCTTCTCGGGAGCCCGGGAGACGAAGTCCTTCTTGATTCGCTCCTGAACGAGCCGACAGCTCACGTCCATGGCCGCTGCCTGCGTCTGCTTGATGCCCAGCTCAAGGCGAGTGATTTCGCCTTTTTTGTGGAGAAGGAAGATCTCGCCTGTGCCTTCACTGGAGGTGTCACCCTCCGCCCATGCCGGGCGGGTCTCGGCACTGCGTTCAATGACATCGCTACGCTCTTGCGGCGAAGAGACGCAAGAAACGGAGAGAAGAGTCACGAATCCAGAAAACAAGCGGCGAGCGAATTGGCGTAAGTACGGCATGGGGAGCCTCACTGCGGTGGCGGGTCGAGCGTTCCCATGAGGACACGGTCGCAAGCTGCCCTGCAAGTCAACGCGTTGACGCAAGCAATGAGAGGACGTCGTCGACGGCGAGAGGAAGTCCCACGGCATCGAGCGGATAAGCCACGCTAGTGCCTCGCTGGAGGCCGGCTTTGGCATCGTGCCAAGGGTGAATAGCGAACCCAGCCTCGGCAAGAATGCAATGGAATGGGGCGACATCCCAGACTTCAACTTTGGGATCGACAAAGGCCCTCACGTGCCCGCCCAGCAAGAGCCAGTAGCCCAGCGCATCAGGATACGTGCGCGCCTTGAAACGGTCTCCATAAAGGGACTCCTGCACTGAGGCACATCCCTCCATTCGGAACCGATAGGGATCCGCCGTCGCTACGACCTCAACTTGGGGCGCACCCACGAACCTCGACCGAGAGTAGGGTTCAGTGCCAATGAAGGCACCCTTTCCACGGAGCGCGCTCATCTTCACACCGAGGCCAGGAAGGCACGCAACGCCCAGAACTGGCTCCCTTCCTCGATAGAGCGCGAGCAACGAGGAATAGAAGGGAATCCCGTGCACGAAACTGAAGGTACCGTCGATGGGATCAAGTATCCACGTGAGTTCGTCACCATCGACCAAAGGGGCACCCCCTTCTTCCTCGCCCAAGACTCGCGTGCCGGGAGCCTCACGCGCGAGGTGATCACGGATTTCGCGCTCAATGGCGACATCGGCCTCGGTCACCCATGTTTTGTCAAGTTTGCGTTCCGAGGCGAATCCTTGCGCCAATGCTTTGCGGCTGCGATCGCTCGCCAGATCGGCGAGGCGGTGCGCAAGATCGAAGTAATTTTCCGGGCTCATGCAACCTCCCAACTGGGTTGAGAGCAGAGGATGGGAGACTTTCTTGCAAAAGACAACGCCGAGGGCCTCTGTGGACGTCCCACTACAGGT
>JBIKVI010000236.1:0-6993 GCA_044356935.1 Silvanigrellaceae bacterium | reverse complement strand
CAAAGGCGAATGCCGCACCGCTCCGGAGATGACGATGCAAACCGAGTTCCTCGAAGAAGGTCTGCGCTTCCTTCAGACCAATCGCGCCTTCGTGGGTCGCGAGTTCCTCACGTGGCTCTGGTTCTTGAGCGAGACGCAGGGCCACCGAGTTCGTTTGCCTGACGTCGGAGAGTTCCGCTTTTTCGTCGACGACCGCATCGTGCTCACGTCGCCGGGAGGGAGCGTCCATGAGAACGTCCTCAAGGGCGGCACACCCGCTTACGCAACCGAAGCAAAGGTCTCCTTGCTGTCCGGAAAGCTCGTAAATGAAGCGAAGTTTGTACTTCAGGAAGCGGAGAGGCAATGGAGCTGGTCCATGCGCGCCGACGATTTGGGGTTGCGAGGCGTGAAGCTCCCGCCTGTCAGCGAACCCGATGCTGCCGCGCATATGGCGGCGCGCCTCCGGATGATGCAAACGCTTGTCGACGTGATTGATGGCCTGTTCCGTCAGTTCATGGAACTTCGGGTCTCTCCGGCGTTTGAACAAGAACTCGACCGCGTTGCGTCGTGGCTCGCCGCCAAGGAAGGCGCCTGAATTGCCCGGCGTCGCTCGTAGAGCCGCCAATTGCCCTGAGTCAAAATCCCCCCGCGTCACGCGCCCCCTTCCGATTGTCGCGCTCGGCCGGCATCCCCTATGATCCCGGGGAAGTCACGTTACGCCACCGCGCGAGGGTCCGGTGTGCTCCCCAGTCATTGTGGGGCGCACCGTCGTCGCCGCAGCAGGGGTTCAGCATGGGTACGCTCCGAAGTCTCGCCTTCGCTTTCGTTGTCGCCACCGCAAGCTGGGGAACCGCCGCGCACGCTTACCCAGTGCTAATAGAGGCTAAGTCGGTCCCTGCGCTCCAGGGCGCCGACCGCACCCACCTGGCCGCCTTCGCTCCGACGAAGGATGGCTGGCAACCCCTCCCCGTGCAGGTCGACGAGGTGGAAGACGGCGCCGCCATCGTCTTCCGCAATCCCACGACCTCACTCTCGTTACGAAAGGAACATGCGCACCCCTCGACGCGTGACCCTTTCAGCGGGCGCATCGATGAAGTCCATCGCATTGTTCTCGATGACGAGCTCTTCGGGACTTGCGAAGGCGCATGCGCCTCAGGTGCCAAAGCCCAAGCGCGCAAGGCGTGCGGCGTGGCCGAGACGGCTTCCGTAAACGTCTTGCGGATCGATCTCGAGTTCCGCAAGACCACCGCTTTCCTGGTCGATTGCCGCAAGAAACAGAAGTCCTACGATAAGGCACCCATCCGCGTGGACATGAAGGAGCGCACCTTCGCCACGAGCAACTACAGCTACACCTACAAGAACAAGAAGAACATCCTCTTCGACAACATCACGCTCATGCCGGAGAAGCGTAGGCTGCTTACCGACGGCGAGCTGATGGTTTACCTGAAGCCCAAGTACGTGTTCAACATGCAGTTCGCGGAGAACGATCTCGTGTCGCGCGTCACAAGCGTTACCCAAGGCCCTCTCTCCACGGGAGTCGAGGTCGCGTTCTCGCTCGATGTCCTGTCGTTCAAGGTCAATTCGCAAATCTGTTGCGACGTCTCCCTCTACAAGGATTCCCTCTACTTCCCGGTCATGCTCGATTTGCCTTTCGAGGGTTCGAGTTTCAAGAAGGGGAGCGGTCTTTTCTACGGGCTGAACGTCGATGGCGACGTGAAGAAGGATGTCACTTTCCTGGCCGACAAACTTGCCGACTACCAGTTCGTTGAAGCCAAGGCTCCTCGCTCCGGCGGGTCGAGCGCTCTGCTGGTGCAAAGCGGCGACAAAATCGTGGCCGTTGGCTTTCGGAGCATGAAGGCAGATAAGGGTGAAATGAGCGCACCGCTGGTGGCTTTCCCTGAAGACCTCAAGAAGATCGAGTTCCCGGAAGTGAAGAGCAAGTTCGGCCTCTTCTATGACGTTACTTCCCTCGCCAAGGGCTTCCACCACTTCAACGTCTGGTTCTACGTGGGAAGGAAGGATCAAGAGGCGCTCCTGGGCGAGTACGCGCGCAATGGCGTGCGCTTCAAGGCCACCCAAGTTTACTGAGGCCGCCCGTTGTGAGGCCGCCAGCTGGCCTTTCGGTGGATAAATCCGGATCCCAGAGGGAAAGTCATGATCGTTCGGACCGAAGTCGCAGCGATCCTCACGATGGCGGCAGCATGCGCAACATTGCCGGGATGCCAAAAGAGGACCTTCAATTCCGTCGTCAAGGAGGACGCGAGCCAAGAGGCTCGCACCTGCGAAATTGGCATCGCCATTGCGCCGAACGTCTTCGATTATTCCGCGATGGTTGGAAAGTTCAAGGATCAAGACATCCTTAACCCGTCAGACATCCCCGAGTCGATTCGCACCCAGATTCTCGTTCAGTTCGAGCGCAGCCTTTTCTGGTCGACCGATGTTCTCTTCCAGCAGGGGAACCTAGGGCCCACGTCCGATACCACGGGTGGAACCCCAGCGTTCGTCATGGGCAACTCTGCGAATGCTCCCCTCGTGCTCCAACACATCGTGATTCCAAACCCCGGTGAGGCGCAGAAGGCTTCTGAACTCATCTTGTCCTTCGAAGGCGGACGCGCGAATCTCGATGGGAAAAGCAAGTTTGACTCGGAGACGCCTATTCCTCCCAATACGATCATGTATCGGGGCGAGGGGCAGCACCTGAAAGTTTCCTACCACTTCGCGACCAATCCCAACGTCGAATTCGAGTGCGACGGCAAGAAGCATCGCTTTAAGGATTCACGCACGTTCCCTGGTCTCGTGCTGGGGGGACTCGAAGTGACTAGGAACGAACAACTCCGCGGCCGCCTGAAACTCGATGCCGGAACGGCACTGGACCTGGCCGGTGTTCCATTGCCAGAGCCCATGGCTGCGTTGGTTAACTCCGTAGTCAAGGTGGGTGTGGACTTCCAGGGAAGTAAAGAGAATCCCGAGCCAAGGGCGACCGCGCTTGAATACAGGGGAAAGAGCGGCAAGGGTCTTTCGCGCTATGAGTACGAGCTTGCGACTGATGTCCTTCAACCCCTCTGTAGCGCCGCACTCGATGAAATCGACAAGAAAGAACTCGGCTCACTCTGCAAGGTCTTCATGCCGGGAGTGTCCGACCCCGTGGCTGACCTCCAGATGGCGCTAGACCCCAAACGCGCCGGACGCGTCTTCCCCATTGCATCGTGCAATCCCATAGGTCCCCGTGGGCTTCACGATTACTATGCGCTCACTGCGGTCTTTCCCCCGGACTACGAACCAAACTCGCAACAGGTGGTCAACGGCTCGGTGACATTCGGATTGTTCGGCCGAGTTCCGACGAACAACGCACCGTTTACGTGGAAGAGTCAAGGAACATGGACGACGCTCAAAACCGTGCCCACCTCGCAGGCATGCCCAAAGGAGGGAGAGTTCGGCCCCGGACGCAAGTGCGGAATTGTGGAGCTCGGCCAACTCAGGGTGGTGGCCGCAATCCAGAACAAGTTTAGATGCATGTGCGAGCGCATCGGAAACGGAACAAAGGCCTCCTCGGCATCGGGATGTCGCGTCCCAAAAAAGCGGGCTTCACGAGCGGAAGACGACATTGAGCTTCAATTCGGGATGGGGCTTGACGCAAGCATCGGCGTCGCCGAAAGCCGGGCGCCGTTCGTCTACCAGACAGGTGAAGACGTCGTAAGTCCGGGCGAGCTCTAATCACAAAAACGTCAGAGCATCTCTCCGACGACTTCGAGCAGGATCTTTTGAAGGAATTTCTCAACCCTGTCTTTGCTCACCGACAGGTAAAGGGGCTGCGAAACGGGGTCGACGCCCTCCAGGTGGATTTCCGCTACCTGCCCTCTCTCGACGGCGCTCGCGGCCACGAGTCGAGGGACGTAGACGAGCTGTTCCGACCGCGCCACGACCCCCAAAGCCGCATGCGCCGTCTGAACCTGGTAACCACGGCCCTTGTGGGTTTCGGGCACCGGCACAAAGTCATCGCCAACGACGATGGAACGGCCATCCCACCAAGCCCCGCGCAAAACGCCGTGGCGCGCGAGATCCTCGGGCAGAGCCGCGGCGACTCCGGCAAGGGGATGCGAACACGCTCCGAAAAGACCCCACGTCATGTGGCCCACCTCTACGGTTTCCCAATTGCGGCCTAACTGGAGATCCTCAACTGAGAGCAGCACGTCCAGCGCCTCCCGACGCGCGGCTTCGAGCTTTTCGCCTGGCGAGAGGTCGACGAAACAAAAGCCAAGCTCCGGCCGCTCGCGTTCGCACCGGGCCGCGACGAGGGGGGCAATCATGGCATTAAGGAACCCCCGAGACCCCAACCGGACGTACCTAGAGTAGGTGTCTTTGGAGCCGTTGGGCCGGGGCTTCAGACCATGGAGGGACTCGACGATGCGCGCGGCGGCCTCGGAGGCGTGGCGTCCTGCCGCGGTGAGGGTGAACCCAGAGGCAGAGCGCGAAACGACCTCAAAACCAAGGGCGTCCTCGAGGACGCGGAGCATTTTCGAGACGTGGGGTGGGGCGAGGTTCGCCGCGCGTGCGAGGTTGCGCAGCGACGAATGGTGACGCAGTTCGGCGAGCAGCGCGAGCTCACGCACGGAGATGCCCCACAACGCTTTGTCCATGCTTGCCTCCGAAGTTTCCCGGGCCGCTCCGCATGGGAACGACCGGGGGTGCTCCGCGCGAGAACGACCGGGGTTGCCCCGTGTGGGAACGCGCGCGTTTCAAGACGAGTTCGCTTGGTCATGCCACGGCGAACCCCTACCGTGAAACAAAAAAAGCAGCGCCTCACCTTCCCTTCAGCCACGGACCGAAGGGTCACGGCTTGGAAGGTGACCCTTGTTCAGCCTGACGGTTAACGTCCTTGCCGCATGGGTATGCCCGCGGCGGCGATCTCGGCCTTTATATCAGGCAACGACTTTTCACCAAGGTGTAGGATGCTCGCGGTGAGCGCGGCGTCGGCACCCGCCCGAAAGGCGTCGATCATATGGCCCACCGTGCCTGCCCCCCCAGAAATGATGATGGGAACAGGTGCGATGGCGCGCACGGCGGCGAGCAACGCAAGATCGTAGCCTGACTTGCGGCCATCTTCGTCGATGCTGTTGATGCACACCTCACCCACGCCATAGCCCATGGCGCGCCCCACCCAGTCAATGGCATCAAGCTCGGTGGCCTTCCGCCCGCCATGGGTGAAAATGCGCCAGCCGCTCGGCGCGCTCGCGTCTCGCGCTACATCAATAGAAAGGACCACGGCCTGTACGCCGAAATGATCGGCGATGGCGCGAAGGAGTTCCGGTTTGCGCGGCGCTATGCTGTTGAGAGAGACTTTTTCGGCACCGCTGTGGATGCAACGAGCGGCGTCCTCGAAGGTCGTGATGCCACCACCAATTGTGATCGGCACGAAGACCTTGCGCGCGATGGCGTCGATAGTCGCGTAATCGGGAGGCCTTTTCTCGACGCTCGCCGTAATGTCGTAAATGACGATTTCGTCGGCGCCTTCGTCGGCGTAGCGCGCGGCGAGCGGAACAGGATCGCCTAAGTCGACGTTGTCCTTAAATGCCACGCCTTTCGTCACGACTCCGTCGCGGATGTCGAGGCAGGGGATGATTCTTTTCTTATGCATGGGATTCAGTGCGCCTCGATGAAGTTGCGCAAAAGCGCGAGGCCGACGCGACCACTCTTTTCCACGTGGAACTGGAAACCCCACAAGGGCCCCTGGGCGACGGCAGCCAGGAACGTCTCGCCTCCATAGGTAGAGGTCGCGAGCGCCACGCCTCGTGAGGCTTCGTCGAGCGGAGCTCGGTAGGAATGGACGAAATAAACGTCTGGCCTAGGAGGTAGGCCGTCGAAGGCGCGTAGGGCTTCGACATTCGTGGACGAAGCTTCTAGGTCGTTCCAACCCATATGCGGGACGGGCTCCTGAACCCGGAAACGTTCGAGCCGAAAGGGGAGGAGGCCCAAGCAAGAGGTGTCGTCTTCTTCGCTGCTAAGCCCGAGGACCTGCATGCCGACACAGATGCCCAACAAAGGCTTGCCCGCGGCGCAGTGGGACGCAAGGGCCTCTCCCAACCCGGTTTTCCGCAAGGTTCGCATGGCCTGACCTGCATGCCCAACTCCGGGGAACACGATACGTCCGCAGGAGGGGACCTCCGATGGATCACGAACGACCCTCGCCTCCGCTCCTATCGCCTGGAGTGCGCGCAGGACAGAACCAAGGTTCCCCGCACCGTAATCAACTACGCTCACAGGCTTCACGCGCGTCTCCAGTTCGGCAGTCCAAGGGCCAAGGGGCCAAAGCCCTGCGCAGGCTAGGCCGGCATGCCCAAATAACAGGTGACCTCTTCGCGGTCATGGTAGAGGTGCCGGCACGCAAGGACATAATGCGTCCCGCGCGAAAGCCCCGCCGCGGCCAGGTCGGCTTCGATGCTCTCGAGGCATTTCCTGACTTCTGCATAACGGCTCTTCATGGGCAATTTCAAATTGAATATGCAGTGCGACGCGTAGCCTCCCGAGAACCACTCTGAAGCCAGGCGCGAAATGCGCGCAGGCTTTTCGACCATGTCGCAAACCATCCAGGCGACTGGCTTGCGCGGCCGGTACCGGAAACCGTCCTCACGAAGGTGCTCGACCAGCCCTGTGGCCAAAAGGGACGGGGAGATGGCGCCGTTGTCGATGGCGGTCACGTGCATCTCACGCCGCGTAAACTGGTAGGTCCAGCCTCCCGGACATGCTCCGAGATCGACAGCCGTGAGCCCTGGCCTAAGGAGTTCGGACCTTTGGGCTTCATCGAGGAAGACGAGAAAGGCCTCGTCGAGTTTCAGAGTGGAGCGACTGGGCGCGGCAGATGGAAATCGCAACCGGGGGATACCCATTGGGATGGTCGACGTGACCCCTCTTAGCGAGAGGGACACGAGGCAGGAATCCCACGAGGTGAAAAAGACATGGATATCTACAGGACCTGGCTTCGTGGGGTCGCGCACTTCCGGAACCTTCCCCAAGGAG
>JBIKVI010000222.1:0-7317 GCA_044356935.1 Silvanigrellaceae bacterium | reverse complement strand
AGGCTATCAAGCCCGCCTGCAGAAGCACCCACGCCAACAACAAACAGCATTCCGGAATTCATGAGGCTAATCCCCGGTGTTCTTTTTCGGTTTATACTCACGGAGGCGCTATGAGTCAAAACTGGATTGGTACCGGTTGAGTGAACATGCAGTGAGGGGGAGTCAGGCCCCCAAGTGAAGTGGTCAACGATCGGTGGACAGAGTTTACGCAGCCTTGCGCTCCAACTCCTCGGGTGTAACGTAACAAAATGCTAAGGGTTTCCGATCTCGGTTGTAGAACACCTCAATGTACTCGAAGATCGCTTGCCTCGTCGTCTCCCGGTCCGGGAACTTGCACCGCGTTGAGAGCAGGCACACTCGCGCCCAGCTCCTTCGCTATCGTCGCAATTTAGGGTGGTGGGCATCGACCCAAGATCGTCGCCGACCTCGTTTCCGGTTACGAGGAGACGCAGTTTCCTGTCACACGGGGATATCAGAGTCCACGCGCATCTCAATTGCCCCGTGGAGCCAAAGACGATGACAGAAATTCTCACAGACAAACGGATGCCGAACGTGGCGCAGACGTTGACTGTTATGGAGCGCTCCCTCAAACTTCACATGCCTCGGCCGGGACTCCAGAGTCACTGAGGAGACGCATGGGTTCGGCGAGGCGGGAGAGGCCATGGTTAAGCTATTCCAAGAGTATTCGGATATGCTTGAGTGCTTGGAGAACATGGGTGCGAGGTACGTCGTAGTGGGGGCTTTCGCTATGGCGCACTTCGGATACATTCGTGCAACGGGAGATATCGATATTTTTGTGGAACCGACCGCGACCAACTCAACTCTGGTCATTGCGGCTCTCAAGGCATTTGGAGCGCCACTGTTTGGCGTTCAAGACGATTACTTCGCGAGCCCTGGTAACTTCTTGCAGATTGGCGTCCCTCCAAGCCGCATCGACCTCATTACCAAAATCGACGGCGTGGACTTCGGTGAGGCGTTCGAGAGCGTCGAAAGGGGTCATATCGTCGGCCGTTCCATCCCTGTGATTGGGCTCGATCTCCTCATCCGCAATAAGGAGTCCACCGGACGCGAGAAAGATCGTCCCGACGTCCAGGAGCTCCGTAAAATCAGGGCGGCGCTTGGAAAGTGATTTCTTGCTTGATTCGTCCGACAAATAAACAGTCAGCATGGCGCACAAAAATGAGCTCAATTCTATGACCAAGGAGCCGACGACACCAGTGGAAGAGCTCGCTGCGCGCTCGAGGAAAAGAGCGTCCTCATTAGGTGTCTTGGCGGTAGATGCAGCGGGCAGGGTGGTTGAGCAGCATGGTCCCGACCTTGGGCTTTTGTCCCCTTCCCGAAGCGCAGAAGATTCGGAAAGAAACTTCGCAGCGCTCTGGGAGATTCTTGCTTGCTTCTATGCTGAAGTGCGTGACGAAGTTTCCATGCGGCGTACCGTGGTGCGTACCGGGAAAAGGTAACGAAAGATCTTCGATTCGGGGACGCTCATGCGGTTGAGCACCGACCAGACGGCCCCCGCTTCGATCCGCCTGCTCCGCGTCAGGACGCCTTTGGACACCACCAAGCGCAGGACCCAACGACGTCAGCGCCCTTGCCGAGGCGGCAGCTATGCGCCGCGGCAAGGCGGCAGCCATGCGCGGGGCCAAGGCGCGCGTCATGAATCGCGGTTCGAGTCCAAGCATGAGCGTCTGAGGGTCTAAGGCCTGTACGCGCAGGAGTCCGAGGAACGCGCCCGCGAAAATATTATCGTCACAAAGGAACGACCTTTTTGGACAGAGGCCTGCCTCGCGCGCAAGCGAGAGCTGTTGAATCAAGCCTCCTGCGGGCATTGGGGGTTTCTCGTGCAGAAGTCGAAACTCGATGCTTTTGTTGAAGGCTTTAGCGGCGCAGCGAGAGCGCATGTGTTTCCCATCGAGGAACCCATCGACTCAGAGGAGCTGGGGAAATGGCTCGAATGCAGATCGGGGACGCCGCGTCCAATATCCACTGGAGGCGAGTCGCGACGAGGGAATCCGTTCCCGCTCGAGTGAGCGTAGGAGCATGGAAGAGGCGCATGCCTGCATCTTTCGTTTGCGCGTTTAACCCATTTGAGCGAAGCGGTTTTCCGATCGTCAATAGCAGTCAATGCAAAAGGAGAGAGCAATTTAATGGTCTGATTTGGGTCTATTGCGTTTGCCGAAGCCAGATGTTTTGAGAAACATAGTTTTTGGACACTAACCAAAACCTCTGGAGCGAAGCATGCGAGTCAGTTTGGAGTGGCCACCGACTAGCCAGGAGTGGGCCTCTCTGAACGGGCGCGTTTCGAGCCCGAGATGAAAGCCCTGATCGCTCGGGAGATCGCCTAGATTCTCAAGCGAAAATCGAAGCGTAAGGCGCAGAAGACCGCGCGCAAGAAGTCGAAGAAGTGAAACTGGAGTGTCGTCTTTTCAGTCTGATTCGTGATACTTACCTCGAAAAGTCCAAAACCGCGCACATCCTGCGGATTTTAGCACAATGTCCGCGGGATATAGGCGCTCCGTGCGATTCAGCCATAGCACGATGAAGTTATATCATGCTTTTTGCAACGCGAAGTCGGCGGGGCCTAAATTGGGATTCTTCCAATAAGGCAGCGCATTGGGTATGAAGGGTCTACCCAAAACATACGGAACCACGGCGGAACATGTTCTTCGATTCCCTCTATAAGACGTCTTTGGTCCTTGGCGCCGTCCTCCTGGTTTGGCTCGTGCAGACGCTTAAGCTCGACGTGCGTTGGCGGTTCTTGGTGCTCCTGGTGTCGAGCGTCGGCTTCCTCACCTTCCTGCTCGACCCCTACGTCATTGCCGTGTTCGCCATTTTCGCCCTCGTGGCTCACGGGTACGTGCGAACAGCGCAACGACTCGGCGCGTTTCGTGTGCCGATGGCCGTCGTGATGGTGCTGGGTTTCATTGGGTTCTGGTGGATCTCCCGCGATCCGCAGGCCTACGGGCTGCCTGAACTCGTTCCCTTCGCCAAGGAGCGCCCGTCCCTGCTGCGGTTCTTGGGCATCAGTTACTTCGGGTTCAAGTTCGTCCACCTCGTGGTGAGGGCGTGCATAGGCAAGGCCCCTCAAGGGAACTTGCTCACCACCCTCTCCTACTTCCTTCTCTTTGCGAATTTCGTCTCGGGTCCCATCAACACCTACGAGAGCTTCGTTGCTACGACCCGGCCTTCTCGTTGGAAAGTGAACCTCCCGTCGTTGATGCTGGGAACGCACCGCATCCTCGTGGGAGCGGCGAAGGTCGTTCTGCTCGCGCCGCTGTTGCGTCCTTTTGCGTTGGATTTCGAAACGGTGTTACCGGGTGAGGCGCCCCTGTGGCGCGTGGGGTTCTCGCTGCTGGCCTACTCCGCCTTTTTGTTTCTCGACTTCTCGGGTTACTCCGACATGGCCATTGGCGTGGGAAGGTCGCTGGGGCTCCGGCTGCCGGAGAACTTCAAACGCCCTTACCTCGCCCGCGACCTGAGCGACTTCTGGCGCCGGTGGCACATCTCCTTGTCATCGTTGCTGCGTGTGCTGTTGTTCACTCCCATCGTGAAGTCGCTTTCAAGGCGCATCCCCTGGATGCCTAGGCTCCTGGTGTCGAGTTGCGGCTATCTCGGAACGTTCCTTATCTGCGGTGTTTGGCACGGACGAACGCTGAATTTCGCCGTTTGGGGTCTCTGGCATGGCCTGGGGCTCACTTTCCTTGCCATCAAAAAGTCGAGTGGAGCGCGCCCGCTGCCAGTGCCCGTGGGAGTGATGGTCACGTTCGCGTTCGTTACCGTGGGCTGGCTCTTCTTCGTGTACCCCATGGATCGGCTCGCTTCCCTCGCCCACCGTGCGCTTACCCTTCCCGTTCAGCGCGCTCTGGCCGCCGAGACGGCGAATCTGGTGGAGGGGTCTTTTGTGTTCACCCCGCATGCCAATCATGACAACGTGGCTGTCCGCATTGTGAACCCTATGAATGAGCCCGCGACCGTTTCGGTGGCTTGGAGAATCGGAGATGGCATCGGCGTGCGATGGCTCTCAAGAAATGAGCCCGTAGCGGCGGGAGCCACCTACGAGCAGACGTTGAAGGTCCCAGGCGTTGTTACGCGAGGGGTTAGCGTTCGAGTTTACGCCTTCGTCGCGGGCTCTCAGGGAACTCGCCTCTGGGGCGTTGCTCGTGTGAGTGGGGCTCTTCCTATGCACCTCCAGGGCGTTTCTTTGCATCATATGGAAGGTGTTGTGTCGCGCGTGGATGCCTGTCGCATGCGCATCGATGGCTCCGTTCTTCCGAGGGATACGACCCTTTCGGTTTCTTGGAAACCCCTCGACCTCACGAAAACCGGCGACGCCCTACCCCTCAGGGAGGTTCCTTACGGTGAAGGGGGTGTCATCGACATGTGCGAGGTCGTGGGCAAACCCGATCCGAGTTATGTATTGCTTGCGGGTTTAAGATGGAATGACGTGGCGCTCTCCCAGCGCGGGTTCGTTTTTCCCTCGGTTCGGAAGGAGTGAACGTGCGACCCTACCCGACGTGGAGAAGCTTTCGAGCCGATGCGAGGCTGCAGGCCTTCGCCATTGCGGCGTGCGCCCTTCTGGGGCTCCTGCTCATTCTCGTTCCTCCCACGCTTACGGAACCCTTGCGACTTTCCGATGGGAGCGTTGCGGAGGGTGGTCCGGAAGTGGGCCGCATGTTCCGGGCGTTTGCGCGCAACGGAACGCGCCTGGTGCTCGGTACATCGGAAACCGGGAATCCCATGGGAGCCGAGTCGTACTTCGAGTTGATGGACGCCGACCTGAACTCCCAAGGGCGTGGGCGTATCGTAACTTACGGTGGAGCGGGGCGCTCGCCGCTGGTGTGGTTTCCTCACATGGCGGTCCACGGGGAATCCATGAGGGGTCTTCGCGTATTTTACTACGTGAATCCCGTCTACTGGTCGCCCTCGCTCAATACGTTCAACGAAGCCTATTTCACGCGGTACGTTTCGGGTCGACTCGCCGCCGCGGCGCGTTCGGGGATTCGAGACGCGGGTGTTGACGACGTGATTCCCCACGAGTCGTTGCGCAAACGAACGCGCAGGCACGAGCGATTCTTGCATCGGCTCTCCCTTCCCTTTGCCATGCTCGAGGCGCCTTTTGTTTACGACGTGCGTGCCGTTACCGCGCCTTACTCTAGCGCTCTGCTTGGGCTTTCGACTCCTCCGGCGCGCCCCAAGGATTGGGCGTTGTCCAATGAAGCAGCCCTGAACGTGAGCATCGACACCATGACGGGCGTGGCCGAAAGTTACCTCAATCGCAAAATCACCATGGTGAAGAACGTGAAGTGGGGCGGCTTCAAAACCCGCGAGCTCGATGCCTTCCTCGATTTCGCGCAGACGCTTGGGGTCGAGGTGTGCCTTATCATCGGCCCCTACAATCGCACCTTAGCGGATGTGGAGGATCCCCGTTTGAAAGAAACCTTCGAGGCCTGGTACCGCGACGTGAAGGCATACATCGCCTCTCGTGGCGTTGGCTCCGTAGACGCGTTCGCGATGTCGGCCGATCCGCGTTCCCATGTGGACGCCATGCACATTGGAAAAGTGGGAGCGAGGGGGGTCTATGAAGCATGGAAGAATTCGGGGTGTTGAGATGGCGAAGGTGAAGAACGGCCTTAAGCTATGCGTGCTCTTCCTTTTGCTCGTTTGGCTTTTGATGCTCGCCGAGTCGCCCCAGATATCGCTGTTGTACGCTGACTTTTGAAGATAACTGCCCGTCATTGCTTCGCGAGTTTTTCACCTTAACATGAAAACACTCGCGAGTAATTTCGAGTAGGGGTGAAACATGAGGTATCTTGCCAGCCTGAATGCCGACCTTGTTCCTGTCGGGCTCTCGCAGTTCGTGGAGCGGCAAACAACCTCGCCGCTTCTGCACGAAATCAAGAAGGACGGCGTCGCTATTTTCTAGCGCCCTAGCTCTTCAGAACGAAACGTCGATTACCTTTGAGGTTTCCGTGAACTTCGCATTGGAGTTGGGATCCGACGGTGTGTCGTCGCTGTACTTCACGCCATCCCAGTTTGAGGAAAAGGCACTGAGCTTGGTCTTGAACTCCGCGCACCCTGGCGCGGTGCCGGCGAGAGTGGAGAATTCCTTGGCCTTGTCGGACGCGGTGTCCCATTCGGAACAGTAGGGCACGTCCGAGAGTGCGCCGATCGTAGCGAAAGCCTGCGGAACGGTGCTCGCTGCCTCCGTGAACTGCACGAGTCGCCATGTGGTTTGAACGGTGGTGGGCGAACTGGTTTTCGCGGCTCTATTGCAAGCCCGCAAGGCGATCTCGAACTTAGAGGGAAGGAATTTGATGGCACCTTCCTCGACAGAACACGGCCCCATACGTGCTTCGTATTCACAATTCCCCTTGCTCAGATGCAAAGCGAGGGCTCTGCAAGCCTCGACGAGCCTATCAACGGAGCGGATGAGGCGTACGGCGCAGCGAAGGTGGCTTAAGCCAAGTCAGGGTAGACCCAAGGGAGTACCCAGAAGGGAGGTGCCCTCCGAGGCCCGAGCCTTTTCCATCGCGAGGCCGATGCCTTTGTGTCCTCTTGTTACGAAGATGACCTTGCTTCAGGACGCCTTTGTATCGGTGAGAGATCCGATTACGAGTTCGATCTCCTCAATTTTGGAGCGTGTTTCCGATATGAAAATTAGGCGGGATCGTTCCTTTATGGCGTCGGCAAGAAACCGTTTTTTGTCGTTGCTCGGCCAGGGCTTACCAGTCTCTTGCATCCACCGTTCTTCAAGAAAACGGAGCCTTTCGGCAAAGTGTTCCTGCGCCTCCGCGAGTTGGCTGGCGAGTTCATCATAGCGGAAAAGCAACTCCTTATTGGCTTGCAAAGACGCCTTGTAGGCGAGCGCAGACCTTACCGCCCCAACAACGAGGTCTATGCTCATGGGTTTTTCGAGCACGCCGTGAAGCCGCCCGTTGGCTGCGCGCAAGGCGACCTCACGGGTCAGTACTCCGCTCATCAGGACGACGAGCGGTGGTGTCAACTGCGGTGGATAGGCATCGACCCAGTCTAAGCCGTTTGTGCCGGGCATGTTGAAGTCGAGGAGAACGACGCTTGGCGGCGTTATTTTTGCGGCCTGCAATGCGCCCGTCGCTTCGTCGGCGCTCTTGTGACAGACGATATCGACATCTAGTTTCATGGTGATGCCGACTTTCAAGAGCGAAGCAAGCTCTTCTTCGTCGTCGATGATCCATAGGGGGCCGGGTTTCGTTGCATTGCTCATGAGAAGGGTCCTCGTGATGCTTTTTGCTGTCCGCTCTCCCATTATCGTCTCATGGGCAACTCAAGAGGAGCCTA
>JBIKVI010000221.1:0-7334 GCA_044356935.1 Silvanigrellaceae bacterium | reverse complement strand
GAAGGCGGTCGGCGACGACACTGCGAGCATTCAACACATTCTTGTTGGCACGTCCGGAGAAGTCAGCGGCCCCTATGGAACATTGTCTGCTCTGCTCTCCCATCGCAACGCCCAGCTTTGGATTGCGGGTGGGCTTGGCATGATGCCGTTTTTGGGTCTGGCGCGGCGACTCGGGGATCGAAGCACCGAGGCAGCCGACGTTGCACTCATCGTGTTGCACCGCCCCGGGCAAGAGCCACCGCACCTCAGTGAATTGCAGGAGCTCGCTGCCAGACGACCGGGTCTGATAATCATGGCCTTTGCGAGTGTGCAAAATGCTCAGGTGGGAATTGAAGCCGTCGCAGCGGTTGTTCCCGACTGGAAACAGCGCACAATTGCCCTCGCCGGGCCGCACGCAATGATCGAAGACTGGACTAAAACGCTTCGCTCCCACAGAGTCGCCCAGTCAAACATTCACACGGAGGACTTTACGAAATGATGACATTAGCGCTTCTCGCAGCTTCGACTTTTTCGATGACGGACGTCGCAAAGCACTCTTCGAAAACCGACTGTTGGGTTGCCATCGAAGGCAGTGTCTATGACATCTCGACTTACGTCGCCAAGCACCCCGCGCCCGTGGGCGTCCTGGTCGACGCGTGCGGCAAGGACGCCACAGAGGGTTGGAAGACCAAAGGAAACAAGGCCAAGCCTCATTCGCGCAAAGCCGAGGTCCTGCTCAAGAGCTTCCTGAAAGGCAAGCTGAGCGAATAGCGGAAGCGCATTGTGGCAAGCCCGCGCCCACGAGCAGCTCGATCGCTCGTCCCGCGGTGGGCTTGGTCGTCTTCATGAGCTTCATCACCGATGTGACGGTCACGACTGGGTGGCGCGGCAGGAGCTCGAAGAGACGCAGCACAACGACCGACGTCCCCTCGTGCGCGAGCACGCGTGCGCGATCTACGGCCACGAGCGCAAACAAGTCCCGTGCAGAGACAACCCTTTCCAATCGCCAAGGCGGCAGCGCGTCGTGAGTGTGAAGGCACTTCTCAATCGAAAGCGGCAGGCCAGTCGGATCCGCGAGCTGCGTGCGTGCGTAGGCGAGCGCGTCGATGGAGTTGCACACTTCTTCGACTTATAATGTTTGAATTGTTCTTGTAGCCCATGGAGAGCTCGGAACCATCCGCGATTCCCGGCACTCCACCATTTTACACGAGTTGTCCGCTCTCTGAGGCGACGTTTTTCGCTTTAACGAGGGGAATGTTGCGAAGTGATGCGACCCCTTGCCTCCACAGTTTCCTCCTCGTGGGTTTTTGCAGCGAGGCGGCTCCGCTCACAGTGAGTGGCCGCGACCTTTCGTTGTCCGCACTTCGATCCCGTCGAGCTGCTTTGGCTCGAGCCCAGCCTTCATGTAGGTCTCTGAGAACCTCATGACCCGGACCGGGATGCCAGCCGGACGAGATGCTCGCGCCTTGCTGGAAATGTCTAGCCACAACTCGAAGGGAGCCTGGGTGGTGAGAGAGTGGATTCCTTTTGCTGAGTTTCGTCGTTCAATTGAGGAATTTTTTTTCCGACACCGTGAACACGGGCCCCCTCCCCTCGAGGCACTTGCGCCTCACGACACTGCCGCACTCAGGAGCGCCTTGAGAGAGTTCCCTTGCCAGAGGGCGAGAAAGGTCCGGAAGGGCGCCTGCAGGGTGACGTCGAGGCCCTCGCCCACATGCGCGAGCGCGTCCTTAAAGTGTGACGCACTCGATTTCGCGCTCTCGACGATGTCGGGTGAAAGCGCGTCTGTCTTCTCGGCCTCGGAGCGCAAGAGGTGGAGCACACGATAGACACAATAGGCGTGCAACGCCCGGTCGAGCGGCCAGGTCTGCGCCCTCCAAGGCAAAACGACCTCGACGCCCTCCCAGTCGACAGGCTGAAGAGCGAGGTTCTGTGCCAGGAGAGCGGCAACGAGATGGTGAATGGCCTCATGCACCATGTTCTCGAAGTGGGCATCATAGGTTTCGCTGCCCGTGAGGACATGATGGGGAGGAACGAACGCAAAGCTCGCCGCCGTGAAGAAACCCAGGCCGGCCGCAGGGGGGAACGATGTAGAGCTCAGGAGGGGAACGGCTTGGTCTGCTCCCTGGCCCTGCGCGCAGGCACGCTCTATCCACACCTCCGCCGGCAGCCAGCGTCCCACGAACCGTGAGAGCGTTCGAATCCAGAGGCTTTGAGACGCATCGGCCTTTGACAGAGCACGCTGCGAGGTTTCACGCAGCTCGGCGTCGCGTGCAGCAAGGGCATAGCCCGCCAAGTCGACGATGGGGTGATGAAGGAGCTCCGAGATGAGTGTGCCATCCCTTTTACCCGGTGCGGTTCGTTGCAAGGCGGAGAGCAGGCCCCCCGAGGCGTCATCAAACTCGGCCATCGTCTTTTGATAGGCGGTGAAAAGGGGCGAGGCCGGCGGTGTTGAGAAAAGCTCTCTCATGCGACCGCCCGGAACGCCGCCGGCGTGAGGCCGCAGATGGCGTCGAAAAGTCCTTCGCCTGGGGACCGCGAACGGCTTGCCTTCTGGGCCGCGTGCGTCCGGATGTGGGCTCTCGCGAGGCTCGCGAGGCCATTGATGAGCTGGTACCCCTTCGCCAGGGTATAGGACGGGCGAACGACGAGGGCGCGTTCGTCGAACGAAGGGCCTCCCTCTTGTCGCCACTCATGGAGTTCGTCGCGTGCGCACAAGACGTTGATGGCGTCCACGCACCGGAGGTACGGGGTCAACACGTCGGCTCCGAGCAGAGACCCCGTGAGGACCTCCTCGTACACAAAAGCCGCGATCTCGGAACCCAATGTGTCCCCTGCGCATGCCGGCAACGACGACGCCTGCCACCAGGCGTCGAAGCGCACGTGCCCCAACTCATGGGCCATCGCCATGAGCGCCATGCCACCCGAGCCAGGTTCTCCGGAAAGGACACCCCTGTCTCCGTCAAAGGTGGAACTCAGGGCCCGAGGTGTCGATTCCCACCGCACGGACACCGTGCTCGGATGAGATGGAAGAATCCCTCGCCGCACAAGCGTGCTTTCTGCTTCCAGCACGATCGCGAGGATCTCGTGGCCATTGACAATGCCCTTACCTGTTTCCTTCAGGGCCGTGCATCGCCTCAGCGCGGGGAGCGGAAGCTTTCTGTCATTTACCGTCTCCACGTCGAGATCTTTGCCGCACCGCGCGACGGACGCCTCCAACACCTTTTCCAGCCAGGCGTGCGTAGGTGCGTCGAGTGGAGTCAAGGGTACTCGGGATCGCGCCTCTCGAAAAGCCAGCCAAGGGCGCTCGTCGAACTCCCAGAAGGCGGCCAGACGCACGCGCTGCGCGAAGGTTTCGACTCCAAGCAGGGCGTCGACCTCCGGAATGTGAACCGCGTGCTGCGATACATCGACAAGCTCCTTGCGCCTCATACCTGAGGTCCCCGCTTCGTGCACTCGATGACGCAGCGCTGCAAAGGGGAACGGGGCTCGAACCGAGTGAGATAGTCGCCGCCGAAGCACCGCACCGCACTCCCCTCGAGAGAACGCGTCGCAACGAGACTTTCCGTAAGGTCGTGCGTGAAGTGCGACGAACGGGTTTCGAATGTCTTCACGTGTGGCGATGTGCTCGAATACTCGAGGATCTTCGTGGCGAGATCGAGGCGCGTCGAGCCCTCGTTCCGGCATGAGGTGAAGAGGTAGAGCCTTGTTGCTCCCGTTCCTAGCTCTACTTCGCGCCACTCCCGATGCTCGAACCCGTCCAAGCCCGAGGGGTCGAGGGAGAACTCGGCATCGATGTAGACGCATCCCCCTGGCTTGAGGTGCGTCCAGGCATTGGCGAGAAAGGAACGAAACGCCTGGGCGTTCTCGAGATAATGCGCATTGTTGAAAGGGAGGAGAATGACGTCGAACATCCTGTCGAACCGGAAGTCTTCGAAACGCCCTTCGACGATGTCCATGTTCTCCACCCCGCGTCGTCGAGACTCGGTGCGCATATGCGCCACCATGTCGGACGAGGCGTCGAGGGCAGTCACCTTGCCTACGAGTTTCGCCAAAGGAAACGCCACGCGGCCCGTGCCCGCTCCGAGTTCGAGGAGATCAAGGCCACGATGGAAGGCAGGGTGCTCCTTCACGCGTTCTTGATAGAAGGAAAGATCCGACACGCTTCCATACCGCGAGGGGTCTTTCAAACTCTCCATCTCGTCGTAGGTTTCACAAAAAATCGATGTGTAGTCGGGGGTCAGGTTCACGACGCACTCCTCATGTGTCGAACTTCAACGATGAGCCGTTGTTGGGCCAACGCGTCGAGCTGCGCTTCCACCTCGGCCACCCGGACGCCATCGAGGTTTGCGTCCCACTCGTCTAGGAACAGCACCGAACCCGCGCTCGTTACGTGCTGGACGTCTTCGAGCACCCGGAGCCACCGTTCTCCCGTCGAGAGCCCTTGCGTGGACGTAGCCGTTTCGAGCTCCGCTCCCGTGGGGAGAAGAAACGTTGGGCGCTCGTCTTTCACTTTGAGGATGCGCAGGAGCGTCGACTTGCCCGAGCCGTTGGGGCCCGTGACCAGCACCCGCCCGCGGCTCCGCTGGCCCAGGAGCGCCATGGCATGCGCCACGGACGTCGGTGCGAGGGTCGCGTCGGCGAAGTGAAGCCGCAGGTCTGCGCAGCGCACGCGAGAGGCACTCTCTTCCATCGCCGCCTCCAGGCCGGGAGCCTCGAGCGACGACGACAGCCCACGCACGCGCGTACGAAAGCTCTCCCAACGGAAGGCAGCCTTCACGAGAGCATCCATGTGTTGAATCGTTTGGAGATGTCGGGGTGCCGTTGCGAGGAGGGCCACGAGTGTGGCGGTGGAGGCGTCCTTTGCGAGCACCGACACGACGAAAACGAAGGCGATGGGCGTTGCGCTCGCCAGGGTGATGCACACCGACAACACCTCTCGGCGGGACGTTTCCGCTTTTTGCGCGGCGGTGAGCTCATTTCCAGCGGCTTCGGCTCTCTGCTTCCACAGCGCCGCCGTGGCCTCGTTACCCAACGACACCGCGCTCCATCCTCGCGAAAGCAGGGTGCGCAGAGAGAGCGACCGGCCAATGACGAGGTTCGTGAATCGGCTCTGGCCCCGCGCAAGCGCGAACGTGCCCACGCCCAGGAACAACGCCGCAACGGCATAGGCCGTGGAGAACCCCGTCGATACGAACGCCGACAAAACGACCACATTGAGGAGAACGTTGAGAACCAAGGAAAGCGTGTCGGAAAGGAAGTAGACCCCCTCGCCAAGGACGTCTCCCGCCTCGCCGAGGAGGTAAGGTTCTTTGTGGCCCCGATCCTGCGTCGAAAGGACAGCACCCGGAGACGAATGGACCTCCGCGAACCGAAGGGCGTAGTTCTTCGTGAGCGAAAGCCGCAGATCCTCGAGTTGCCGCGCCGCGAGCGCGGCGGGAAACAGAGGAACCACCAAGGAGGCACCCACGCAGGCAAGCCATGCGGAGAAGGCGACTGTGTCGTCGACGCTCTCCGATGCCAGTGTCATCCAGAAGGTGCTCGAAGCGACGATGGCCTGCTGCACCAGGAGTGTCGCCACGAGGGCCCCCGTGAGCCTTTTCGTGTGGGCGTCGAATAGACGCGCCCACTGCGCCGGTTTTGCGGAAAGGAAAAGCTTCAGCATGGCGACTCCTGGGTGTGGGCCGTTGCGAGAGAGGACGTCACGCATGCAGTGCTCGCGGGAAGATAGAGAGAGGTGGCGAAGTGCAAGCATGCATGGGCATTCGCGAGATCGTCGAGGGTCATCCATTCCACACCCAAGGGTTCCGTGGCCGACATCCCACTCGACACCACAGCCACGGGTGTGCGGCCATCGCGAAAGCGCCTCAAAGCCTCCACCAGACTCTCGATGCGGTTCCCGGGCGCGGGGTTCTCGAAGTCCGTCCGGTCGTTCAACACCGAAGAGACATGATAAATGAACGCATCGAGACGAGGGTCGATGTGGAGACCCTGGCGCACGAGTCGGTTCGCGTCGACAACCACCGTCCCTCTTTCCAAAGGATCGAGGGCGAGATCGTTGACCATGGTATCGAGGCTCGAGACCCCGGGCAGGATCTCGACAGGGTACCCCCGCTCACGGCCGAGCGCTTCCAAAACGGAGGCGAACGAAACGGCGAACCTCGGATGTCCGGGAATGAGGAAACACACCCGGCCGTGCTTTTGGACACTCGCATTGACTTGGGCTGCGATGCGGACGTAGTTGTCCCAGTCTAGGGCGCCGTTCCTGTAGGCATCGTCGATGACCTGCACCTTCTTCCGAACCTCCTGCGGAAGCTTGGCGAGGTTCTCGAGGGCGATACCCAAACTGAGCACGTGATGGGACACCTCCAAAGCACGAAGCCCCTCCAGCGAAAGCTGATCGATTTCCTTTATGCCGGCGCCAACGATGGTGAGGTGAAACATGATCTGTGCGTCCAATGAAAGGGGGCTTCCGGAACATCGCCTTGGAGCGACGCCATGGCGGAAGCCCCGTGAGAGGGGTTGGGTAACGAAACCGAGTGGTGAGTGTTACTTCTTGTCGCCAGCCGAGTTCGACTTCTGGGTTTCGGCATCTTGCGCGCGGATCTCTGCGAGGATCTTTTCGAGATCGGCAGGCACGACCGCCAGGAAGCGCGGACGACCGCCACCCCCACCCCAATCTTGCTTCGACGCCAAAGTGGAACTTTCGAGTGCACTCATTTTAAACAGCATGAATACGGTCCTTCGTTTGTGTTCTGCCGGAAGACAGTCCCGGCAGGGCTGTTGAAGGGTGTCTGTCACCGCCAATGGAAGGAACGGCTGAGGCGTGAGAATGCTGCAGGACCTTCTCATAGAGTCGCAAAAATCTAGGACCTTTGGACTTTTTCTCGGGGCCGTAAGTTCCCACGGCTGAGGGGTGACGGGCTGGCTCAGCGTCGAACTTACGGACGACGACGCCTCGGCAGGGAAGCGGAGCGGCGAGGAACCGCCGGTAGAAGAGCAAGAGGCTTGCGCGCCCTGGTCGGCGCAACTCAGCAGCTGCTGCGCAACGCCTTGCCGAGGTCGTTCAGCCTCTGAAAGAGATCCGGGCCTCGATGGGCGTTCCGATCACCTTCAACAAAGGAACAGGGACCTTACTTTGGGAGTGCCCTTTTCTATGCATGATCAACTCCACATCATGCCCGCATCAGCAAGCAAGCACTGGCCGCCATCCTGGGCGGCCGACCGACAAAGGCCCGAATTTCTGTTAGTCGTGCGAACTCGAACGCTGCCTTTACCAAAACCAAGCGTAAAGCCCCTACCTCAGCGAAGCAGGTGGGGGATATAAGCGTTTGAGAAAGGTCGCAGCGCCGGAT
>JBIKVI010000024.1:0-24239 GCA_044356935.1 Silvanigrellaceae bacterium | reverse complement strand
CCGCCGACCGAGCGGAGTGTACGTGGGTACATGAGCGAGGCGGCGGGGGGCGACAACGACGCTATCGTCTAATTCTTGAAGCAGCCCATCTCTTTGCGACTGTTTACAGGATCGCCATAGGCTCGGCTGAAAACGCAGCAACCGAGAACGTCAGTGCGCGCAATTCGCTAGGACGGTCTGCCCTGGCAGGCTTAAACTTTGGCTCTGCGCACAAGCTTCTTGGTTGAGCCGGCGCACAGATTCGTCATGCCAACTGCTTTTCCCGAGCTTCGTCTTCACACCTCCCGCTTCAAAGCGGGCACCCACCTCGCGGAGGGAAGCATTACTGTCGAGCAGTTCCCTTGCACGCACTATCGCGCCCTGCTCGGCCCGATCCCGATGCAAACCTCCCCGCCCCTTCCTCACCCCGAACTTCGGGATGCTCGGGTTCCCATGAGGCCGGTGAGGTGTCCGCAGCTCGACTCCGGCACGGAGCAGACCACGTCGGACAGCGTGCTCCCTGGTGACAGGGGAGCACAAGACCCTGAAAGCTTCGGCTTTCGGGGTTTTTTGATTCTAGGTCTCTCGCCCTCCCTTGAGCGCATGTTAAATTCTCCAAGCACTCTTGGAGGAACCCAATGGACGCCGCTCGCAATTCTGTCAGCATCGAGGAATGGGCGGAACTTCATGCTTCTGACCGGGGCGAGCTACACGATGGCCATATAATTCACAAGGCCGCTCCCACGTCAGAGCATTCGGATGCTCAGATCAACCTCGCTACCCTGCTTAACACTGAATTCCGCCTCAAACGCAGAAGTACGGGAGGGTGGTGGATACGAACGGAGATTTCGGTCGGATATTCGTCGCGAAAGTTCGGATTCAATCACGATCTCGCAGGGTGGCGCAAAGACCTCCACCCACAGAAACCGACTGGAAAATGGGTCCAGGAAAAACCCAATTGGGTTTGTGGGATCATTTCAGGAAACCGCGCTAACGATCTCATCCTGAAAAAACAAGTTCTGCATGCGAACGGCGTGGAAAACTACTGGACCATCGACTTCCAGAGTGAGGTCTTGACGGTCATGCGGCACGCCGAGGCCGGTTACATCATCGTCACGGAAGTCACAAAAGGTAACAAGGCGCGCCTGGAACCCTTCGAAGAACTCGAACTCGACATCGCGACCGTCTTCGGGGACGAGCCATAGTTTGCACTTGCGCTAGCGCAAGTGTCACGTCCCAGCCTGACGACGGCACCCGGGTTATGCTTCCGTCATTCCACACGCGCCTCCTGAGCGTCAACCAAAGGAGAGTCGATCCTCCCTTTCAGTATCGAAAATCATGAACTTCTGGATACGATCGATTGCTTGCGCGCACTGCCGCTCTGAATCGTCGAGAATTCACTTTTCGGCCTGTGTCACGAGGCCGGATTCTATAAAGAATCAGAAACACCAATTGGGGCATGGATGCCGCGGCGCCATTTGAAGTTCATCGGCCGACCGGGCGTCGTTCATGACGTGGGACAGGAGGTCGGCGGCGACAAGGCCGGTGGAGCGCGGAAGCGGCACTGTTTCCGCAATGCGGAATCCCATCACGTAGATCTCCTTCGGGTACCAGCCATGGCGACGCTGACACCTTGCAAGATCATGATGTCTCGTAAAGCTTCCTCCGCGAGCCACACGGTAAGCCCCTTGAGTCGACTTGAGGTCGTCGTCGACCGCTTTCCCCTCGGGGTAGAGCGCGAAGTCGTCGGAAACGAATTCCTCCACGTTTCCCGCGAGGTCCATGACCCCGAACGGGGAGCTTCCGTCCGGAAAGGTTCCCACTGGCGTCGTGGAGTGGATGCCCGCTTCAATGGTGTTGGCCCGCGAGACGTCGAAGGAATCTCCCCAAGGAAACTGCTGCCCACTGGGTCCAGCCGCCGCGAACTCCCATTCCGCCTCGGTCGGCAAACGGAACACCCGGTTCGTTTCTTTCGACAACCAGGAACAATAGGCTTCGGCGTCTGACGGGGTGATCCCATAGACGGGGTGATTCGCCAAGGCGCTGGGATAGAAACCGAGCTTCCAGGTGGACGGGGGCCGGACATCGGTCCTGGCTTCCAAGAACGCGCGGTACTCGAAGTTGGTTACCGGGTACTTCGCGATGCGATACGGGGCAAGGGTGACACCATGCCTCGGGCATTCCTTGTCGAACCACTCCCTTTTCAGCCCCAGATGGCGGAACTGGGTAACGAGTTCTGCCACTTGTTCGGAAGGCGTGCCTATGAGCACTTGGCCTCCCTCTATCTCGATGAGTGACGGTCGAAGGGGATCGATCCGGGGATCGCCCAAGATGGCGAGAAGGGATCCAGCCGCAATCCGCCGCTCGAGCAGCTCGCCCGCTGACTCGCACAGCGCCGCGAGATTGGCTCGCAGCCCTTCGACTTCCATGCCGGACGATAGCAGTTCGCACGCGGCGCGCCCATCGTCATCGCAACGCGCACGCACGAAGCCCTCCGGGAGATCCATCGCCTGACGCTCGGTCCGATCGTTGATTTCAATGACTCCACTCACGACCTCCCCTCCTGACGAACGGGAATCTCGTACAACTTCCCATCGTACGAGCTCGCCACGAATGCCGATGCCGTTGCGTCGAAGTCGATGCTGGAAATGCCCGCATGCGTGACACGCGACACCCCAACCCACCCTGACGCCACGGCATCGTAAACAGCGACCACGCCGTTGTAGGATCCCGTAGCTATGAACCGGGCATCCGAGCTGGCTGCGCAGCACTTTATGCTATGCGTGTGGGGCGTATCTATGACAGCGATCGATCCCTTTTCGTTCCAAAGGCGCAGCGTTCTATCGCGGCTCACGGAATAGAAGACGCCGTTCGATAGGTGTCCACACCCATTCACGATCCTGTCGTGCGCCCCGGGCAAGCGCATGCGCTCTTTACCGGTTCGCGCATCGTGGATGGCGACGGAAGAATCCGCGCAAACGGAGAAAAGAAGACCGTCGCCCTGGGCGAGCCCCTTGATCGCGTTCTGGTGGAGCTTCCACGTTCCTTGAACCTCCCAACTTTCATCGGAACGCTGGGAAAGGACGATGGCCTCCCCCGTGTAGCTGCCTACGACGGCGCGATTGCCCGCGCCACCTGGCGATGGGCAAACGGTACCGCAGTTGAGAGGGGAGTGGTGACGCCATACGACGACGCCTGAGGTGGCATCGAAGATCTCCCCACTTTGACCACCCGTGAGAATCGTCTTTGAAATCGGGAGGAGGAAGTTGCACAGGCTGGGCAGCTTGGTGAGCGTGTTTCCTTCGCTGCGCACGACGCCCGCATCGCCCACTGTTACTCTTCGCGAATCGACGCAAGCAACGGCATTGAGTGGCCTGCGTCTCATGGAGGCCGGAAAAGTCCCACTGGTCGAGACGCCAGTTCCACGTGGCATAGGTCGAACAGAACGTCGCGAAGGCGAGGGTCTCGTCGTCGACGAAGGCGGCACTGCGAGCCCATACGTCTTTTGGAATCACGCTCCTGGCCCGCTCAATAGGCATGCCCTGGGAGACTTCCCAAAGAGCCACTTTTCGGTCGTACGACAAGCTCACGAGGAATCGCTCGTCTCGCGACTTCACGAGGCGCTTGATTCCGGCCGCATGCGCGCGAACACGCGCCTGGGAGTCCGACCCGATGGCGACAATGTCACCTTCGTCGTTCCCGGCGAACAGGGAGCCGTTTGCCATTACGACGAGCGTGTCCGTCTCCACCCCTCCAAGGTCCACGACTGCCGAGAGTGTCCCCATCGGGACATTCCACACGCGGACAGTTCCATCATCGCTGGAGGAGATGACGCTTTGGCCGTCGAGTGTCCAAGCGACCGAGATGACGTCGCGCGAATGGCCTTCAAACGTCGCGAGCGGTTGTCCCTCCTTGGCGAAGATCCGGACTTTTCCATCGCGGCACGCTGTCGCGACGCGGCCCCCCGAGGGATCGAAACACGCCATTTCGACGTCGTCGTCGTGGCCGCTCAGGACGGCGGTGAGCTTCATGGCCGGCAGTTCCCAGACACGAGCCGCATGGTCGCTTCCGGCCGTGACGAGCGACGTGCCATCGGGAGAAAAGTCGCACTGGTTGGCGAGATGATCATGGAGGCCAAGACCGATGGGCTTGCGGTCCGCCGCATTCCAGAGGAATACGCGGTTATCGTATCCAGCCGTTGCTACGTAGATTCCAGCGAATGCGGAGACTCCGCTGATGGGAGACGTATGGCCGATCATGCACGGACCCTTTCGATTTGGAGGGAATGAAGGTGCTTCGATCGCTTCGCTTCCAAGTACGCGCGATTGAAGGAATTCAGGAACGTCCCGGTGGGAACGCGTTCTTCGACGACGATTCCCGCCCCCTCGAGCTGCTTGACCTTGTCGGGATTGTTCGTAATGAGACGGACCCGCTTTTTCCCGAGCGCTTCGAGCATGCGGGCGGCTGTTACGAAGTCTCTCTCGTCTTCTTGGCGTCCCAAAGCGAGGTTGGCCTCGAACGTGTCGAGTCCTTCCAATTGCAAACGGTAGGCTTCGAGTTTCCTGTACAACCCGATGCCACGGCCTTCGTGCCTCATGTAGAGCAGGAGCCCACCCTCGACGGCGAGCAGGCGGCGGCTCTGAGCCAGCTGAGGTCCGCAATCGCAGCGCAAAGAGCCGAAGACGTCACCGGTTAGGCATTCCGAATGGACACGGACGAGTGGTCGAACCTGTTCTTCCCAGTGACCGAATCCAATGGCGATGTGTTCCTTGCCATCCAGCAGTCCGGAGAAGGTCAAGAACTCCGTTCCGGTTTCCGGACCCTCTTCAATTGGGATCGGCACCCGGTCTAACACCCTGATTCCCGAACCTTCGACAAACGACGATAGCTGCATGGGCACTCCTCTTTTCAATGCATTGCCTTGCGGAGAAGAGACGCTGCCGGACGCCATATGCTGCGCGGGATGGGTCTTCGAGCCCCCGCAGCATATGGCGTCCGGCAGCGTCAAATAGGGAGCAAAGGCGATGATGAACTTCTGTCGCCTCAGGGGAGTCCAATGTCCAAGCATCTCGTTTTACTCACAGGATCGGGCGGAACGAGCCTCGACCTCGTCCTGGCCAGCCTCGCTAAGGTTACTGGCCGTCTCTCCATCATTCACGTGACCGAACATGGCCGCGTGCCGTCCAAGGCGCTTCGCGGCCGATGGGAAACGGGGTTCAAAGGACATTGGTTCGAGGTTCCCGAAGCGTCCGGAGTGCTCCCCACGGCCCAGGAGCTGAACTCAATCTCCAAGTTCGATGGCGTCGTAACGTATACGGAGATCCTTCTCATCGAGCAGGCACGCATTGCCCGCCACTTCGGCCTTCCGGGAAACAGCATGGACGCCGTGCGACGTGCCCAGTCTAAGCTCGCGCAAAGGGAAGCCCTGCGATCGGCGGGCCTCGCATGCCCTGCCTTCCACCCTATTTTCAACATGAATGACCTTGAAAGGGCTGCCTGCGTCGTCGGCTTTCCAGGCGTGCTCAAGCCGGCCCATGGAGTCTCGAGCTTTCTCGTCAAACCCATCGCCCATAGCGACGATCTATTTCTTTCCGCATCCGAGGCCTTCGCCCGGATCGACGGATCGCCTCTACGCGGCGAGTATCAGGCGCTCGTGTACGAAGGCCACCTGGAGGGTCCGGAGCGCGTTCATAGTGGAGTCGCGCTCGGCGACTACGTGAGCGTCGAGAGTGTCATCCAGGATGGACGCGCCTTCCACGTCGCGACCATGGACAAACTTCCCATCCTTACCCCCTTCATCGAGGAAGGAGACATTGTTCCATCGAGCCTTCAGGAACCTCAATTGAAGGCGATTGAAGCTTACGCGGACGCGGTGATCGCAGCCATGGAGTTGACCACGGGCGCCACGCACATGGAAATCAAGTTGACCTCGGAGGGTCCGGTGCTCATCGAGGTCAACGCGCGGGTAGGGGGCGCTTCTGCGGTCATCCTGCAAAATGCGACCGACTACGACATCGTCGAGGAAGCCGCCAAAGCGGCTCTCGACACGCCAATCCGAAGGGAGGTTCGCTTCGCCAACGCGGTGTGCTTCCGATCGCTTCCCTTTCCTCGGGGCCCGGTGCTCCTCGAGCACCAATCCGAAGCCGAATCGATCAGTGCAAAGGAGCATGGTCTTCGATTCCTGAGACAGAGGTTCCCGTCTGGAACCGTGCTCGATCAGCGGAACCCCGGCCTCCAGTCCGCCGGGGTGGTGTCCACGTTCCTCGTCACTGGCTCCGATCTCGCCGAGTGCTTGGCACGATCCGCGACCGTCGAGAAGGCGCTCGACCTGCGCTGGAATTCGGTCGAAGCTGTCGTTCCCGCCAATGAACGCGTTCACGTCCTCCTCATCGATAGGGTCGGCTACACCAAATACAGGGATATCGATGGGAGGCCGTTCCTGGACCCGGCCCAGTTCGACATCACGCTCTTGTGCCGGCCCGAGATCATGGATCAAGTACGGCTCGGCGAAGTCGAGCGCGTCTTTCCGGTAGATCTCCGTGACGAGGTTCAGGTCGAAGCCATCGCAGCGAGGTTGCACTCCATCAAGCCTGTCGAAAGGATATGCGCTTTTTCCGAAGCCCATATCCTGTTGGCCGCTCGCCTTCGCGACAGGTTCGCGCTAACGGAAGGCGGCGAGATCGCCGCTCTGCACTGGCGCGACAAACTCGTCATGAAACGCGCGCTCTCGGGGGCCGGACTCCGAGTCCCCGCCTTCGCACCGGCGGAACGGGACGCGGTTCGGTCGCTCGTCTCGAAGCATGGGAAAGTCGTCGTCAAGCCGGTCCTCGGATCGGGTTCGAAGGGACTGCATTTCGTGACCAGCGGGGGAGAAGCCGAAGATTTGATCGAACGCCTCGGTGCTGAACTCCGACACTATGAGGTGGAGGAGCACATAGACGGCGAGCTGTTCCACATCGACGGCGTCGTGCAGGACGGCGAGATCTTGTGGGCAGAGGTCACGCGCTACGGGAACGTTCCCTATTGTTTCCTCTGGAACGAGCCCAACTTCGCTCACCGCGAGACGCGTCCCGCCGCAAGGGAACGTTTGCTGCGCTTCAACGACGATGCTCTGCGGGCGCTCGACCTCCGCGATGGCGTTTTCCAACACGAATGCTTCATCGCCACCAGCGGCGAAGTCGTCCATTGCGAGATGGCGGCCCGGGCGGGCGGGAATGGAATCGTTCCCTATCTCGAGCACCTGCGTGGCGTGAACCTCTACGAGGCGATGTTCGACGTCCAGACGGGACGTCGAGCGCAGACTGCGAAGGCTCCCAGGAGCGAGCTTGTCGGATACGTGGGAGTCCCACTCGGCTCGGGGACCATCGTCTCCATGCCCAGCCCAGCGGACATCGCTCTGCCGGGAGTAGCTCGTTACATCCCGCTCGTGCGTGAGGGCGATGTCTGCGCGAGCTCCGAGTACAGCGGACAAGCCTCCGCACTCTTCGTGATCGACGGAGATTCCATCGAGGAAATCGAACAGTTGCAGCGGAGAATAAAGAAGCTCGCAGCGGAGAACATAATTTACGAACGCCAATCGAACGACGGGAAGGAAACCACCAGATGACCGAATTGACAACTCCAATCACATCCCTCTTCAGCGAAGTCGTCGCGGGGGACTTCGTTCCTGAGCGTTACGTCGACGACATGAGGAAGGCCTTTCAGGCGCGCTACGAGATAGGATCCGACGGCTGGACGAACGACGAGACCACCGCGACTCTCACAAACAAGGTCTGTCGCATGCTGATGAGCGCATCGAGCGATGCCGCCCCCCTGGTCGTCGACATCGGTTGCGGGAAAGGGCGGGATGTGGCGCACTGCGTGCGTCACGGATTCAGAGCCATCGGGGTCGATCTCGTGCCCCAGCCCGAATGGACCGCATTGGTGCGCGACTCACGCGAGCGAGCCTCCTTCGTGGCTGAAGATTTCGTTACGTGGGCCGAAAACGAGGATGTGCTCGCAGAGGCAGTCGTCGACAATGGGTGCTTCCACCACCAGCATCCCGCCCATCGTGGACAATACCTGTCGGCAGTGCACCGGATGCTGAAGCCCGGTGGAATCTTCGCCGCGACCCTGTTCGCCACGGAGTTTCGGAAAGACGACGTCGACTCCGAATCCGGCATGGCGGCAGAAGGCGGGCTTTTCGCACTTTCCGACGGACGGCTTTCCAAAGAATACTCCGAGGATGAAATCGAGGCTCTCCTTGCATCGAGCGGATTCCGAGCGGTCTCCGTCGAACGCGTTGAGCGCCCCGGGTTCGGGCTTGATTTTCTCCACGTTATCGCCAAGCGAGAGGTCGCTCATGAGGGCTGATCCGTCTCGAAACGTCTGGAAGCTCAAGTTTCTTTCGTGGTGCTGGGGTTTCCTCCTCCTGACGGGCGTCGCCGTCCCCTTCTTCGGATCGAAGGGACTGACCCTGTCGGAGATCTACGTCGTTCAAGGCGCTTTCGCGCTGACCATGAGCGTCTGCGAGATTCCCACAGGGTACTTCACGGAGATCATCGGAAGAAGGAACGCGCTCGTCACTGCTGGCGTCCTCAAAGGGCTCGGTGGGACTCTGCTCGCCGCGGGTGATGGATTTTGGCAGATCCTCGCGGCGTACATCCTTCTCGGGATCGCGAATAGCTTCTTTTCGGGCGCGGATATCGCCCTGCTCTACGACAGCATCGACGATCAAGAGGACGCGAAGTCGAAGGCCGTCGGTGACGTCTATTTCTTCGGCTACGTCAGTATCGCCATGGCCACTGTCGTGGGCGGTTGGCTTGCGACCCGTTCGCTCCAGCATGCCGCGTGGGTGAATGCCGCTACGGCCTGGGTGTCCCTCGTCGTCGCGATCACCCTCGTCGAACCCAAGCCCGTCGGGACGCAGGCATCCACCAGCCTCCGGCCTTCCTTCGGGGCCTTCCTCCGGGAAACCACATCCGTCATTCGAGTCATGGCCACGGCGAAAGGGGGCGCAGGAATCTGCTTCCTGCTCACGATGATCTACCTCTTCCCCGTCATTATCTCGCAGTACGCATTCCAGCAGCGTTGGAGCAACTTGGGAGTGCCCTTGGCGAAAGTGAGCCTCGTCGTGGCTGGACTGGGGCTTTTCGGAGCCTTCATGGGGCGAACGCTTCCCCGTCTGAAGGCTCGGCTCCGGTTCGGCCACAGCATAGTGGTCCTTCTTTGCCTGCCCGTGCTGGCGTTCGCAGGAGCCTCAGCGTCCGCGCTGGTCGTGGTCATCGTGAGCGCAGCGCTTATGGAGATCGTTCGGGCGCTCGTCCAGGTCACCCTCCTCGATCGCGTTAACGGCTCACTTCCGGCGAACCGGCGGGCGCTCGGGAACTCGATACTGAGCTTCGGAACGCGCCTCGTCGTCTTCGCGACGGCCCCCGCATTCGGCGCCCTCGTCGAGGTCCGTGGCGACGTCACAGCGTTTCTTTCGATGAGCGCCTTCTACCTCCTCGTGGCGATCGCCTTCCTCGTGATCTTCCTGACCACCAACGTCTTCAAGGAGGCTCCCCGTGAGTCACGTCCTGCTCATTGAATCGAAAGTCCTGGGAGCGCTCGACATCGTGACCCGCGCCCGCGAAAGCCGTGGCGTTCGTTTCAGCTTCCTTACCTCCGATGCGGAAACATACCGGAAGGCCGGGAGAGAATTCGATCGCGATCGGCACCAGCTCGAGCGCCTCGTTGAGCTGTGCTCAAGCACGGACCCCGACATCGTTCTTCCCGCCGTGCGTGAACTACATAGCCTCGACCCTATCGACGCGGTCGTCACACTCAACGACCCGCACGTGGGAATCGCGAGTTTGGTGGCGAAAGATCTCGGGCTGAACTACTCCAGCCCGGAGAGCGTCTCTCTTGCCCGCGACAAAGCGCTCTTTCGGGCGCGTCTGGCGGAGAAAGATGTTCCGCAGCCGCGCTTCGTGGTTGTTACGTCTTTGCGGGAGGCAGAGGTCGCCCTCGATCGCCTCCGATTCCCCGTTGTTGTTAAGCCTGTCGACGGGCACGCATCGATCCTCACGACCCTGGCACGGGACGTGTCGGAGCTGAGAGCCGCTGCCTCCGCGATTCTCACCCGCGGGGGTTATGGCCGCAGCACCATCGCGAGGAAAGCCGTCTTGATCGAGGAGTACCTCCAAGGCGAGCTGGTCAGCGTGGAAGGCCTCACGACGGATGAAGGGCACGTGGCGCTGGGGATCACCGATCGGACCCTGGGGCCCGAGCCGTCCTTCATGGAGATTGGAGGGGCGTTCCCGGTTCCTCACAAACGCAAGGACGAGATCCTCGCCGTATGGCGCGGCGCGCTCGACGCCATCGAATGGAGCTTCGGTCCGAGCCACACAGAGCTCATGGTTACCGAGGGCGACGTGAAAGTCATCGAAGTCAATGGGCGGCTGGCAGGCGGACCAGTTCCCGACCTTGTTTCATTGGCTTTCGGCATCGACGTCTACGATGTCGTGACGAGGATGCACTTGGGCGAAGCCATCGACTTGCCATCGGCTCCCGAGCGCGCGTGCGCCAACCTCGCTTTCTTCAGTCCCACCGCCGGAGTCATTGAAGGCATCGAAGAGAGCCCGCTTGCGCAAGAACCCTTCGTTGGAAGGTACTCGCTGTTCAAGGGAACCGGGGACGCGGTAAACTCACTGTCGAGCAACTTCGACAGGATCGGTTTCGTCGTATGCGTTTCTGATTCGATAGAGGACGCCAAACACCTGGCCGCACAGGTTCATGCGGGAACACGCATCGAAATCACATCGGGGAACACCCGATGACGTTCAATTCCGAACCCACGACGCCGGGGGGAGCGCGCAGCTGGGCCGACATCTCCCGATGCATCGCGCGAATCGCCTCGGACTACGTCCAGTCGATTGCGGCCTCCGTGGAGTTTTCGTTCGAAAACGACAGTGCAATGGACACCTCCGGCAAGGAACGCCTCGCGCAAGTTGCGAACCTGGCGCAGCTGTTGCGGGAGCTCGCCTCACTCGAAGGCTCGAGCCTCGCGCCCGACCTCGAGGCTCGCGAGCTCTGCGCGCGCGCCGAAGAGGACTGTGCTTTCGCCGTCGAAGAAGACCCGGCGGCCCACGATCCTGCCGAGGTGGCGCACTGTTACCCCGGCACCCGCGCGCTGTTCATCCACAGACTGGCGCACGTCCTCTGGAAAGCCGGGAGCCGACGCTCCGCCCGCTGTTTGGCGGCGTGGGCGCACGAACGCTTCGGTGTCGACATTCATCCGGCGGCACGCATCGCGACCCCATGCTTCATCGACCACGGGACCGGCGTCGTCATTGGGGAAACGGCACAAGTCGAGGCTCGAGTCGTCATGTACCAGGGGGTCACACTCGGTTCGTCGTTCCCGGCGAAGGCGGCTTCAGGGCGGAAACGGCACCCGACGATCCTCGAGGGCGCGAAGCTCTTCGCGCACTGCAGCATTCTCGGTGGCGACACCGTCATTGGAAGGAACGCACGAGTCGGCCTGGGAGCCCTCGTGGTCGAGAGCCTCGCGAGTCGGGGGGCGGACTTCAACGAAGGATCACGAAGGAAATCGTCTTGACGCGCACGCACACATTCCATGATTGCCCCAGCCTCAACACGGCCCTTTGCGCAATTCACCGAAACTTTGGCGACACTCCTTTCGTTCGGATCGAGGACGACGGCTGGGGAGGAGGAATCTACGCGAAGTGCGAATGGTCGAACGCATTCGGAACGGTAAAAGATCGAGCGGCTTTTTGGATGCTCGTCGATGCTTTGCAACGCTACTCTAGCTGGCAAGACGCGCGCGAAAATCTCCATGTACTCGAGTATTCGGGGGGCAGCTTGGCCTGCGCTCTCGCACGCATGTGCGAAGCCCTCGGTGTGAGGTGCACCATGGTGGTGGGCGGATGGCTAAGCCCACTTGAGCTCGAGGGGCTTCGTGGCACGGGCGCGAGCGTGGTGATCACTCCCAAAGAGCGCGGCTTCCTCGCAGTCATGATCGAGGCCCAACGCCTCTCGCGGGAAGACAGGAACTTCACCTTCCTCAACCAGCACGAGAATCCTGCCTGCATTCGCGCGCACGAAGTGGGGACAGGGCCCGAGGTCGTTCGTCAATTGCATGGAATTCTTCCTCACGCGTGGGTGTCGTCCATCGGAACGGGCGCGACGTTGGTGGGCGTGGCGAAGGCATTGCGTCAAGTCAATCCCTATCTGGGGATCCATGCCGTAACTCCAGCGGAACAGCCCTATGGGACGAGCGCTCCACCGAACGGGCTTCGCAAAATCGCTGGTTCTGGCGGACTCGGAAACGGTCTTCGACAACGCTTCCTCGAAGATTTCCTGCTTCCTGTTCGGCACTGGGACATCGCTTACGAGGAAGCCGCTCGGGCCATGCGTGCGTTGGAATCCGAGAGTGGCATCCGCGTAGGAAGCTCGTCCGCAGCGAACCTGATCGTCGCACGGAAAATCCATGGCTCTCTGGGAAAAGGACATGTCGTCGTCACGGTTTTCCCGTCCGCGGGCACCGAAGCCGAGTGGACGCACGTCAACGGTTTAGCGTCAGAAAGTGAATCCACGATCCAAACAAGGACGGTATCGTGAACATTCTATTGATTGCAGGCTCCCTCGGCGCGCATTCGTGCACGAAGGTTCTCTTCCATAGTCAATGTTGCGCCAAACCCTTGTCGTTACGTAGCCCGTTCCCTCGCAAGCTATATTGGTGCGTCCGTAAACGATAGGCTTCTCCCCCCCGACGTCCTTTGACGAGGTCCTCGAACATGCGCACTCTTCAGCTCGCTCTCGCTGTTCCCATGGTTCTTGTGTCATTCCAGGGTTGCAAGCACCGCAACTTCAACTCCGGAGGCCAAACGCAGGCGTGGAATAGCTCGCCGCAAACCCGGGGCCAGGAGGGCGGCGCACGCACCCCAAGCACCCTGACGATCAGTGTCGACGGTGCCAAAGGACGTGAAGGTTCCTCGGGCAGCAACGGATCCGATGGCTCATCCACATCGTTTGGGTTCACAGGCGACGACGGTGATAACGGGAACGATGGCGCGGACGGAGATGATGGACGCCACGCAGGCACCATTGAAGTCGACGTCGGATACGCCGACTCCGAACAACGGTCGTTCTTTATCCGCGGCAAGAAGATCGACAAAAACCAAAACAGTCCCATCAATGAGTCCAAGCCTGTGGGCGCCGACACGCTGGTGTGGCTCCTCGCCAACGGGGGTAACGGCGGAAACGGGGGGAAGGGCGGGGATGGGGGCGATGGCGGTCGCGGTCCTAGTGGCAGCTCCGCGAGCTGCCCTTCCACGAAGGCCACCGCAGGCGGCCGCGGCGGCGACGGTGGTGACGGCGCCGAGGGCGGCAACGCCGGTGATGGGGGAGACGGCGGTACTATCCGCGTCACCCTGGACGAAAGCCAAGCTGAGCTGCTTTGGATGTTCCGGCACGAGAGCTTTTCCGGACGCGCTGGCGAGAGAGGCCGCGGAGGCGACGGAGGGAGCTCGGGCTCGGGAGGCTGGGGCGGCTCAAGCGCTTCTTGCGGCGAGAACTCCAGTCTCTCCAGCGCCTTCTCGGGCTCGAGTGGCTCGTCGGGAAGCGACGGCAAAGACGGCTCGAACGGCAGAGAAGGAAGACCCGGCAGCGCGGAGATCGTATTGCGCGATGCCAACGGTGGGAAGGTCACCTACAACAAAATGTTCGAAATGGCGCTTTCCGATCTCGCTTTGGTGGAGACATTCCAGGATGGCGTCTTTGAACCCGACGAGTCGATTGCGATCAGCGGCGTCACCTTGTCGAACCCAAGCCCCATGCCCTCGCCCCGCAAAAAGTCGGAATTCCAGATCTCAGCGCGTGGGGCGCTGATTCCTGTCAACGCGAACGCTTCATTCACTCTCGATGCGGGCCTAGGCGCCAACGAAACAAAGCGCGTTGCCATAGATCCCTCCAAGGCGCGTTTCAAAGTGGATGCCGCTAGCGACGCCGATTCTGAAGTGACTTTCGTACCCAACGTCAAGCTTGGCGGACGCCTGCAAACGTTGGCGACGGTCAAGACCGTTCCTCTTTCGTTCCCTCTACGGGTCGAGCCCACCGAGGCAGTCGGCTTGGTCGTGCGGGGCGTTGCTCGGGAAGATAAAATCGTCGTAAGGAACGTCTCCCAAGCAGGGTACGGCGCGGGCCAAGCCATCGATCGCAAGACACGCTTGCGCATCACCTGGGGCGGCGGCGCGATTCCCGCTGGCAAGGTGAAGCTTGACTTCGGAAACGCACAGACCGACTTGAGCCAGCCCTTCGAATTGGACGTGAAGCCGCTCGCCGCTGGCGCCGCTCACGAGCTGCCCTTCCGGGTGTCGGTCGACCAGAGCCTCCCCATTTCAGCGCTGGTCAACATCAAAGTGGAAATGTTCATTTCACCTGAAGTGGGCAAGGAGCCCACCAAACTCGCCGGCGCGCGCAATCTTTCGTTCATGCACTCGCTCGATCCCAACTGGGAGTTCAGCTACCGCAGCAAAGTCCGCGCGCAGAAGCTCAAGTGCAAATTCGTGAATGGAGGAAAAGTTCGGCACATCGACGAATTCTGGGTCATCAAGCCAAAGGGCGAAGACATCTTGTTCAAGTTCGACCACACCTGGTGGTTCTGGAAACTCAACGACTCGCCGATTTACCGTCTGAAGTTCAACGACGCCAGTCGATTCGAGGCATTCTTCAAGCGAGGAGGCGACCCCACCCGCGCCGAACTCGTAGATATCTTCAACACCCTGCTCGTCGGCAATTCGTCGGTCGATAGGAAGTGGGTCATTCAAGGGTGCGCCATCGACGATGCGCGCTGATCTCGCAGTGCGACGTGCCCTCAGTAATCCCGAACGTCGCCAGGAGCCGAACTCACACGAAAGAGGAAACCCTCGTTCTCGAAAAGTGACGCGTAGCGCGCATTGTAGACTGGATCAAAAGACCCCCTAGGCTCCAGAATTTCGCCGGGAAGGATCGCATCAATCGCGCGCAGCGCCTTGAGCAACGGCCCCTCGGGAGCAGGGCGCGATAGCATCTCGAAAAGGGTCTCGGGCGATTGGCCTTGCGCGAGGAGCTTGAGCGCGTTCAGGGGATGGACGAAGTTCCCGAGGATAGCCAGGGGCGATTCGGTGGGAAAACCTTTGGAGGACGCGTACACGTGGGGAACGTCATCGGCATCCTCCATGTTGTCGAGGTCGCCCGCAGTGAGGTCGAGGGCAAGGGCGTCACGATGTGCGTTCGTCCACGAAATCACGGCACCGCTCGACTGGCACGACGCGTTGAGGATAACCAGAGGAGTCGTTCGCGCTCGCCTCCTCGAACGCAGGGTCGCGGCGAGATCCTCCCGGGTGAAGATCTCGTATGCGCGCGAGTCCTGCCTCTTGACGGGGAAAAGGATACGAACGCGCAGAGGCACGCTGCGGCCCTGGTCGCGGATGACGCGCTCGAACGTGATTTCCCGGGCCCACTGCGTGCCGACATGGAACTCGTTGACGTCGAGAAGATGGGCGACCGGAATGACGACGTCGGTGGTGGGCAGGAGCGTGCGCAGGCGCGGGAGGGTTTCGACGTCGACGCCAGGTCCCTTGCGCCGATACCCTTCCGCGGCGAGGAAGGCTTCCACGGCACGCAGCAGGACACCATCGACCTCGTCCGTGAGAGCAAAGTTAACCACCACCTCGAGCTTTTCGGAGAGACGCTCCCTCGAGAAATCGATGGACCGGGGCCGACGCATTTTCCTTCCGTCTTTCGGAACGGCCGTGATGGTCAGGGTCTCCGAGCCACACGGGACACTCTTGGAATTTCCCGAGGCGGCGAGCAACTCGCTAAGCTCGATGTGTGCCCGCCCAAAGATCGCCTTTCGGGTACCAACGGATGCGGCCGGGGTCGCGCAGAGCAAGGAAACGCTCTCGTCGCCCAGACCTCGACGGCCTATGCGATCGGGTAACGACGCGCCAACCGGGTCGTCATTCGCGCCCATGTCGAGAGCCTTGAAGAGAGCGCGGTGGAAAATTTTCCCGAACTCGGCGCGCGAGCCTGTCTCGCCCGAGGTGGTTCCCTTGACGATCGTCAAGGCGCGCTGACCATCCGCGAGGACTCCCCGCAAGAGATCGAAAGGCTCGGTTTTTGAAGCGGAGACGCTCCCGTCGGAATTTCGACGGAAGCGACCTTTGACGTCCTCCGGGAAGGAGGCGAAGAGGGCACGGGCCCTCTCGAGATCGACAGCGAAGAGGCCCGCGAGCGAGGCTACGGCCAATCTAAGATCGCTATCCTCGAACACGAGACGTTGCGCTTCACCGTCCCAGCGAACGCCCGTAGGTACGGGCGGAACGCTCGCAACCGCATCGGCGATCTCGGCGTCAGTGAAGTACGACAAGCCGAACAAGGGCGAAGGAGCGATGGCGAGGGCGGTGAGGAACTCTCCGATTTCGGAACCCTGCCCCACGACACCCAAGACAATCCGACGGCGCTCTTCAACTCCAATGCGCCTCATGACGTCGATCCACAGGGCGTCGGCTTCGGGTGTTCCCGAAAAATCGTAATTCTGGACGTAGGTTTGCATCCAAGCCTCGAACGCTTTCGCCAAACGATCCAAGTCACCCTCGAAGGAGCTCGAATCGGTTAATGGGAGGCGCACGATGCGCAGCGGATTCGCCTCGTGCTCCGCGAGGAGCAACAAGAGCCCATCGGCGAGCGCCGAAATTCGCTCTTCTCGGGAAGGAACCATTTCCGGCAAGCCTGGGGTCAACCGAGTGGACTCGTGGGCAAGCCTCTCCTTCAGCCAAGGCAAGGGGGTCGCCTCGGCCGCATGGGGGGAGTTGAAGAGACCCACAAAGGCGAGCACCGAAACGGCCCAAAATCCGCGCGCATTTTCTCTCACGGTTCGTGTTCCTTTAAGCAAAGGGATCCGACTAGCCGGAGTAATGTTTGCACGGACCGAACACGCGCTGTCGCGCTCCGTCAGCCTCCCGACATGGGCAACCGTTTTGCCGGGTCGCTCAGTGGGTATCCTCCATCGTCAATGCGAGCGGCTGGCCCATGTCGCGATCGACAGCGGCCGTAGGAGGTGACGACGCTTTTCTTGGTGTCCCGAGACGCGAACCGCGAGGTCGCGCAACACGCCGAGCGCCTCCGCAACATAGGGGCCCTTGTTGAGCATGACTGCTTCGGCCAAGACGGCCCTCGAGGCGTCGGTCATTTCCGCGCGCGAGCGGACACCGTTCTTGACCAAAGACTCGAGGACCTGCGTCGCCCAAACGACAGGGAGGTGGGCGGCTTCAGCGAGCCAAAGAATTTCCTCTTGGAGTTCCGTCAAACGCTCGAAGCCGCATTCGAGGGCGAGATCACCTCGCGCGATGAGCACACCTGCCGACTCTCGGACATGCAAGGCGCTCAAGATAGACGGCAGGTTGCGCACGGCGGCGTCGGTTTCGATTTTCGCGATGACGCCGATTTTCGGGAACTCGACGAGCGCTTCGTCGACTTGCAGGATGTCGGCGGCCTCTTGGACGAACGAGAGCTGAACGATGTCGACGAATGGCGCCATCCTCGACAACGCGAGGGAATCCGCGGGTGTCAAACCGACGTGCGGCAAGGGTGTGTCGGGAAGATTGAGGCCTCTCTCCCCTTTGAGAGCGGCTCGTCCCGATGCATCGGTTCTGCCCACGTTTTCAACTTCCAGGTGCGCTGAGTCTTCGTGAATTTCCAAGACTCGCGCGGCCACGCGTCCGTCGTCGAGCAACACTCGATGGCCGACTGCCAGCTGCGCCAACGCTTCGGGCCATGTGCAACCGATGCGCGCGCGCGTCAGCACATTGCCGAGTTTGTCGCGCTTCTCCGGAAGCGAGGGTCCCGGACACAAGCGAAGAAGGAACACCTCGCCCTTCGCAAGCGTGGCTTCTTTGGGAACAGTGCCGAGATCCGCGACCCGCCCCACCGCGATGGTGGACCCGGATCGCTTTAATTTCAGCGAAGTCTGGCTTAGAAGACGGGTCGTTTTCCTTGCAGCCGCGAGTCCATGCTCATCCAAAAGGGTCAACCGACGGCGTCGACCAAGGGAATCCCGAAGGCACACGACATCACCGGCATCGAGCTTGACAGTCGATGACGCCACATCCACGTGAAGGAAAACCTCCGGCGCCAAAGCCCCCGGTGAGGACGTCCTTGGCAAAGCATCGCCATCTCCCAGCGAGGGAACAACGACCTCCCGTGTGCCCGCGAGTTTCAGCCGGACAAGCCCCCACTCGCAGACACGACCTCTGGCGTCTTTGCGAGGTCTGACTTTCACGACGCGAGGACTCGAGTCGAATGTCGCCACACGCAACTTCGGGCCCGCCAAATCAAACGCGACTTTGAGCGGACGGCCTGTTTCCTGCGCGACTTGCCGGGCGGACTGAGCGACGAGAGTCCATTCCTCGCAGGAACCGTGGGCTCCGTTGATACGCACGATGGACATGCCTTCGGCACTCAACAGGCGGCACCAAGATTTGGGATCCTGCTTTCCTCCAGGCCAAGTGACCATCCATCGGGGTCCAACGAGACCAACGGGCGAATCACCGAAGAGTCGAGCGGTCGACTTCTCTCGCGCGCGTCGAGCATCGGTACCGGAAAGGAACTGCTTTTCCTTTCCTTGTCCATGCCCCAATTGTGCGAGGATCCGCTCGAGACCCTCTCTGACTGCACCTTCGTCGTGTTCGAAACTCGCGAGTCCTTCCTCTCTCAGGGCCTCCTGCAACGGCCGGAGATCGCGAGAACGCATGGCGACATAAGCGGCAAGATTGCGGGCGGCCGCCCTTTGAGTCGGATGCGGAGTAATCCCCACTTCTGAGACACAGTCCCTCTCATCGCCAAGCGACTCGAGCAGTTCGCGGATCCCTTTCACAAGCGTGCTTGATGCGTCGACCATTCCTCAATCCTCTCTCGCCCGTCCCATACGCCTTGGGCGGCATGGCGTTACGCGCGACGCGCTCTCCGCCAAGGCATTGGCGTTACATGCGCAGATCTTTCCGCGTGACGATGGACCCGAGCCTACCCATCTCGGCAATCCTCAACGTCAAGGTGGAAACGTTCATTTCGCCTTCCGTCGGTGCCGAACCCACCAAGCTCGCCGGCGCGCGCACGCTCTCGTTCATGCACTCACTCGATCCCAATTGGGAGTTCAGCTATCACAGCAAAGTGCGCGCCCAAAAGCTCAAATGTCGCTTCAACAACAGCAAGAAGGTGCGGCACATCGACGAGTTCTGGGTGATGAAGCCAAAGGGCGAAGACATTCTCTTCAAGTTCGACCACACCTGGTGGTTCTGGAGGTTCAACGACTCGCCCATTTACCGTATGAAGTTCAACGACGCGAGCCGATTCGAGGGGTTCTTCAAGCGCGGCGGCGAGCCCACCCGCGGCGAGCTAGTGGATATTTTCAATACCCTTCTCAAGGGCAACACGTCTGTCGATCGCAAATGGGTCGTTGAAGGATGCTCCATCGATGACGCCCGTTGAGCGTTCGAGGATCTCTTTGTGCAAATGCGAGGCGCCTATACCTTCCTCCCACATCCAAGTTGAGTGATAGCAGTCCTGGCGTCGTTCGTAGAGCCGCAATCCCTCTATCCTGACTTGACCCTCTGAAGGGTGGTAATCGATCAGACGATACGTGGGCCGTGCAGGTGCCTACTTGGGTCTCAATCGACTCACCACGCCAACACCCTGGAACCCGGATGACACACCAGCCCTCCACAAGAACTTTCACCCTTCGGCAGCACCTCCTCGGATTGCTCGCCGCAGCGACGATTCCTTACCTCGTGTTGTTGGTGGCTGCGTGGATGGCCATAGGACGTTACGAACGTGATGCGAATGAGAAGCGCCTCATGCGTGCGGCCGACGAAATGGCGATGGCCATCGACACCGAAATCGTCTTCACACAAAGACTCCTCTCGGTGGTTGCAGGTTCGGAACAGCTCCAGGCGGGCAACCTCGAGGGGTTTCGAGCCGAAGCCGTTCGTGTCCTCGAAAAGCAGCCTGGCTGGGCAAACATCCTTCTACACGACTCCAAGGGCGCACCCTTCCTCGCGGCAACATTACCCCTTGGACAACAACTCCCTGAGGTCAACGAACCCAACTCGCTTCGCGACGTTATCGAAACGGGCCTTCCTCAAGTAGGCCCTGTGACGCGAGGCAAACTGAGATGGGCATTCGCTGTGCGAGTGCCCATCGCGCGCGACGGCAAAGTGGACTTCGTGCTCTCAGCGCCCATTCCCTCCTCAACCTTCAGCCCCATCGTGTCGAGGCTCTACGACGCATCGACGGAGTGGACTCGCGTCGTTATCGATACGCACGGACGCATCGTGGCGCGCTCGCGGTCGCCGGAAAAGTACATCGGGACGACTTACGAGAAATGGTCGACATTCATGCAAAGCGGCCCGAGTGGCGTCGTCCCAGTGACGGCGCTCGAGGGCGATTCCGTTTACGCGGCATTCAGCCGCGCTCCCGTTACCGGATGGACTGCTGTCGTCGTCGTCCCGCGGGCCACGCTCGACGCGCCCTACGACGGCGTTCGCAATTTCGTTCTCCTCGGAGGAGCCGCCCTCGCGGTCGTTTTTGGGGCACTGACATCGGCTCTGGCGGGCCTCCTCGCCCGGCGTATCCGCTCCGCCGCGAGGGGCGCGTCAGCGTTAGCTCGCGGCGAGGCCCCTGAGGTGGAGTTTTCGCGCGTAACGGAACTCGAACGACTCCGGATTTCGCTCGTGGAGGGCGCCGAGCTCCTGCGCGCACGCGAGGCACAGCTGCTAGCCGCTAAAATGGAGGCCGAGGCGGCGAACGTGGCGAAGGCCCAGTTCGTCGCCATGATGAGCCACGAGATCCGCACGCCCCTCAACGCCATAATGGGCTTCTCCGACCTACTGTGCCGTGGCGACTACCCAGCTGGGGAGCGCGATCAAATGGGCGGCGCCATCACGAGGAACGTGAGCCAGCTCGCAGAGATCGTCGACGACATCCTCGACCTCTCGCGCATCGACGTGGGGACCATCGACATCCGAAACGAGACGATCCTCTTCGACGACCTTTGGCGGGACGTGGTCTACGAAGCTTCCCTCAACGCCGAGCGCAAGGGTTTGCGATTCGAGGCGCGTGTGGAGTCGCCGCGCATCGAGAGTTTCAGGTCGGACCCGCTGCGCGTGCGCCAAGTTCTGCGCAACGTGACACGCAACGCCGTTAAGTTCACGCGCGAAGGGAGCGTGTCGCTGGTCGCCTCGTTGCGCGGCGACTCGCTCTCGTTCGTGGTCATCGATACGGGTGTGGGCATCGACGAAGCCGCTCGCGAACATCTCTTCCGTCCGTTCAGTCAAGTGGATCAATCCCAAACGCGTCGCTACGGAGGCACCGGGCTTGGCCTCGTGCTCTCGCGCAACGTGGCCCGCGCCCTCGGTGGCGACGTCGCGCTCATCGAAAGCGCGCGCGGGCGAGGAAGTGTTTTCGAGGTCACCCTTCCACTGAACGACGCGGTTTACCCACCTGCGTGAAGTCGATTCCGTGACGCGTTCGACCCGTCCACACCTGGCGCACGCCGAAAGTCGATGCTCGCGCCTTTCAGACCAGAGACACGGTCGAGGGCGAACTCCTCCGCCGACTCTACGACCTCCCGTGTGGCCTTCAGCATGACGCGGCGCGAGGACCAGTCGAAGTCGGCAACCCAGTCGACCGGCGCGATGATTTCGCGCCCTGGAAGCCAACGGGTCGTGGCCAACACGAGCGCATTCACCTTCCAGTGGGTTTCGTCGACGAGAAAGTCCTCGATCTCGCCGAAATCCTCGCCGTCGAGGGTGTGCAAGACGTAAAACCGAGCTTCGTCACAGGAGCGCAGGTGGTTGCCGGGCCGCTCGCCGGGCAAGGCCAACACGCCGCCGCCCGCACCAAGGTCGTAACCTTCCAAGTTGGGAATTCCTGGGGTTCCGAGCGTGTAACTGCCAGGCATGAGTGCCATGGGTCCGCCCCAGTAAACGGGCCAGGCGAAGTGCTGGTGGATGGCGATCTCTTTTTCGCGCGACACCGGGAGATCGACTTCGATGGCGGGCGAACTCTCGAGCTCGTGAAGCGTGAGGGTCGTTGCGAGCCGCCCATCGTTGCCCAGGCCCGAGAAGGCCTTCGGCGAAAGAAGAACCTTGCGGCCCAGGAGGGGAGGACCCAAACGGACCACAATATACCTCACATCCCAACCTTCGTCCTCAAACAACACATCTGTGACGCTGCCCACCTCCCCCTCGCGGCACACGATGGTGGCCCTTCGAAAATGACGAGTGAAACTCAACATGACGAACCTCGTGCGATGGCGGGAAAAAACCTAGCGTCATGAGTTGGAGACGCGGAAAGTCCCAAATGCGCACCCCCCAAGGAGACGAGCGCGACAACGTGAGGAGTGAACTGAGCGCGTGAGCAACTCCACATGCGAGCAGCGCGGCGTGCGAGCAGCGCGGCGTGCAGGCTCTTCATGGATTCCTCCGCCGTCCTGACCCCGTCTCCCAGTCTCGACTCTAGCTGCCCGAAGGATCGCCACCAAGGGAATTTCCGGAGAAAAACATGGTGATTCCCGAGCGCTAACCACAAGCTCAAGTCGTCACTCGGATGATCCGATAAGCTACGCAAACCTGCGTGGAAGCGCACCTCTCGCGAATTCCGCTGCTTGCGCAGTTCCTCAAACTGGAGTTTCCCCAATGAGACGTCACGTGTTGGCGGCCGTGCTAACCGCTCTCTGTGGGTTCACGGGCTGCAAATTCACAGGGAAGAGTTCCCAGCAACTAGGCCAGTCCAACGCGAATGCACTGCTTTCGCCGAAGGGAGACAAGATTCTCTTTGCGACCCTGGCCCTCCAAGAAGAGGACGTCTGGGATTTCAATCGTCAAATCGAGTTGGCAACGCCCAATCTCGCGCCCAAACGACCCTTGCCCGTATGCTTCTACGAAGCGACTGGGCTGAATCGCGACGAGTGGAACACCATCGCCACGTCTGCGGGAGGAGTGTTCTCGCTGCCACCGGAAGTCCAACGCACAAAGATCTCGCCGCGACGAGAGAAGGCGATGGACTTTGATCAAGCTACGAATCTGGTAGCCGGCATTGCCACGGATCTTTCGCTGCGAGCTGAAACGGTGACTGCCGTGTTCTCCCCTGAACTCGAGCGTTCGGGAGACCTCGCAATTTCTGAGAGCGAGTTTAGCTCACTAGCGAGTAGATTAATGACCGAATCTCTTGCTGTTCCAAAAGTCGACTTCTCCCACATTTCGTGTGTTGATGGCGGATCTGACGCAGTTCAACTGAACTTCTCTCCGCTCGCTCACAAAACCGGAAACATCGTCCTTAACATGCTATTGTTGTTTACGAACTATAATCCAGATAGCATGGTTGTGGAGACCACCGGAGTTCCCGGGGCGAATCGAGTCATCACTGTGGACAAGATCAACAAAGGAAAGAAGCTCCTCAACACGACTATAGAGTACGGCCGCAGGCGAACGTTTCACCTTCCTCGGCGCTAATCGTCCCCCTCAACCCGCCGGTTGTCGTTCCGTGGATCCTGTTCATGGCGTTTCCTCCCATGCATTGAACCGAAACGAGGCGCATTCTAGCTCCTTCAGGGGCGAGTGCTTCACACCACCGTATTGGGGCGGGGCTGTCGTTCTTCAGTGCGATTTCCTCGACGTTCCCGACGAAGGTCATGCGCCAGGCTGCTGTTCGCCGCTCCGGTTCTTGCGACCGTTTCCTCCTCCTCGGGCCTCGCCGCCCTTGGCGCCTATCTCCGCCATGTGCTTGCGGTCGCGGCTCACCGCCTCGCCTCCCTTGGCGCCTATCTCCGCCATGTGCTCCCTATCCTGGCTCACCGCCTCGCCGCCCTTGGCGCCTATTTCTGACATGTGCCGCCGATCCTGGCTCACGGCTTCGCCACCCTTGCGGCCCGCCTCGCGCGCTTCCTCTCGGCTGAATTCGTGCGCGTTGCCGCTCTCGTGCGCCGCCTTCCCTCCCTTGCTGGCTATCTCGCGTTGCCTCGCGGGATCCATGCCCGCGAATCCCCTGTTCGAAGATCCGCCGCTCGTGTTCTTGTCGTTGGCCATGATGCGTCTCCTCTGACTCCCGAGAGCCCTGTGGCCGTTCCCGCCCGACCATCGGGCGGGCGCTCCCGCGAAGGTGCGCCCACGCCACCAAGAAGACAACCTCACGCGGGGCCATGCGGAACCAATGCCCGATGAACGAGAATCGCTTGTGGACTTGCA
>JBIKVI010000220.1:0-7377 GCA_044356935.1 Silvanigrellaceae bacterium | reverse complement strand
GTCAGGCCGTACCCGCCAACCGGGAACAGAACCCGGGACTCGTGAGTTATTGGGCTTTAGCGACGGCAGCCCCTGAAGGGACGCTGCACGTCGAACCGATTTGCCTACTTCAAACCGTTGTCGATGACGTGGGTCGGAAACAACGTAGACTGCCTAGGGACGGGTTAAATGTGATCGCATGGGATGTTTAGGCTCAAGAGCAAAGAGGACTGGTGAATGGCAAGAAGAAGATGGCAGGCCGCTGCGGCACTCGCGTTGATTGGTTCATCCATGGGAGCGGGGATTTCTTGCACGGACAGGAGCGCCGAGAAAGCCCAAGTAAAGTCAGGCACTCTTGAGCAGTCTTCGGGATGGGAAAACCTGATCTGGCTCGAACCCGGAATTCCAAAAGGCATCCTCACACCGGGAGTTCCAGATGACAAAACGCATGACGCGAGAGAAACACCGTTGTGCATATATTTTAGTGCTTTGAAAAAGAAACCCGCCCCGATTGGAGAAGAAAATGAGGTCATTCTTGACAGGCACAGTGGTCAACTCGAGCTCATTCCGATCACTGTTCAGGGGCAGCCGAACCAGCAACAGTTTCCGATAACCCGAAACCGTTTCCTAGACATAACGCATCACCTCATTGAGAAAGAAAGAGGTGGCGTTTTTTGGACAAGCATAGCGGCAGTTAGTGTTTTTGCAGCAGGAGCCATGGTGACCGCTGCGACGGGTGGGGCTGCGGCTGTCGTCGGGGTCGCTCCAGCCGCTTTACTCGGGGGATCATCTGCCCCATTTGGCGGGGCAATGGCCGTGTTAGTGCAAAATGGGAAGAGGAACTCCAAAATCTCCTCGTTCGTCGACGCATTGAGTACGGAGGGCGAAAACCCTGACTCCGATACCATTACGCGGGTTGAGGGCACTTCGCAGGTCATGGAGATGTCAAAGCGTTCGATGTCTTACCTCGCAATTCAGAGTATCTTGACCGTCGCCCATGACCCGAAATCACCCACGAGTCTCCAAGTGCAGGTGGAGGATTATGAGCCTTGCGAACCGACGCAACGGGGGCAGAGAATGCAAGTCGACGATGCAAAAAGAATCGATTCACTCGGGAAGTAGTCGTGCGAGGGAAGGATTCGAACTCAAGGAACTGCCACCCTTGAGTCACGCTGCGAAGCGTTGCCGGCCAAGTACCGGCGGCCGAAAGACTCAAGGCTCGCTTCATAAATGACGCGATGTCGTCGTCATCGACATTTTTATCGAGTAGGAGGGGCCCTCGCGAGCCCCGTCCTCTCACAGAACCGTGCGTACGGGTCCGTACACGGCTCTTCATGCTGTGCATTCGCACTTTGTCTGACGGCGAATCCCCAGCTTTGGAGCCAAGATCGCTGTCGGTCCGGTTCCCAGCACCGACACGTTGCGTGACTAAGAACTGCTGAGATAGAAGGCGACTCCCCCGGGGCCTGCGCTAACAGGCTTGTCCGGGAATTTGTGTGCGCGTTTGACTCGCCCTGCATGCACAACAAGGAGTCGCCCCGCTTCGCCTATAATTGAAATGCGCGTAGAGGCAAGGATTCTCGACCTCCTCTGGAAGATTGATGTCGACCTTGCCGAGGCAACACGTCAAAAAGGTTGCCCTCATTGCAGATCAGACCTCCATTCGGCGCGGTACTCCCGCAAAGGGCGGACGGGGGACGCACCGTCGCTTGTCGGATGGGGGCTCTTTCATGGCCTGTGCTGCTCCAAAGAAGGCTGCCGGCGGCGGGTGCGGCCGCCGTCGGTCCGCTTCGCTGGGCGAAGCCCCCATGGGCCCCTGACCCTTGCCGTCGTCCGGCTAGTGCGTTCTGGGGGTTCGGAGCGCGGCATCGCCGCGCTCTCCCGCCTGGTACAGGTGAGCGAAAGGACGGTGCGCCGCTGGCTTGGCTTCTGGCGCCGGGCCCACCGGACGACTTGGTGGCGCGAACTTGCGGGACGTTTCTCGCTGTCGGGGCTGGGTCTCGAAGATTTTTGGGATCGGCACCTTGCCAGCCTCGCCGTGCTTGAAGCGCAAAAATAACTCTCGCGCATGCTCACTGCGCTATGGTCGCACTTCATCACCGACGGTGTCGGTTTGGACCCGCCCGCAGAAGATGCCTGAAGCGGGCTTTGTGTCGGACTGAGTAGTGGGTGGGGCGTCCAGCCACCACCACGAAACAGGGATTTCTGACTATGAAGAAGCCTCCAGACAAAGACCTCGCGTACCAGACAGGGATTTTTCGGTACGGCGTTATCGCCGACCTCCTCGCACGGCCCCGTTCACGCGGAGAGCTGGCCGATGCGCTGCGTGCGATCGCGACGAAGGAACACGTGCAACCCTGGAATGGCGAGACTACCACGGTGACGACGCGGACTCTGGAGCGCTGGTTGGCCTGTGCGCGCGGCGCCGAGCGGCCCGCCGAAGTCCTGCAACCGAAGATCCGCAGTGATCTCGGAACGACGCGAGTCGTTGAACAGAAGCATCGTGATTTCCTGGCCGAGTACAGGAGGGCGGAGCCCTCCTGGTCCGTGCAGCTCCTATTCGACAACCTCCGCGCGCAGTTCGACGAGGGAGGCCCATCGTACTCGAGCATCCTGCGCTACATGCGCACCGCTGGGCTGCTCGTGGATGCACCCGGTCGCAGGCGGAAACACCCACGCCGAGAAGTCCGAAGTTTCGAGGTCGGCTTCGTCGGCGAACTCTGGCACATGGACTTCCATAAGGGATCCAGGCACGTCGCCGACGAAAAAGGCGAATGGGTGCAACCTCTGTGCGTCGCTTTTATCGATGATCATTCCCGACTTGTCTGCCATGCGCAGTGGTACCTGAACGAGACTGCCGAGGTGCTCGCCCACGCGTTCATCCAGGCAGTGCTCAAGAGGGGATTGCCGCGGGGGTTCTATACGGATTGTGGCAGCGCCATGCGCGCGGGAGAATTCGTCGCCGGGCTCGAGAATCTCTCGGTCATCCAGAAACGCACGATGACTTACAGCCCCTGGCAAAACGGGAGACAGGAAGCTTTCTGGCAGCCGCTGGAAGGGCGGCTCATGAAGATGGTTCCCAAAGGAAACGCGCTCACGCTCGAGCTTCTCAACCGCCTCACGCAAGCGTGGGTCGAACAGGAATACCAAGTCGCCAAGCACACTGAGACAGGCGTCGCGCCCATGACGCGGTTCCTTGGCGGCACATCCGTATTACGTGAGGCCCCTGCCTACGATGACCTTCGGCGCGCGTTCCGGATTCCCGTCACGCGGTCGCAACGGCAAACCGATGGAACGGTGACCCTTGATGGCATTCGATTCGAGATCCCAACACCCTATCGTCATCTCGAATCCCTGACGTTGCGCTACGCCCGCTGGGATTTGAGTGAGGCCGAGATCCTTTGCCCGCAGACACGAAAATCCATCTCCATCATCAAGCCTCTCAATAAGCTCGCAAATGCCAGCGGAATCCGGCGCGAGATCGAGCCGACGCTTCATGACGACACGCCCTCTCCTCCCTGTGCGAAAGAAGGCGACGGGAGCATGGATCAAAACCTGCCGCCGCTGCTCGCCCGCCTTCTACGAGAACATGAAGAGACCTTCCCTCTGCCAGGATACATGCCACTTTCTGCCTCTAAAGGACAGCCATGAACATCAAGCAGCTTCAAGCCTATTACGGCCTCAAATGGAATCCCTTTCTCGCTGAGGTTCCGAACGAGGCCCTCGTGCGCGATGACTCAACGAAGCGCCTATGCTGGCGAATCGAACACGTCGTCATGGACGGCGGATTCGCGATGATCACCGGCGAACCGGGAGCTGGAAAATCCATTGCGCTTCGCCAGCTCCATGCACATCTCTCGGAGATTCCCGAACTCACGGTACGGGTCCTTTCGCGGCCGCAGAGCCACATCCGGGACTTCTACCGAGAAATGGGTGACGTTTTCGGAGTCGACTTGAAACTTGGAAATCGGTTTGGGAGCTTCACGGCGTTACGCACGCAATGGCTCTCCCACATCAAGTCATCGATGTTTCGCCCAGTCCTCCTTCTCGACGAGGCGCAGGAAACGCCCGACGAAGTTCTCTCCGAGTTGCGACTCCTCTCGAGCGTGAACCTCGACTCGAAGACGATCCTGGCTGTGGTCCCTGCGGGAGATAGCCGGTTGCCCAACAAACTTCGCAGCACCGCTCTCCTTCCATTGGAAAGTCGCATCCGCGTGCGCCATCACCTCGACAAACGGCCGCAAGACGAAATGGCACACATCCTTTCGGAACTTCTCATCCACGCCGGCGCCGAAACACTTCTCACGCCGGGAGTCATCAAGACAATGGCGGAACATGCGATGGGTAATCTTCGAGCGATGATGATGATGGGCAACGAACTCCTCGCGGCCGGAGCTCAACGCCAGACCCGCCTACTAGACGAAGGCCTCTTCTTCGAGGTGTTCAAGGAGTCGATCAAGAAGAAACGGGGAGGGAAGTAATCGGAGTCGGCGCGGGCAAGCCGCACCGACTCCGATCTTGAACATCACACCGTCAAATAACGTGACTCCTCACATAACGCCGTGAGCGAATCCTCTTTCGCGACGATCAAGAAGGAGCTGGTGTACCGGTGCAAGTTCGCGGACCGGGAGACAGCGAGACAGGCGATCTTCGAGTACCTGGAGGTGTTCTACAACCGCGACAGAGACCATTCAGCACCGGGTTACCTTACGCCCGATGAGTTCGAGCGGAAGGCGGCGTAAAATCTGTCCACCGATCGTTGACCACTTCAGTTCAGGGCAGTGGCCGTAGCGGCTTGGCATAATCCTCGTCGTCGAGCTTTGCGCACATCGCTTCGTTCCAACCGAGATCCTCGGCGACCTCTGGGTGGTCGGTGCTTGCCACGTGGGGTGGTTTCCGCTCCCAATTCCCGACCCACCTTGTCGTCACAAGATCGGGATCACCCCCGTTCTTCCGTTCCTGGTTCCAGGAGGGGGGCGGGTTCTCAATACGGTAGTCGTTCAATCGATTGCCGGCCTTTGCGAAATAGCAGAGCGACTTTATGGCCAGGTCTTGCGCCGCCTTCGCCTTGCCGTTGTCGCCCAGGAACCCGGCAAGCGCCTTCATGGTTCGGAAACTGACAGTGGGGACAACGTAACGGCGGGTGTCCTTTGCGGGATCATACGTCCCGATGGCGGGGTCAGGCAGCGAGGCCACGGCGCTAAAGAATGGGATGCTGCCCACGAGGTCCGAAGTGACGAGTTCCTCATACGCTGCGGCGCCATCAGCGCCGCTGGCGGAGGGTTTCTTCTTGAACGCGGTAGCGGCTAGGTAGTCGGCGATGACGTGTTGCACTGACCCCCAAACGCGATTGCTGGAGCCAATAGTCTTCACGTAGGCCTGACATTCTGCAAGGGCCTGCGGAGTAAAAGGGACTCCCGGCTTCTTCTCGATGTTTTTCCCTTCGTACGGCCCAATGAACGAAGGAGTGCCTCCCGGCGGCTGAATCTGACGTCCTTGCGCGAAATTGATGACGCCCTGGACCCATGCCTCCTGCACAAAGTCCTCAGCGGACTTGTCGCTGTCCTCGTAACGAAGATAAGCTTCTATCTGCGCATGCGCCTCGGCGTAAGTCACCTTCTTTTTGGGTTCCTTCGCCAGCGGCATTTGGGTTTTGCTCAGGTACTTCGTCCCCCCCTTCTGCGAGTCCTTCCACACCTGCGCCAATGCGGCCGGGTCGACTTCCCAGTTAGGAATGTCGGCTTCCGCCCACACAAACAACTCGCATTGGGTCAACGGAACGAAACGCACGGGGCTCGTGGGCGTGCGGAATTCGATTGTTTCCTTGAACGCGGGTGAGCCTGTGAAGTCAGAGCCGTTGAGGTCGTAGTCGGCGGGGCCGGCCGATGCTCCCCCCGCAGCCTTGGTGGAACGGACATCAGAGTTGAAGGCCCGAGATTGGCATCCGATGGCGAGCGTGCAGGAGGCGACGAGAAGGGAACGGCGCGCAGGAACTTTTCGCGTCATGATGGAGCATCCTTTTTCTCGGGGGATTCGTCCACCATAAAGTAACGCAGCCCGGAGGGCCCTGTAAAGGCACGCGGGCGGCAGGGGCATTCAGCGAAAGGATTCTTGGTGCGAGGGTGCCCTCAGGCCTGTTTTTTTTTCGGGGCCGCGCCTTCGCGCTGCTCCGTCTTGATCTTCTCTTGCAGCTGCCTGAGGCCATCGATGACGGCTTTAGGCGTAGGAGGGCAACCAGGAACGTACACATCGACGGGTACGATGCGGTCGATGCCCTGGACTACATGGTAAGCCCGGTAGAATCCGCCCGAGGAAGCGCACGCGCCCATAGAGAGAACCCATTTGGGCTCGCTCATCTGATCGTAGATACCCTTGAGCACAGGGGCCATTTTTTCGGTGATGGTGCCGGCGACCAGCAGGAGGTCGGCCTGGCGGGGCGAGAACCGGACGACCTCGGCGCCAAAGCGCGACAGGTCGTACTTCGGACCCATGACCGACATGAGCCCGATGCCGCAGCACGCGGTGCCGAACGGGTAAGGCCAGAGGCTGTTGCGCCGAGCCCAGCTCACGAGCTCGTCGACCTTCGTCGTGATGAAGAATTAGTTACCGCAGCTGTGGTGCTTCATGGCTCTGGCTCCAATCGATGCCGGGGGACGAACACCCTCTAAGGCACAGATCCCAAGGAATTGTCGACTCCGGCGCTCACGCCGGCAAGCGCTCAGGTGTGCCGCGTCACGGGCGCGTCACGGGCCGTGTCACAAGGCGGATGGCTCGACGAGGAAACACCCCAAGTTCAGAAAGATGGCGTAAAAAGTCAGCGACGAGCACCGCCTGGCCCGTGAGGCGCGAGCGCTTCCTCCCACGTGCGTGGTTCCATGTGTGTCGGGTCGTCGAAGACCCAGTTCAGAAAGGCCGACGCACATGGCGCCGAGCTCCTGCGAGTGCGAGCCACTGCGCGGTCAGGCTCAGCTGCCGCGCAATCCAACCTTGGGGGTCGTACTCGACCTCCGAACGCGACAAGGCATCCCAATACAGCCGCGAAGGCCGGTCGGACTCCGACACGACTCGAGGCTGAACGCTGGGAACGAGGTTGAGCTCCGCGAGCTCCGAACCCTCGAAGGCGCGCTCATCAGCCCAGATTGTTCTCCGTCGCTTCATCGGCCTTGGCGACGGGATACTCCCGTTTGCGAACCGTCCGGAGGGCATACTCCGGATACTCGCCACGTCGAATGGCTTCCACCCGACTTCCGCACTCCAGCGAAAGATATGCTCTTAAAATAAGGATCAAGCGCGAATCTGGGTGACTACACGCGTGACCTTTGCTGTGTTTATGTGCAGCTAGAGCGGGGTTGGAGTGGTGGAGCGTTTGAGGCCAAGCACGCTGTAGATCGCCCTTGC
>JBIKVI010000023.1:0-24344 GCA_044356935.1 Silvanigrellaceae bacterium | reverse complement strand
AAAGGAACTCGGCGGCGGACCCCTCTGGGACATCGGCGTTTACTGCATCAATGCCGCGCGCACATTGTTCGAGTCCGAACCCGAGGAGGTGTTCAGCATGCGAGCGCCCGGTCCCGATCCGCGCTTCGAGCAGGTGGGCGGAACCTTCTCGTGCGTCATGCGTTTCCCTCGCAATCGACTCGCCACTTTCGCGGTGAGCTTCGCCGCGGCCGAAACCAGCTCGTTCCGTATTGTGGGCACGAAGGGCGACATCCGCCTCGATCCCGCTTACGGCTATTCTAGCGAGCTCGTGCAGTACGTGACCGTCGACGGCGACACTCGCGAGCACGTATTCCCCAAGCACGATCAAATCGCTCCGCAGCTCATTTATTTCGCCGGGTGCGTGCGTTCGGGCAAGGTGCCAGAACCCTCCGGACGCGAGGGGCTCGGCGATGTGCGCGTGGTGGAGGCCCTGCTGGCGTCGGCGGACTCAGGGCAGCCGGTAAGGCTCTCTGAGTTCCATCGGAATAGGCGGACGGGCGTCCACAATGAGTTCCGTATCCCGCCACATCGAGAACCCGATGTCGTGAAGGCGCAGGGGCCGCAGGCCCATTGATTTGGGGCGGATTAGGAATATCATCGGGGCTCTCGTTCCTTTCGGGGAGAGAACTCTGGAGACAAGCGGATCTCGATGCGGCCCTTGGTCTCGCGGCAGAAACGCTGGCTTGGGATCGAAACATTCATGGGAACGACGCAGGACATTGACTTGCGCAAGGCGTCCATCGTCCGCTAGGAGCGCCCTGACGCGCGACTAAATTGTCTGCGCGAGGAGGTTTTCCATGCTTTTCGTGTTCTTCTGTGGCGCCCTGTGTTCAGCCGCCAGCCTTGCAGGCTACGTGTCGGCAGCCGAGGAAAAGGGTTTCGCTACCACCGTCGTGGTGCCCGACACCAGCCCGTTCACGGCGGATCACGGCCGTGATCTTAGCCGCATGCGCGAAGCTATCGCTCAGGAATCCGAGCGCTTCGCGCGAGCCAACGGTCGTCAGCCGGAGCTGAGTTTTTTCGCCTTTAGCGGCGGAGCGAAGTTCGCCGCTCGCATTGCCCAGGACACCGGGGTCGAAGGCCTGTTCCTCCTCGACCCTGTCGATGGCCCACCTCCCAATAGCCGCCCAAGTGATCGTTTTCCCGTGTATCTCGATCAGGTGGATGCCTCGTGGCGCACCGTGGGCGGTGCTGCTGGAGTGGCGCGTGAGCCAGCCGCGTTGCGAATTGTCAGCACCGAGCTTGGAGAGCGGCGCGGCTTCACGGGCACGCCCTGCGTGACGCCCGCCTACGGCCCCCGCCTTTTCGCCGAGCGCCTCGGAGCCCTAGCCAGCGAAGGTGTGGAGATTGCTGACGCAGGCCATCTCGACGTTCTTTTCCGCGATGCGGGGCTCTTAGGCTCTGTGTGTCCGCGAGGAGGCAACCGCGAAGCGGCGCGTTCGAGCGCACTTGGTGAGTTCAAGGACTTCCTCGCGCAGTTAGACTGACGCTGTCGAATCAAGGCCGGACCTGGGGATTCCGTTCGTGCCTGGTGATCGCAAAACCTATTCGGTTGGTCGGCTATTTCTGACCATCGCGCAGCGCGTGGACGCCCCCTTGCACCCATGGCACTCTCGCCCGGCCTAGGTCCCTCGCCGCCGGAGCGCATTGCCATGAAACGATCGTCACGCGCCTCCACCGAAGTTCATGCTCGCCTGGAAGGAATCACATCTGCGATTCCCTTCGCCGATTCCGACGCGGGGAGCATCGTCGCCTTCCTCGCGGGTGCGAGCGGCGAGGAGTGCGGCGCGGAAAAGATGGCGCAGTTCCTGCGTGAAATCGTGAAACCGCCGCTGCGGGGAACATCATTTGGAAGTCGCTTGGCGGCTCTCCACGACGGCCCTCCTCCCCAGAGCTATGCGGCTCTCGCACGCGCCGGAGAGCTCGAACTCCATCGTCTTGAGGGGTTATCGTCTGCGGAGCGAGCGGAACTGCAGTGGAACATCCTGTTGCGAGCGTGGCGAGAGGGCGTTCTCGAGGATCTTGAAGAGCTGTTTCGTGTCGTGTGGCGCCCTATGGAGTATCCTTCGGCGCGGGATGCCCTCGATCGCGTCCGCACTCGACGCGATGCCATCGTCGCGTTCCTCCTCGGGCGCGGCGCGTGCCTCTCCCTGTGCGCTCGCCTCGTGCGGCGCTTCGAGGATGCCTCGCTTTCGTTCCCTCTTCTTTGCGAAAGGCTGCGCGCCGACGTGGACGACTTTTTGCGCTGGGAAGCCCAAGATGGCAACGGACTGGCCTACGCCGCGTTGCGCGCGCAGGCTGCGGCTCGCTTCGTTCGCCTCCAGCCCCTCGCGCCCGACACCCGCAAAGCGTTGCGTTCGCTGTCTGCCAAAGCGCGCTTCACGCCTTACGCCTTGCCGTGGAGCGAGGCGGTTGAGGCGATGGAGGCGGAGCGTTCGCGTGCACTTCACCGCCGTTACAACCGTTTGGTCACCACGCGAGCCATGGGGTCATCGGGCGATTCTGAGGCCGCTGATTCCCGCCTTGCGTGGGAAGCATCGCTTTGGATTTCCTTGGTGGACTTCCTCAACGAGGGCGCGTTCACCTGTGCGCGCGCCGGAGCGCAGGAAGCCCGCACGAAGTCCCGTGGCAAGGTGGCGGGCCGTGCGCCGCTGGAGGTGCTCGACGAAGCTTTCGACGCTCTCGCTCAGGGCAGGGCTCTCGATGCTTGCGAGCGTTTTTTGAAACTCACGGAACTCTCTCCTCATGATGCCCTTGAAGGCGAGGCACCAAGTTTAGGCTGGTTCCTCTTGGGTCTTTCGGGCTTCCTGGCTTCGTTCGAAAAGCCCTTGCCCGCGAGCTGGGCCAAGAAGCTCCAGCGCGTCCACGAAGTCCTCACCTACGACGATCCGCTCTCGAGTGCCATTGGATTCCTCCTGTCATGCATGAACACAGGATACGAAGAAGCGGCCTTTCGACGCGAACTCGGGCGCCTCTTGGAACGCCATACGGCGACACGCGGGCGCGCGGCTGTCCAGGGTGCAACGGGTGCGAGAGGATACGCTTGGCAGCTCCCATTGGCACAGGGCAACCCTCACGCGCTCCTTGAGGTCCTCATGAGTCTTGTGTCGCGAGCGTTGGGGCAGGCGGCATTGCCAGCCCTCATGCAAAACGACGATTCCGGCGACCAAGCTCTCAATGAAACCGCCTACCGTTGGTTGCGCTCTCTGGAGAATCCGGGGCTCTTGAAGGGCGAGGAGACGTCCCCATTTCGCGCTTTGAGCCCCGACACCACGGCCCTGCCCGCTTGGCTGCGCCAGATGGCGAAGGTCGAAGAGGCCTTGGGTTTCGACGTCGACACGAAGAAGGGCCGATCACGAGCGTCCGATCGCGATGCGGTGCAAAAGCCGCTCCTGGTGTGGCGCGTCGATGTGCATGAAGACAGCCTAAGGGTGGTGCCCCTGGAAAAGGGATTCGCGCGCGGAAAACCCCTAGCTCCAAAGCATGTGCCACTTGCACGTTTGGTGCAAGAAACAGGTCGGTCCGCCTATGCGCTCGAGCCTGCCGACCTCGAAGTCCTCGCATGCGCGCGCCACGGACTTCCCGAAGGAGGATGGCGCAAGGAATGGTATATCGCCTGGTCCGATGCCCTGCCCGCGCTTTGCCGGCATGGCGCTCTCGTGGTCGCATCGCGCGGCGGCCCGCGTCCGCTTCGAATGGCCGAAGCCAAACCCACGGTGGCGGTCTGCAGACGACAAGGCCGCCTCACGTTCGAAATCGTCGCCGTGGGCGCGCGCTCGGGCTGGTGTTGGTGGTGGCGTTCCGGGTCCGAGCTCGCCGTCGCCCGATTGGACGCGCGGGCCCAACGTGCCTTCGACGTTCTCCGCTCGGTGGAAGTGCCCGCGTCAGAGGCTACCGACCAGCGCCTCGGCGTCTTCTTGGCCAAACTCGGTGACGTGTTCAATCTCGCGCTTGAAGAGGCAACCTCCGGCTCGGGTGCGGGCATCGGTGGCCTCAGCACGGAAGTGCGCGCGCTTCCCATAGCCCTGCGTGTCGAGGAAGTCAGCCGTGGCCCCGATGCATCGTTCCTCGTGAGCACCTCGGTGCGCATTGCGGGCGCTCGTCCGGGTGAGGAGCGCGTCGTGGCGGCGGGTGTGCCGCCGCGCTCGTTCCTCTCGGTGGGGGCAAGTGGCGAGGCCGTTTGGTGCGCTCGCGATCTTGCTGCCGAAGAAGAGGCGTTGAACCTCCTCAAGTCGTTCTTGCGCGAGGCGAACCTTTCCTACGACGACATCCGCCGGGAGGCCTTGCACGGCGAGCAATCCCCGCGCGCGGACGATTCCACGGAGGATTCTAGGGAGGATGAGGAGGAGAGGGCTGCTCAAGCCGAGGAGCAAACCGACGGCATCCTTGCCTACGAAGACGATCGCGACACCATGCGTGCCACTGGATTCGTATTCGTCTTGCCTTCGTGGGCCGTGCTTGCTTCGTTCCTCACGTTCGTAGGTGTGCACCGAAGTCTCTTCACCCTCGAGTGGCCCGATAAAGGCAAACCTCTGGTTTCGCTTTTTGAAGACGTCGATTTCAAGCCGCCTCCCGAAGGCAGCGGGCGAAGCGTGGCCGAGTGGTTCCAGCCGGGCGAACGCACCGCGCAGGCGCTCGCGGCCCATGGTCTTTCGCTGCGCGATCTCCTCGAGAAGGTCAAGGCGCGCAATGACGCCTTCGTGGTGCTCGAGGGCGGGGGCGTGCTCGCGCTCGGTGAGAAGGTCAAGGCGCTGCTCGATGACCTCGCGCTCGTAAAGACCGAGTCGCCAGCAGCCGCCTTCGCGATCGTGCAGGCGCATCAGGAGGCGTTTCCTCACGGCGCGCGGCTCGAGAACGCACTCGTGCCCGAGGGGCTCGCGTTAGGACACGTGGATGCTCTCGCGCCCTCGCTTTCAGCGACTCTTCGCGGATACCAACGCGAGGGCATCGAGTGGATCCTTTCGCGCTGGCGCCGAGGCGTGGGCTGCTGCTTGGCCGACGACATGGGCCTGGGTAAAACCCTCCAGGCCATCGCGGCCCTGGAGCTCGTTCCCTGCGACGCTCCGGCTCTCGTGGTGTGCCCCACTTCCGTGGTGGGCAACTGGCAGCGCGAAGTCGAACGCTTCGCGCGCGCGCGCATCCCTTGCGTATTTCCATCCTCTGGTCGCGTAGAGTTTCTCGCGGCTCTGCCCCGTAACGCCATTGTCATCGTGAGCTACCAGACTCTCCAACTCAACGCGTCGGCCTTCGATGCCCTCGCCTGGTCGGCCCTGGTCCTCGATGAGGCGCAGATGCTCAAAAATGCCGATGCCAAGCGGACCGCGGCAGTGGCGGGCCTCAAGGCGCGCCACAAGATCGCACTGTCGGGCACGCCGGTTGAGAACCGCATCGAGGAGATCCATTCGCTCCTCGATGTCCTCAATCCAGGCATCTTCGGCAGCGCGGCGTCGTTCCGCAGGAAATTCGGCGGCGGGGCCTCCGCGGAAGTCGCGGCGGGTGATCGGCGCGCGCTAGGCCGTTTGCTGCGTCCCTTCCTCCTTCGGCGCACGCGCGAGCAGGTGCTCGTGGACCTCCCGGAACGCACCGAGGAAACACGCCTGCTCTCCATGACCGACGCCGAGCGCATGAAGTACGAATCCTACCGCGACGGCGCGAAACGCTTCCTCGAAACGCGCGGCCTGAATGCCAAAACGCGCTTCGAGGCTTTCACCTGGCTCCTGCGTCTGCGCCAAGCCTGCAGCCACCCCCGCACCCTCGACGCCACAACATCAGAGCGGAGCGCCAAGGAGCAGGAGCTCCTCGATCTCCTCGCCGAGGTGCGCGAGCGAGGCCAACAGGCCCTGGTGTTCAGCCAATTCCTTCCGACGCTCGAAGCTCTCCACGAGGCGGCGGTCGAGGCGGGTCATCGCGCGTTCCTCTTCGTAGGCGAAACGGCACGCGAAGAGAGGGACTCCCTCGTGGCGCGCTTCCAAGCTGGCGAGGCCGATGTCTTGTTCATGAGCCTGCGCGCGGGAGGCGTTGGGCTCAACCTCACGAGCGCCGACGTGGTGGTGCATTTCGACCCGTGGTGGAACCCCGCGCTGGAGTCGCAAGCCACGGCGCGTGCCCACCGCTTCGGCCGCAAGGACACCGTGCACGTGGTGCGGCTGTGTTACTCTGATACGGTCGAGGAGCGGATGCTCGAGCTGCATGCCATGAAGAAACAGTTGTCCGAGGATCTTCTGGGCGGCAAGAGCGTCCAGGACGGTTTCAGTGTCGAGGAGGCCGACGCCGGCCTCTCCCTCGACGACATCCGCGGTCTTTTCGACGACACTTGAGAGGAGCGCCATGAGTATCCCCCTCGCGAAAGACTACTTTGCCCGTGCGCGGGCCCGGCGTGACGTTGTTGTGCTTTTGCAGCATAAAGGCATGCATGCTGATGCCGTGAGAGAGTCACAAGAGTTGGTGGAACTCGTCCTGAAGGGATACCTGAGGCTCCTTGGAATAGATCCGCCCAAAGTTCACGATGTTGGTCCTTTCCTTTTTCAGTACCAAGAGGTGCTGCCCGGCTCTATCCGTGGCGACGTGCCGCGCCTTGCCGAGATATCAAAAGCATTGCGACGCGAGCGGGAATCGAGTTTTTACGGAGACACCGAGCTGATCCCCTCGGAGGAGTACGGTGAAAAGGACTCCGCGCAAGCACTTGGTCAAGTTGACGAGGTCCTCGCAACGCTGTCGAAAGTAGAGCCCCATGTCTGACGCTATCGCGGCGAAGAAGGCCGTCGAAAGTCTCCTGGAGAAACTCTCCCGTTCGTTCGCCGCCGCGTCCGGAGGCTCGACCCAAGCACCGCTCCTTGCGCTGCACTTCGGCTCAACAGCGCGCGGGATCATTAAGCCGATAACCGACATCGACCTCTTCCTCGTATTCTCCGACCTTCCCAACGGGCGATTCGAACGGCAGGGGCTTTTCGCTCCTTTTGAGGCTGCAGTTACGCCCGAGTTGGAGGCGTTGAGGCTCGCGGGATACCACCTCGATTTTTCGCCGCACATCGTTGCGCGAGAGGCGTTGAACTCATTTCACGGGCTCTACCTCGACTTTCCCGAAGAAGCGCGTGTCCTGTACGATCCTCAACAGTTGGGTGTCACCCTTTTGGAGCGCGTTCGACGCGTTCGTCTTCGGCACGGCATGCGCGTCGAGACAGTGGCGGGCCATCGGGTATGGAACTGCAGGGGAAATCTCGCACCTGGAGTTCCCTTCGACCCCGAGTTCTAGCCAGGGTTGCCACTTCCCTGCGTTGTGCGCCCGAGTGCGCCCTACAACGCGAGGCCCGCTCCGAGGGTGAGTCCCAGGACGCGTCGCGAGCGCACCTCGTCGTCGTCTTTGTCGCCGGTTGGAAGCACCGAAAGGCCGCCGTAGGAAACGCGTCCGAGAAGCGAGAGGCGTTCGTAGGTCGACACAGCCGCCTGGGCGTAGGTGCCGTACCCTGCGGAAATATGCGTTGTCACGCGAGGCTTGCCTTGGCAGCCGCCTTTGGGCGCGAAGGCGATGTCGGTGAATCCTGCCGAGAGTTCGATGCCCGCGTCGAGAGACACTCGTTCGGTTTGCACGAACTGCCAGCCCGGGAGGATTCCAAAGTCCACGAGGAGTGGTCGGTCGCCGCACGTGTCGGGCCAATGGACGCGCCCCGCGCGTATGCGCATGGTGGCCGCGAGGTTTCCGCGATTGTGGCGGAGTGAGAGCGAAGGCACCACCGACGTGCGCCCACCTAGCAGGAATTCCGGGCCCACCGTGAGGCCATAGTCGAAAATGCCCGCGAGCTCCATGAGCATGTCGCGCCCCGATTCGTAGACGCGATTCTCGAACTCGGGAAGCGACGCGATGGATCCCTCCAACCAAATGCTGCGCGCCTTACCCGACGCATCGCGCGCGATGACCCGAGCGAAGACGCGCGTTCCTTCGCGCTCGACGCGGACGTCGAGGAAGGCGTCTGGCGTTTCCTTCCCATCGGCGAGGCGGAAGAAGGAACGGCGCTCCCAGAGCTTGGGGGGCAACGGATTGCGGAAACGGCTCGTGAGTGTAGCCCCTAACTCCGATCGGAGGCGCTCTAAGGTTCCGCCCTCCGGGGTGCCATCGTCGGAACGTTCCATGACGACTCGAACCGAACGCCGCTCGCCGGTCCTGTCCCATGCGGAGAAAAACGAACTCCCGGCGTCCTCGAATCGTGGACGCAGCTCCTCTAGGGCCCGTGTCCATCCGTCGCGCTTCATGGTGAGTTTTATATAGACGGGTGAGCGTCCAGGAACGATCTCGAACAGCGCCACAGAAAGGTTGTCATAGAACTCGCTCACGAGCGCGAACACGCGTCGCGTCGCGGATTGGGGGGGCGTGTTTTGGGACGTCGATCCTGTGGAGAGCGAGCCGGTGGGTGTGGGAGGAGCGTCTCCGGCCGATTGGAAGTGCGTGCGAAGGTCCTCAACGACTTCCTGCACTCCACGTCCTTGGGTAACACCGGCATCGATAAGTCCTTTGATCTTCTCGAGGCCGGCGCGTGAGGGGGAGCTGCAGGGAATGAGACTGAGGATCTGGAGGGTGATTTCGCGGTGCTCCGTGACGGCTTCACCTTTTCGCGGATACCCGAGAACCGGCAAGACTTCCGTACGCACGTCGCGGCACGTGGCATCCATGGGCCTGCTGTCAGCTCGCGCTGCATTGGGCGTGAAAAGAAACACGCAAACCACGAAGCCGAGCCATCGTGTGTGCATCGAAGGCAAAATCGCCAAGGGGCTGCGGCTGAGGCTGCGACTGAGGAATCTCTTGATTGCAAACACGTGGCTCGTGACCTCGTCGTCGGGGCTGGCGTCGCGGTGGGGCGCGACCCCACGGGAAGGAGGTGTGTTCGAGCGACGGGGGCCGCTCCCCCCAAGCGTGCGCGATGTCCGAGCCCGCTTCAACCGAGGTCCCCGGTCAGCCCGCTGACGACGCCACGCCGAAGACCTTCAAGGGTCCGGTCAGAGCGAAACGAGCAAGGGACTTCGTTGGTCCCTTGCTTGTTTTTCTTTTGAGCCCAAGTGCCTGAATGGAGCGATATCTTTTTCAGGGCGCATCATATCCGCCCGTCGAACGTCTCCTCGATGCGTGGCGCCACGAACGTGAAGGAGCCTCGCACCAACCCCAAATAGGAGGTCCCATGACCTTTTCCTTTCGACTCGCCATCGCGACCCTCGTGGCCGTGGCGGCAGCCCCTATCGCGCGGGCGAACACCTTTCCTCCCATGGCTCCGGCCGACCTCCAAAGGTCGTGCCTCGACATGAGCAGGGCCATCGGCACGGTGACGGCAACTTATTCCTACAAGAATTGGGAGGGGATCCTCCAAAAAGACAGGACGATCTCGTTCAAGCCCGTCGCCGGCGCGTGCATTACCGATCAGCCGCGTTGGTCGATGACGTTCGAGAAATCGAGCGCGGGCTCTCCCCCTTACAGGCTGGTCCTCAACTTCGACCTCAAAGGAACAAGTTACGTCCACAGTTCTCCACCGAATACAGGCGATTGCTACGAGAAAACCCGCGATTGGTTCATCGATTACTACAGAAACGCTGGAATGATCATGAACGTCGCCATGGTCGAGGCCATGAGCAAATCGGTGCGCGATGGGCTTTGCCCCGCTGTTTCCCGCTCGCTCGCCAACGCAGTCATCAAGAAAATCAACGGCAACTAAAATAGGAGAATGAGCATGAAGAATATTCTTTTCGCCGGTTCCGTGCTGGCCGCCTTCGTCGCTGGTTGCGGGAACGATAGGGATTCCGAGGACGTCCGCCCGGTGCCCGTCCAAATTCCGGAGCGCGTGAAGCCCGCTCCCCTGAAGGTGAGCGCCGCCATGAAAAAGGGCTTCGTTGAAACCTGTGAGGCGGCCGCCACCGACGAACGCCTGGCCGGTGTTTATGCCACCCTCAAAACTTACGCGAAGGCCACGACCTGCGGAAGCGCATTCGATGCCATCGCCAAGACGCGAGAAGTCACTCTCGGCACGAGGACCGTCTCGAGCCTGCGGCCGCTCGTTCATCTCCCCTTCGTGGAGAGAGTGGACATTTTTGGCCCCACCGCCCTCGAGCTCGCTTACCTCAGCGAACTCCCGAACCTCCAATACGTCGGGCTGTGGGACAGCGACGTCAGGGACTTAGAGTTCCTCAAGGGCTTCAAACATTTGACGTCCGTAAATATCGATAACTCGCCTGTGACGTCGGTGGCCCCTCTCGTCGACGTTTCTACGCTTCGTTTCCTCACGATTGGTGTCTACTCCAATCACTTCGCGGGAAAGCGCCTCCCGAAGGATGAGTCGCACTGTCCCGTCAAATCGAAGAATGCCGCGGTCAACGAAGGATGCCGCGCGTACCGCGGCGTGAAGAATTGAAGCCACGCGAACCCATCGCACCACACCAATAAATCCAGGAAAAGACCATGAACATCTTCAAAAAGGTGGCTGTAACGGCCTCTATCGCCTCCGTCGGAACGCTCTTCGCTCCCATCGCCCACGCGGCGGGCGGTTGCGCCGTATGGGATAGGTACAAGGGCTCCTACAAATTGGCGCGCAACGAGTCCATCGCGAACCTCGGCGGCAGGAACTTCCCCGGTAAAAAGGTCTGCACTCCTGGCTGTGAGGAGTGCAATAAACCCCGTTCCGCGACGTGCACCATCGTAGGGAATGGTCCCATGGACGACAAAATCAACGGCATCGACGTCCCCCAAGGTTGCGTGTTGCGCACGGCCGAACACCCAGGGTTTCAGGGCGGCATCGTCATGTTCCCTCCGGGTCGTTGGGAAGACATCCAGTGGAGCCATATCAACGACATTTCGGCGGTGAAATGCGATTGCGCCGGAGACCCCTTGTCCATGGTGGGAACCACGCCGTGGGGTGACCTGTGATTGCGGAGTCCAAGGTCTTTTGCGGACTGCTCGCGTGCTTCGGCGCTGCGGCGTTCGCGAATCCCTCGCTCGAAGACGTCGAACGGAAAATCGGAGCACTGGGGGCGCCGGCCACCACGGTCCTCTACGAGGGCGCGCGAAACCTCTTCGAAGCTTGCGCTCCCATCGGCATCGGGCCTTTCAAGCGCTGCACAGTGCCCGTTTCCGTTTCCTTTTCGGCGGGCGCGCCGCTCGGGGGAATCGATGCTTTGCACCTGGCTTCCGCCGGGACGCGCGTCGTCGTCCACGCCTCCGTTAAGTCCACCGGCGCCGCCGCGACCCTCATGGTGAACTCGAACGCCTGCGAGCTGTCCGATGGGGTCACGAGCTGCGACGTGCCCGTGGCCAGCGGCCACGACCTCCTCGTCTCCATCGCTCCCAAGTACCCCGGCACGAGCCATCTCCCAAAAGACGCGCAGCTCGTGGTGACACGTGTCGAACTCCATCGCGGTTTCGAGGCTGCGCTAAAATCCCTACGCGCCGACGCGGAGGCGACGGTCGCCGCTATCGAGTCCGACAAACCTCACTTCGAAAAGCTCACGGAACACCTTCGCATCGCGCGTTCGTCGAAAGACGACCTCGAGCGTTTGTTCCGGCAGTATGCCCTCGACCGGGAGTTTCCCCTTCCCGCCTACGACACGCCCCTCCTCGACGCCCAAGGCAACGTCCGCCTCGACGTCGACGGGTTCGAGCTCCGCGACCGCGTCTGCCCGCTCCAAGCCGGTACGCGTGACGACGGCGCGCCGCTTTGGTCCCACTCCGTCGAGGAGTGCGCCACGCTCGGTGTGGTCGCCGACCTGCTCCAAGGCAAGAGCGTCTTCGTTCCTGCGGACCTCGAGGCCGTGCGAGCGCGACTCGTTTCGCGGGGCGAGTTGCTCGCTCGCATCGTCGCCGCCCTCGAAACCTCTCGGAGCGTCGTCGATGCCCGGTTCGAAGAACTGCTGGTTTCCCTGCGGGCCCAGGGATTGGTCGCGCCATGAACGTCAAAAGATACCGCATCGACGGATTCCGTCGCCTCGCCTTAGTCGCTTCTCTGGGCCTTGGCGTCGTTGCGGCCGCATCCCTCGTGGCCTGCGGTGAAGTCGAAGTCGACGAGGAACCGTCGTCGCGGCCGCAGTTCACCGTGGGCGTCCACTCGAGCGGCATCCGCTTGGGCTTCGTCGGTCACGAGGTCCTGACGCGCATGGCCGTCCAGGCGGCAGGTAAACACATCAAGTCGCTCGGGTCCGTGGGAATCCGCGAAGGAAAGCTCGTCATCGACGGAGTCGCGCTCGAAGACGACATGAGGGCCTCGGGTTTCCAGAGCCTCAATCCCCTGGTCTTGGGGAACGTGCACACCGACGTGCCGGGTGAAAGGGATCCCGGCTCGGGACTGCCCGATCTCGTTGGTGTGTTCGAGCGCGAGTTCGGCATTTTGCGGAGCGAGGACTGGCATGGCGGCGACAAGCGTCAGCAGACCCACTTCCTGCGCGACTTCTCGGGCTCGGTCATCGAGTCCGCGCGTGACGCCTGCGAAGGCGCCCTGGCGAAGGTCGCACGACTCTCGGAGCTCTCCGTTGAGCGCATGAAGGCGGGCGACGCCCGCGGTGCGCTCTATATGGCCGGCAGCAGCCTGCACACTCTGCAGGACTCCTTCTCGGCCGCCCACGCACCACGCGACGCGTCGCACAGGCGACTCCTCGGCGTGTGCACGTTCGATCGCGAAGCGACGACCCCGGACGTCTGTTTCCACAAGCTCCTCGCGGTCGTTCCGGGGAAGGACGACTCCATTTGGCGGTCCTTCACCGACGTCGCCGCATTGCCCAAACCGGACGGAGGTGAAACCCTCGCGCTCAAGCCCACGGCGGTAGCCGCCGCTCGTTACAGCGCCGGCTACCTGCGCCTCATGAGCCATCTCTACGCGTCGAGCGACGCGCCCAAAGCCGCCGTCGAATCCTTCTTCCAGGGGAAAAGCCCCCTCGTCGAAGCCGACGCGCAAGGGGCCTGGGACTGCTCGACGCTCTCCGACGACAAAGGAAAGGTCAAACCATGAACGCCCCCGCGCTCTTTCGATTCCTCGCAACTTGGGTCCCATGCGTCTTGCTCGCGCCGGGTTGGGCCCTAGCAGGCGTCGACCTCCCCCGCCGCAGCACGCACGTTTCCCGCATGGACACCTACGCCCGCAACGTCGAGGAGACGGTCCAGGCCATCGCGCGCGACACGGGTTCCCTCCACGACGACGTCACCGCGTGGGCGGGCGACTCCACCACGTTCGTTCAGGAACTTGATGCCGCGGTCAACGACGTCGCGGCCGCACCGGATGCGGATTACTCCGTGTTCCGCGACGCACTCTTCGACAAAAAGAGCGCTCTCGCGCTTGATCGCGAAACCCTGGCCGCGCGGTGCGCCGCGTTGCGTCAGCGCGCGAAGCTTCTGAGCCTCAGGCTCGAGGGCCTCGAGAAACCCGACCGCTCGGCTTTGCTCTACGCGCAAGGAGCCGTCGCTTCGGAAGCCATAGCCTCGCGCGTCGTCGCTTCTCTCGCCACCCTCGACGCGACGCTCGAGCGCGTGCAGCGCGATCTCGGCGAAACCTGGGAGCCAGCGTGGCAGAAGGCGAACTTGAAGCTCGAGGCGTGGCTCTCGACGGCCAACGTGCCGGAGTGGAAAGTCAAGGCGGCCGAATTGAAGCGGTGGTTCACCGCCCACCAGGCCGTGGAGCGGACCCTCGCGCCCCTCGAGGCGCGCGTCGAAATTCTCAAGGACTTAGTCATCCAGAAGCGCGCGTTCGCGGCGAAGGACTTGGCGTCGCGCGTCGAAGCCTCTTGCGCCGAAGCGCGAACGCGATTCGCGTCCGACGCCGCCGTCGAGCCCATCCGCGACGCGGCGACGGCGAGATTGGGCGTGGCGTGCAAGGCCTCGCGCGATCGCTTGACCGCGTTGTGGGGGAATCCCGCATTCGTGCCCGAGGTCGTCATCGGCTTCGCCGAAGCACGGTCGCGGGTCGCGCGCACGGCATGTGCGGCGCCGAACCCCGCCATCGACTGCGCCACGGCGGCTTGGCTCGCGAGGATTCCGCGGCCCCGCGTACGTGCGCTTTCGGAAGGCGAACTTCGCGCGTACGAAACCGCTTGGGCCAAGGCCACGGGTTTGTCGGAAGGGGGTGCGCCATGAGGTCTTCGAGAGGAACGCCATCGAAACGCGCCGTCTCGGGAATGGTCGCGGGCTGCGCTTTAGCCTCGGCCCTGGTGGCGGGGTTCGCGCGGGGAGACGAGGTCGATCCGGCCACGTGGATTCCGCCCGAGCTCACGCGTCGGCTCTCGAAAGGGCCCATCGACGCCGTGTCCGTCGCCAAACGATTCAAGGAAACGGTGGGCGTCACCGACGACGAAGTCCTCATGCTCCCCAATGGGAACGTCGTTTACGTGCGCGAGTATCTCACGTCGTTGGAAGATCTCCAGAAACGCCTCGCCGCCGAGGGGCTCTCACTCCTCACCGGAGGCGTGAATCTCGGCGCGGTGGCGGAAACTATCGTGCCCTCCGCGCTCCTCCAGGATCAGGGCGCTGACATCCTCGCGGTCATCCGGAAAATCGCCCCCTCCTACATGCCGCGCGAGTTCACGCGCGCCGAAGTGGAACGTCTCGCGCGCCTGGCCGTGCAAAAGGAACTCGAGCCATCCCTGGAAGGCCTGTTCCGTCGCGCGGCGAAGGCCACGGGCGTCGAACCCCCGGCATTCGATCCCATTCCCGTTCCCTCGTTCCAAGCCCGCAACGATCTCAAAACGAAGACGCACAAGGACTGGTCCGCCTCCTACGGCAAGGCCGATACGTTTCTGGCCCACGCCGACGCGTTCTTCGACCTCGCCGGCGATGCGAATGTCACGCAGGCGAGCGTGAACGCCAGCGCGAGGGTGCGGGTTTTCGGTTCGCAGGAGCAATCGCTGCTTGAAGCCAAGGGCCTGGTCCTCGCACCCAACGACGGCGCCATCCGAGGCCACGGATCGCTCTGGATGGCGGGCAAGACTCTTTTCCAGGAGGAGTTCGACACTCCCGTATTGGAGAAGAACTTCACTTTCGAGCGCGAAGTCATCGACGTGAACACGAAGGTCCGGTGGATGGTCGGCCCCGTTCCCATGTCCGGCAAGCTCGGCGTGAGTGGGCGCGCGGGTCTCGACAGCGCGCTCCGGGGCTCCCTCCTGAGCGCGAGCGCATCGTTCACCCCCGAGGTGTCCGGCGACGCGTATGCCGAGGTGGCCGTCGACGCGGAAGTCGCCAGCGCGGGCGCGGGTGGCGAGCTGAAAGTCATCGAGGCCCGCACGCGGCTCGCGGGGCTTGCCGCTTTGACGCTCGATGAGCGGGGGGAACCGCGCCTCACCGCGCGCGTCGACTCGCAGACGTCGCTCGAGCTCCTGCGGGGGAAGCTCTACACCTTCGTGGAGGCCATCGTGCCTTGGCCCGATTTCAAGAAGCGTTGGTCGCGGGATCTCTACGCGTGGAACGGGATTCGCAAGGATCTCGGCCACACTGTGGCCTTCGAGAAAACGACGACGCCCACGAAGGTGACGCTCTCGGGCGACGCCGAGCCGGAAGACGCCGTCGCGACCGACCTCGACCTCTACGAGAGGAAGCGCGTCGAGGATCTCGTCGCGTCGTCGGACGCGCTCGCGAAGTCGTTCACCGCATCGGAGGCCGAGGTCCAAGCGCGTCTTCGGGCGGTCCAAACCGACGCCCTCGAACCCTTCTGGACGAGGTTCCCCAAGCCATGAAGACGAAAAGAATCAGGGTTCTCCTGAAGACCTCCCTGGTCTTCGCCTTGGGCGTATCGGTGCTCCTGCCGCTCGCCCGTGGTTTCGGGACCGAAACGTCTCTCCCCACCTCGGAAGTTCAGGAAGTCACGAAGGCGAGTCCGCTGCCCGCGGGCGAAGGTCTCATATCGCCGGAGTCCCAGCCACTGCCCCTTCCGGGTGGAACATATCGCTTCTCCCAACGCGTCGAAGGGCGACTGCTCGATGGCGCGCGCCTCGGCGCGTTGGGAGGCCCTCCGTTGGCGCCTTCCCTCGACGTCGTCGGCACCCTCGCCGTGGAGGAGCTGCCCACCACGTCCTCGTCGCCCTCCAACGGAACGCGCGTGTTCCGTATTGCGCTGCGGCCCACGCGCGTGGAGTTCCGGCAAGTTTCTTCTGGTCGCGCTTCCTCCTTGGGCGTCGGAAGCGGTTTCGAGTTTTTGGCCCGTGTCACGCTCACGCGCGGGGGCAAGATCGAAAGCATGTCCGGAAGCCGCTCCTGGCCCACGCCTGTCACCGTTGCCGCCCACGACCTGCTCGTTTTCGCGTTCTCCGGGACGCCTGGACGCGAGCCCCTCACAGTCGAGGAGCGCGCCGCTCGCGTGTGCCCTCGCGAAGGATCGGCCCTTTGCGGTCTCCGGGTGCGTTACGGGTGGACCTCCCGGCAAGACGGCGTTGACGTCGCACGGAGTCAGGGCTTCCTGGAAGCGGAACGGATTTCCGCGCGCGCCGAAGTTCGCGGTGGTGGCGATTCCCTCGTTCCCCTGGCGGCCTTTCCGAAAGAGTCTGAATTCGAGGAAACGCTCGCGCGCAGCACGCTCGGCCAAGACGTTTACGAGACGCTCGCGCCCCGCATCGACGACCTCGATGCGCGCGGAATCCGGGAAGGAGGCGAAAGGGCGCGCCTTGCGCGGAAGGTGGTCGCGCTCGTCCGGTTGTATCCGGGCACCGTCGCGGCCTTCGTAGATCGCATCAGGACTTCCCGGCCCGGCTCGTTCTCGCGCCTCGCCGTCACGGGAGCCCTCGCAGAGGTCGGACATGACGCGGCACAGAAGGGGCTCCTTGAACTCGCGACCGACGAGAAGCTGCCCGAGGATCTCCGTGCCACGGTTATCGGTTCGTTCCACCATGTGAAAACCCCCTCGGCGAGCACGGTGTCAGGCGTCGTCGACATCGCCAATGCGGATGGTTCTCGCAACGTGAGAACGATGTCGCGGCTTCTGGTGGGCACCCTAGCCGGCCGCCTCGACGTTCGCGACGCCGACGCGGCGCGCCTCGTCCTCGACCGCCTTCAAAACGATCTTGAGAACGCGTCGTCGCCGGCGCACACCCGCTTCGCACTCGCCGTCCTCGGGAACACGGGACACCTGTCGGTGCACACGGTGGTCACCGCGAGGCTTCGCGACGAAGATGCATTGACCCGCGCCGCTGCCGCACTCGCGTTACGCGACGTCCCCGGCCGGGATGTCGACGAGGCCCTCCTGCGGACCTTCGAAAGCGAAACCGAAGAAAACGTCAGAGAAGCTCTGCTTCGTGCGTTCGCCTCCCGGACTCCCCGCGCGGACGATGTGTCCAGGCTCGCAAACCTCGCTGCCTCCTCGCCCGATCATTCCGTGCGTCGCGCGATGCTCCTCACGCTGCTCAAGTGGCGCGACGATGGATTCGATGTGGAGGAATCGCTCAAGGGATTCCTCGCGCGCGAGAAGGTGGCGAGCATCCGCAGGTTGGAGACGGGACGTTAACGCGGGCTCATTGCGCCGTCGAGGGAACTCCTCCGCCGCGCGAGAGACTTCACCCGGCCAACAAGCCGCCAGTACGCGAGGGCATCCTGGATCTTTTGCCCCATGGTCACCGCTAGGCAAGGGATCAAAAAGACGCCACTTATCCATAGAGTTACGACGACAGCCAAAGAAACGAAGCGATCGACCAGGAGGACAGTGGGCCAGATGACGCCCGCGCAGGCCAAAAAAGTGAATGCCGTGCGTTGCACATGACGTCGCGCCACGCGCAGGGCGTGCACCGAGTCGGTCTGCCTTGCCTGTAGCCGCTGCGCGCGCGCTGTGAGCCAAATGGCGAGGAGCGAGACGAGCCCCATGGTCCAGGGAATGAGGACTTCAAATTGAAGCGTCGGGTCGCCACCCGCTGCCGTGCCAGCGATGTCCGCGAGACCGTGGAGCTGCGTGTGCTGCGTCAGCCGCGTGAGCTGCGTGAGCAGAGCGGCGAGCCCAACCGAGGCGATGCCTGCCACGAGCTGGAGGGCGATGCTGGCGGTCCACGCGTTGGTTCTCAGACCCATGAGCGCGGCGGCCAGTGCACCTGCTCCTAAAGAAACAGTTACCCATAGTGCGTAACGCTCCCAAGCCGGGCTGGAACCCAAGTCGCCACTCCCGTCGGGAAGCTGGGCAGGTGCGCCGTTTCGCGTCACCGTGAGCGTTCGAGCAGGCGCCGCCAAGACCTTGGGTTCGCGCAGAACCACCGCGATGGGGCCAGCCTGCGTTGTGATTTCGGTTCGAAAAGCGTCGTGGACGTGCCCCGATGGCGTGCGAGTTTCGTCAAAGGAGAGCGGGAGAGTGTCGCCGTCGGAGAGCTTAAAGGCACGCAATGTCGAGGCATGGGCGGCGGCCTCCCGCGGGGCGTGGTTCGCCTCGGACCCGTCGAAGAACCCCAGCGACAAGACTCCCACGATGGCCACGAACACGCCGCCTTGGAGGATATTCCATGCGGCACGTGCTCGCACTGTGAGGCGCCAGGGCAAGAGGCGGAACGCGCCCCAAAGGAACGCTGCTGCCATCAGGAGGCGCGCCTGTGGCAGCGGCGCGTCGTCAGCGCCGGGAGAAACACCAGAGAGGGCAGAGAACGCGAGTGCGAATATCAATGCAAAACCGACGTCCACAGGCGCGCCGATGGTTCCCATCATCGCGATGGCCGCGCATACCGACGCTAGGATGAGACCCGCGAGAACGAGGGCGTCCTCTCGGGTCCAAGCCGATCTCCATGGTCGCGCCGCCTCGGTGTTTCGTTGGCTAGAGAGATCGCGTAGCCAGGATCGAGTGGGAAAAAAGGGCGCGTTGTCGGCCCGGATTCGCTCCGGGGCGGTCTCCGGCGCGGCCTCCAGGCTCCAACGGACCGAAGCCACTTCCGAGAGCGGAATCTCTCGCCCCTTGGAGCTCTCCACGGTCAAATTCAAGGCGCGTTGCAAGGCGTCACTTGGCGTGGAAGCGATAGGTTCCCATGCCGATGGCACGATGCGCCGCGCGTTCACGTCAGGTAAGGGCGGACGCGCGTCGAATCCCCGCTTGATGGCCGCTTCGACGTCGGATCGCTGGAGTCCGTATCGGGCGATCCGAGTGGGGTCGACCGTCACAACGACCTTGCGCTCCTGCGGGAGATCGTTTCCTCCCGCGCTCTTCCAATGCCCAGCAACGCGTGTGGCCTCGCGTTCGAAAGCCGCCCGAACCTCGGACCCGGCGAATCGGGCGAACAGGCTTGGATTCTCGGGAAGAAGCGGCCAGAGCGTGGGCTCGAACACTCGCGTGTCCGCTGGCAACAAAGTCACAATACGCCGCCCCGTTGCGCGCGCCTCTTCGCTGTTTCCGTCCACGCGCAGGAAGACAATGGCGCTTTCGCCAAGGCCCACCAGGACGCGTTCTCGAACATCCTTTTCGGCTTGGGTCGCGAGCAACAGGTGGGCGTCGAGAGAATGCGCATCTCCCCTAGAAAGGTGAGCTTCGAATGCCACGATGTATCCACGTGCAAAACTGCGCTCGAGGGAGCCGAGCATGAGGGCGAGAACGCAGACACTTGCGCAGACGAGGCATATCACGCCTGCGGCGATGGGTGCGCTGCGCCGCAGGCGCGGATGACGATCGAGGAATTCTGCGAGTCTGGTTGGTGATAGGAGGAAGCTCATGCCGTCCTCCAGGTGGCCACGCGGCGTTTGAGACGCCAGCGTTCCTTCGCTTCCACGAAGCCTTGACGGAGGATGAGCAAAGCGGGGATGCCCAAGAAACTCACTGGCGTGCTCGCGATCGTCCCGTAGACGACCACGATGGAAAGCGAGCGGTACATTTGAGAGCCTTCTTGCCCGCCCCAAATCATGGGCGCCATGGCGAGGACCGTGGTGAGTCCGGTGACCACCACGTTCAGGGATCGATCGCGCACTCCCTCAAAAGCGGCATCGAACACAGGCATCTGCAGCGCGATGTTTTTTTCAATTCTATCCATGAGCAGGATGCCGTTGTTCACGATGGTGCCAGCCAGGAGGATGAAACCAACCAATGCGCTGCCATTGAGTGTTTCGCCGTGCCACGCGAGTGCGGGGATGGCGCCCAGGGGCGCCCATGCGAACGTGGCGAGGATGATGAGCGACTTCGATGCTGAGCGATTCTGCGCCCAAAGAACGAAGAAAATAATGACGACGGCCAGCACCAGACAGCGCGCCAGTCCGGCCAGGCTCTCCTTGGCCTCGCGCGACGAAGCGCTGCGGTGAAGCGTCAGCCCCGCACCCTTGGCGTAGGTGGCGATGGTGTCCTCGAAGGCGAGAGTGGTGAGGGAGCCCTCAAGTTTCACATTGCCTTCGGCGTGGGGCGCGCCGTTGATGCGCACGCGCGCAATTGGCGCGCGTTCGACGCGATGTGCGCCTTCAATGCGGCCCGCGGCCTGCGGGGAGTCGGGAGAAATGAAGCGTCTCTGTGTTTCTTTGAATGCACCGGCGGAAACTTCGTGGGGCACATCGAGGACGTCGAACTTTTCGGGGGCGCCTTCGAGTGCTGAGAGCCTTACGTTTGCCACGCCCGGCATCTGGTGAAGCCAATCGCGGAGTTTGGCGAGCGCGCCGTCGCTGCCGTCGATGAAGAAGGTCACATCGGACGACTGAGCGCTGAGGGGATGGAGCGGATTCTCGAGCGCCACGTAGGCCGGGCGTCCCGGGAAGGCGTGTTCAATACGCCGTTCGACTTCATCGAGTGGCACTCCGCGCGGGTCGAACGTGGCGATGACACGACCCGAAAAGTCCTGCGCAGCTTGAGCGCCCGGCAACAGAGCGAAGAGTCGACGCACGTCGTGGTCTTTTTGCGCGGATCCCCCACGATCCAGGGCCATGGGAAGAGCATCGAGCTCGGCGAGGGCGCGGCCTTCGCGTGGAAGCGGAAGGAACTCTTGGCGTGGCAAAGTCAGCAGCGATGCGCCGACTGCGGCGAACGACAGGGCGAGAAACAGCCCCGCGCGCATGGGATTGGCTGCCGAAAGCGAAAACAGACGCGTCCATCCAGCAATGAGTGATCCTTTGATCGCCCCTGAAGATGGCGCAGGCAAGGAGGTCAATACCTCGGATGCCCCCGATGCCCCCGATGCCTCGGGGCGTTCGCGACGCGTGAACGAGGCGAGAAGCGCAGGGACGACCAAAAGCGACACGAGAAGCCCGACCACATTGGAGACAATGACCGCTTGTGAAAGAGCGCTGAAAAGTTCCCCCACCCGCCCCGAAAGGAACAAGATGGGAACGAAAACCGCAAGGGTCGAAATCGTGGCCACCATCAAGGGCGAAAAGGCGTCCTGGAGTGTGCGCAGGGCGGCCTGCCCCGCGCGGTAGCGCCCGGTGGCCATGCGCTCGTCGAAGTCGCCCACAATAGAGAGGCTCGCGTCGACGACGATTCCCACCGAAAGGGCGAGGCCCGCAAGCGACATGATGTTGCGCGTGGTGCCCAGCGCATAGAGAAGCGGGATGGAGAGCATCACACAGAGGGGAATTGACACCCCCACGAGGAGGGTTGAACTCAGGCGGCGCAGAAACACGAGCACGCACACCAGGGTAAGCAGAGTCCCACTCACGATATTCTCGGTAAGATTTCCCTCGGAGGCCCGCACGTAGTCGGCCTCGTCGAAAAACACGTGCGCGGAGGCGGGCAAGTGGGCACGAGCGGCGGCGCTTACCTCCACCGGGTTGGCGTGCTCGCGGCGCTCCACCGCCACGACAGCGTAGGAGGCGGTGGGTGTCCAGGCCGAAGGTTCTTTCGACCAAGTGACGTCGGCAATGCCATCGAGAGCGCGCAACCGGGACGCGAGCGCACTCAACTCCGTTTCGTTTACGGGCACAGGCAGACCGGCCCGAAGGAAGACCCTGTCTTGCAAAGGTTCATCGCGCACAAAGGAACGCGCTCCCAGTAAACCAGCGGAGGAGAGGGCTGCGTACATGCCCACGCGCACACGAGCGAGCCGCTCGGCGTGAGCGGGCTCGGCAGGCGTGCGGCAGGTTAGTGTTCCCCCGTGCGCGAAGAAACGTGCTTCCACGTCGCACGAGAACCCATGCCGCCGGAACAAGGGCGTGACCCGCGATCCCAATGCCCCATCGAGTGCCGTGGCCGAGTATCCACGAGCCTCGAACCCCACGACCACCAACCGCTCGCGCGACCGCGGCAGGAGTTCCACGTCGAGGCGCGCGAAAGCAAGGACGCCCCAAACGCACGCGGCGGCCGTCAAAAGGAGAAGCAAGCGGGGAATGAGCGTTGAAACGTCGCCCTGCATCGTGAGGGGTTCCTCCGGCCCCTGTGTTCGGAAGAGTCGGCGATCCCCTCGCGGGGCAAAACTTGCCGGAGGCGGTGGCGAGGATCCGACGATACCCCTGCCGAGAGGGCGCGCCCCGTGCGATGCCCTCGCGGAGGATCCATGGACGCCCGCGTGCGCCGCGTCGAAAACTTCATCGTCCTTGAGCTGTCGGGTCGCGTGGATGACTTCCATACCGACGTCGTCAAGGACGAGCTCGACACCATCGTGTCCACAGGACGCACGCGCATCGCCATCGATCTCGCCGGTGTCACGGCCCTGTCCGCGCGCGCCGTCAACGCCTGGCTCGACGTTTACGAGCGCCTCCTCGTATCGAACGGAGGTCTGGTGCTCATCGGTCCACGCGGTGCGGCGCGCGAACTCGTGGATTCGGTGGGTTTGGCCGATGTCCTTCCCGTCATTGAGGATGTCGCGCATCTCTCTGAAGTCCGATTCCCCGAACTTTCTCGAGAGGGGGGTGTACGTGCGTGGAACGGGTGGTGGCGACGCCTGCGCGGGCGCGCCGCTCTCCTCGCGGGAGCACTCGTGGGAGCTGGGAGCTTGGGCGCTTCCCCTGCGCGGGCGCAGGTGCAGCCTCAGGCGCAGCCGCAGCCGCAGAGTCCAGTGCAGCAGCAGACTGCAGTGCAGCCAGCTCCCTTGACGCTCGAGGAAGCGCAGCGCATCGCAAGGGAGCGCAGTCCATTGGTGCGCTTGTCGCGCGCTCGATTCCAGGAGAAGGACGCGGACTTCGAAATCGCGAGGCTCGGGCCACTCCCGAAGTTCAGCGGCACCATGGGTTACCTCTACCAATCGAACCCCAATGCGATCACAGCGTTGGTGAACCGAGAGGCGAACTCGCTGCGCAGCGGCGCTCAGGAGTCGAGCCTCAACGAGATCCAGACCCGCAACGAGATGAGCATCGACAAGAACGCCGCCGTGGTCGGCATCGGCGCCCTACAGATCCTTTATGCGGGCGGGTACTTCGATGCCCGGCGCGATCTCGCGCTCCGCGAAAGGGAACAGGGTGAAATCGAAGTCCGCTTGTCGGAATACGAACTCGACGGGCTGGTGCGCGACCTCTTCGTGGGCATCATTCTCCTGGAAGACAAGGTGAAGCTACAGGAAGCGCGCCAGCAGGGATTCCTGGCACGCCTCGATGCATTGCGTCAGGCAGCGGCCTCGCGCGCCGTGGGAGAGTCGCAGGTGAACGAGGCGGAAATCGACGTCCTCAAGGGGCGTCGCGAGATGCGCGAGGCGCAAGGCGACCTTGAGTCACGGCAAAAACAGTTTAACGCGCTGCTTGGACGACCCGATGGCTCCCGTGTCGATCTGAGACTTCCCGCGGCGTCCACACTGGGAAATGTGGCCACGCGCCAACCCTTGGAGGCTGCTTTGGCGCGCAATCCAGTGGTCGCCCAAGGGCTCAAGCGCATCGCCACTGCTGAGAGTTACGTACGCCTCGTGCGCAGCCAAGAGATGTTCGTTCCCAAAGCCTTCGCTTTCGGGGGCGTCGACCATACCCAGGGGCTTGGAAACAAAGCACGCTTCGTGAACTGGTCGCTCGGGGTGGGTCTGGTCGTTCCTTTGTTCGACGGCGGCGTGCAGGCCGAGGAAACGCGCAAGGCGCTCGCGCTCAGGTCGCAGGCCGAATACGGCTATGAAATCGAAGTCGCCAAACTGAAGGAGCAGACCTCAGACGCCGAGCTGCGCCTCGATCTCGCCCGCGAGGGTTATGAGTTGGCGCAAAAAGCCCTTGGTTTCGCGAGCAAAGGCGTGCAAGAAGCCGCCGACGCCGCAGCCAATGCGCAACTCCCCAAGTTCAAGCTTGAGGAGATAAGGGTCAAGAAAATCGAGGCTGAGCTCGCCTTGCTTGCGGCGCGTGCCGAAGTCCTGCGTTGGCAGTCGATCATCGCCTCGTTGGCGGGGGAGGGATCATGACGCGTTCCAAGTCCCACCTAGGTGTTTCGTTCGTGGTGCTGGGAGGTGCGACGCTCGCCGCCTTCGCGCTGGGTGTGGGGGCTGTCCATCTCGCCGCGCGCAGCCAGGGAGCGCTCGAGTCGCGAACCGTTGCAGGCGGGGTGTCG
>JBIKVI010000029.1:0-23062 GCA_044356935.1 Silvanigrellaceae bacterium | reverse complement strand
GGCTGACGGGGGAGAGCGCGGTGTTGCGCAGGCCCGACAGCAGGCGCTTCTCCAGGCGCTCGTGAGTTCAGGGTTGGGCATCGATTGTATCCTCGGTCCCGTTGCCGACGTTCTCACCAATCCGGACAATCCTGTTATGGGCGATCGCTGTTACGGCCGCGATGCGGCAACGGTCGCGGCCTTCGTTCAGGAGGTCGCCGCACTGTTCCTCGCCCATGGCGTTCATGCTTGTGTGAAGCACTTCCCCGGACACGGCGACACCGTGACCGATACGCATCACGGGTTCGCGGAAACGAGCACCTCCCGAAGCACGCTCGAGCGGCGCGAGTGGGTGCCGTTCCTCGCGGCCTTCCGAGCGGGAGTTCGGCTGTGCATGACAGCCCACGTGCGGGTGCCGGACCTCGACCCCGACCTTCCAGCCACCTTAAGTTCGGTGGCGCTGCGCGAAGTGCTGCGCGGATCCCTGGGTTTCGAGGGACTCGTCCTCTCCGACGACTTACGCATGAAAGCCATCGCGCTCCACTACGGGGTCACCGACCACGTGATGAGCGCTGCGGTCGTCGGCGATGTCGACGGGCTCGCGGGCGCGGTGCGTTCAGGTTACCTCCACCGCGCGGCACCCGACGCGCTGCGCGCCGGATGCGACGTCCTGCTGAGTTGCCAAAGCGCGGTCCTCGAGGAGGAGACGCTCGCCGGCGTGCGAGACGCCCTGCACGAGGATCCTTCCTTCGTCGCGGAGATGGAAACGCGCGTTCCCCACTTCGCGCGCGCGGGCCTTTGGCGCGCTGCCCACATCGGCTGAGAATCAGCGCTGAACCTTGAGGGGCAGGACGCTGTCGACGCGCACGTCGGCGCCTGTTACTTTAACACGGACCGCTTTGTCCTGTTTGAGAGTGTAGACAGCGCTGCTGCCCGGGGCGAGCTTGATGCGCCTCACGTTCTTTTCGTGGGTGGCGTAAATGTGGATTGTGGCCTGCTCACTGGCCTGGTTGGTGAGAGTGAGCGATTGCGGCGACGAGAGTCCCGTCAGGAGGACCTCGGCGCGCATGGGGACGCGGATGGGGTACTCGCCGGGGATGGTGACGTCGCCGCCCGGGGGAAGTTCCGTGACGACGAGGCCGTTGAAGGCTAGCGACGAAGCGGGAACCGCGAGGGTTCCCATCCCGACGGCGAAGGCGAGAAGGGACGACGGAGCGGACACGGACGCGAGGACGCGTCTCGCCGTGCGACAGAACGTGGACATCATGCGTGACCTCCGATGTTTCTTGGAGTCTGACGCAAGGGCGCCTTTTCTTTAAGCAGTATGGTCGAATTTTGACGGAGGAAACAAATCCACGGACTCGCCAACCGGAACGCTTTGTCGCGCCCGCCCGGTTGTGTATTCTCTGAGGCGTTCCAGTAAGGAAACACGTTGCCTTCCGCGCGGCCTTCCCGTCGCGTGGGGCTCACCTCCAGCTCGCGTGGTGGCGTAACGACGATGGCGAAGAGCGCGATGGCTCCCATTCCCGGCCCCTACCGGAGTCCTCTGGCGCGCGACGGGGCTGGCGCGGCCCCTGGCGCCTGGCTCGCGCCGTTGGTGGGAGTCGTGTCCCTTGTCATCCATGGCGGGTTCTACTTCTCGGCTGCCTCGCTCACCGGTCGTCCGGCCAAGGAGAAGGTCATCCAGGTCGTGCGCGTCCAAGATGCGCCCCGCCCGACGCCTCCCCCGTTCGTGGAGGAAAAGAAGCCGGAACCGCCACCCCCCAAGCCGCCCGAACCCAAGGTGGTCAAGGAGCGAAAGCCGCGCGTGCGCAACGACGAACGCGTCGTCCCTCCGCCGCCTTCCGAGGCGCCTCCTCCTCCCCCCGAAATTCGCGCAGGCCTGTCTGACTCCCTCGCACCACCGGGGACGTCGGGCAGTTCCTTCGCCGTCGCGGAAGGAAACAGCGCCGAGACCGTGGTGGACCCGGAGGCCGCGCGCAATCCCCCACCTTCAGCCGCACCTGGGCCCGCTCCCGAGCCCGACCCTGACGCCAATCCCGTAAGCGAAGCCGCGGCCGACGAACCGGCGCGCTGCCCCGCGCTGCGTGAGATCCCCATCACCGATGACGCAGCCAACGCGGGCATCACCAGTGGGCGGGTGGTCATCGAGGTGGTGGTGGGGTCGCAGGGGGGAGTCCTGGAGGCGCGCCTCGTAGAGGGAACGGGGTACGAAATTGACCAAGTCGCGTTGGCTGAAGTGAAGAAGCTGCGCTGCACCGCCGCCAAGGTCGGTGGCAAGAGCGTGGCGCAGAAACGTAAGCGCATCGAAATTCCCATCGAACTTTGACAAGACCTCTTTCCCTGGAAGGAACACGGAACCGATGATAAGGCCACCGAGCGTTGCCGTTCCGCTCCTCGTAGCGGCGTTCCTCTGCCTGCGGACGTCTCCGGCGCGAGCCCAGGAGACGAGCCTTCCACCTGCGACACCAACTCCGACTCCGACCCCGTCCGGGCCGGAGAAAACGGGCGAGCCCGCGGCAGCCCCGGCCGCTGCCGCGCCGACGAGCGCCCCGGCCGCCGCCGCGCCGACGAGCGCACCGGCCGCGGCGGACGCGCAGCGCGTGACCTTGTCGGGCGAACTGAAGGTCAAGGGGAGCGGCGCACCCCTCAAGAAGGCCACCGCCATCCAAGCGGACGACCGCGAGAACAACGCGCAGGCCGATGCGCGGGGGCGTTTCACCCTTTCCCTGCCTCGCGGGGAGCAAAAGGTCATCTTCCGCGCGGAAGGTTTCGACGACCTCGAGATGAGTGTTGTCGACGGTAAGCCCGCCGAAGACGGTCCTTGGTACCTTGAGCCTTCCGCCGAGCTCACGCGTCTTGGCGTCATCCGCGCGCGGCGCAAGGTGGAGGTCTCGCAGCAGAGCCTCCAGCGCGAGGAACTCGAGCGCATCCCGGGCACGGGCGGCGACGCCGTTCGCGGTCTGCAGACGCTGCCATCGGTCATCGCCGCGAACCCGGGCTCGGCCGACATCACGGTGCGCGGCTCTGCGCCAGGCGACAATCGTTTCTTCGTCGACAAAATGGAGGTTCCGTTCGTCTTCCACCTCGGCGGTTTGGGAACGGTCGTGCCAACGCGCATGCTCGAGGGCGTTGATCTCTACCCTGGCGGCTGGTCGTCGGTGTTCAATGACGCCACCGGTGGCGTCATCCAATTGCGCACGGAAAATAGCATTCCCGAGCGCATGTCGGGCCAATTCGAGCTGGGCCTGACCCAATCGTCCGTCTACCTCGAGGGCAACCTTTTCGGTGATGCGGACACGGGCCCGCTCGGCGCTCCACCCTCGGGCGTGGCAGGAGCCTCGAACTCCACAGGCTCGAATTCCACAGGCTCAGTGGCCCCCTCGGGCACGACCACGGCGCGAGAGGATGATCGCGTTGGCTATAGGCTGGGCCTCAGGCGCACCTACCTCGAGATTTTCTCGCCCGTCATAAAGAAGTTCGTCGACGAAGAGCAAGTATCCATCGTCACGCTCCCGCAGGCCACTGACTATCAAATGATCCTCAACGGAAACCATTCGTCTGGCACATGGCAGACCTACCTCATCGGCGCTTCAAACCGTCTCGCGGCGGCGGCGTCGACGAGCCTCAGCAGCGACGAGGACGGCAAGACGAGCTTCAGCCTGTTCAATTACTTCTCCACCATGGGCGCGCGTTGGAACTCCAACCTCGGCAACGGCTGGGGCCTCACCGTGGCGCCCCAGTACCGATACCTCATCATCGATCAGCGGTTCTTCGACAACAAGGTTAAGATAGTCGCGAATAAGTTCGCGCTCGAGACCGCGCTCGACAAGCGCTTCAACTCTGTCGTGTCGGCCACCGTGGGCGTGCGGCCAGAGTTCGAGCATCTCAAGAATGACGTCGACGCCATCCAAGTGCCGGCCGGAGGCTTCGGCCCGTTCTTCGACGCCGACACCGCACCCCGCAGCAAGGAAACGCGATCGCGGGAGATCACCTCGGGGAGCGCCTACCTCGACGTTTCGCTGCGCCCTGTGCGTCCGCTCACCCTCAACCCTGGAGTGGCCGTCCTGCGCGGTTCGTGGGGACACCAAGTGGCCGTCGACCCTCGCTTCGGCACGCGCTTCGCGCTCACCGATCAGCACACCCTCAAGGCCGCCTGGGGTTACTACAGCCAGCGCCCTCAGCCCTTCTTCGACGCCCGCGAGTACGGGAACCCCGATCTCGATCTCGAGCGCGCCGTGCATTACGTAACGGGAATAGAGTCGAAGTTCGGTCAAGAAGTGGAAACCGACTTCCAGGTCTACCACAAGGACCTGCTCAACTTCGTGGGCAACGCGACCAAGGAGCCCGCCAAGAAGTACGAGAACAACGTGAAGGGTCGCTCGCGCGGTTTCGAGGCTCTCGTCAAGAAGCAGCGCACTGGGCGCTGGACGGGTTGGGTCTCCTACGGCTACTCCAGGTCGGAGCGTCGCGATCCCAAGAGCTTGACGTGGCGCCCGTTCGACTACGACAAACCCCACTCTCTCAACGTTATCGGCGCCTACAAGATAACCGGCCAATGGGAGGCGTCGTCGAAGTGGCAGTACCAAAGCGGATCGTCCACCTCGCGCATCGGCGGCGGTCGCTATAACCAGAACACGGGGCGTTACGTTCCCGCCAATGTCACGGCTGACGGTACTTTCAAGGCCAATGATGAGCGTTTGCCTGCGACCTTCCAGTGGGACGTTCGCACCGATTACGACATCCTCTACGACACCTGGAAGTTGCGCCTGTACCTCGAAGTCCTCAACGTCACCAACCGGCAGAACGTGGTGGGCGTCGACTATTCCGAGGACTTCAGCGAGCGCGTCTACGTGACCGGCGCTCCCACAATACCCAGCTTCGGCGTCATCGCGTCGTTCTAAGGTCGAGGAGACGAGAAAACATGAGAAAATATACTTTCGCGTCCAGAGCCGTCCCGACCATCGCAGCCTTGCTCGTGCTCGGAGCGTGCGGCGATCGCGCGGCGGAACTTTACGAACTCGAGGGAGTGCGCGTACCGGTGGCGCAATTCTTCGTGGAGGGCAAAACTGCCGACGCGGGTTCCACTCCGGGATGCTCCAAGTGGGCCGACGGCAAGGTGTGGTGCCAGCAGTATCCGCTCACAGTGGGCACGGATCCTACTCCCATGAAGATTCGTCTCGTGAGCGTTTCCCCCGAGGGTGACAAGGTCGACCTCAAAATAACGCGCCTGGCCAAGTACGCCTTGCAAGCGGGAGCTACCGCCGTTCAGGGGCAAGACGTGGCCGCGGCGTTCACCCCGGAGGAACTCACGGCCTGGGGCTATTCCCCCAAGACAGGTTTCGTCAAAGACGTCGCCCACTCCAAGGTCGTCAACGAGAAGGGTGTGCGCGTCGAGGAGAGCGTTTTCAACCTCACGGTGCCGGGTGTCTCCACCATCGCCCGTTTGGCTCGATCCACGGGATCCCTCGCTCCCGCATTGGCCATCGAATACGGTGCCAAGGGCGCAAAGAGTGGACGCTCCGACCAAGGATTCCTGTCGTTCTTCCTGCTGCCGCGACCGGGCGACGCGGGCGTGCGCACGACGTTGGAATCCGCCGCGCGCGAGTTCGGCACGGAAGTCCCGTCGGAAGCCGAGCTCGCCAAGAGGGCCAAACGCAATACGCCGCCCGTGCTGACGGCCATTTCGCCCAAGTCGGGTGCGTCGTCCGGAACGAAATTCGACCTCATGACGAACCTCGCCGGCACCGATCGCGACCCGCAAGCCAAGACGCGTTTCCAATGGTTCGTGACGCGAGGCAAGCTCGGCAACCAGCGCGCGCGAAAAACGAGTTGGGACGCCGAAGGCGCGGGGAGGGCGGGCGCCTTCGTCGTGGTGCGCGACCTCCAGGGCGGCGTAGACTACCGCTACACCCACGTCGAGGTGAAATGATTCAGGGCGTTTCGTAGGTCAGTTGCATGGAGGTCTGCGAGCTGCGGTAGTTCGCATCCGCCTTCACGACGACTTCGACCTCACCGTCGGCCTTCACCAAGGGGGCAGCGTTGAGGCAGCGCATGCTCCACCCGTCGCGCGCGCGCGGTTGGCAGTCGAGCTCCACCGGAGGCTGGAACTGGGCCGTTCCCAACTTGATGTAGAGGACGGCCTTTTTGTTACCTCCGTCTTCGCAGATCTTGTCTGTCTTGCCCTTGAACGTCGCCTCGACGAGGTCCTCCCCCGCTTCGGACTTGGTGAATTTGAAGGATTGAGTGAGGGGGAGCGCGCACGGGTCGTTTCCTTGGGTCGAATCGCTGCTCGCGCCGGGAAGGACGATGGAAGCTCGCGATCCCAACTCCTGATCGGTCGCTTCCCTGGCGTTGGCGTCGATATCCTCGTCCTTTCGCGACCCACAGCCAGCCAATGTCGCGGCGCCCATCGCCACAATCATCGCACCGGCCGTGACCCGCAATTGAACGCGAAGTCTCTGCCATGGCTTTAGGCTGTTATGTCGGTTGGTTGAGCTACTGCGCATGGCCATGGGAGAGGCCCCCTTGTGACACGGATGCGGGAATGGGTATCCTCCCGCTGATTGAGGTATCGGCAACTCACCGCGTTTCTTGACGCCGTTTCGAAACCTCCCGTGATTTACCCCACTCCGGCCCCAGTGGCCCACGAGGTGTCCCTTGAATTTCCTCACCGCGGCTCAAGCTGCTCGCCCCTTGGACGTAACCGCCCTCGAAAATGCCCTCGTCGACCTCCTCGTGCGGGCGGAAGACTCGGACCTCGAGGAGCTAGGCATGCGCAAGGGCATCATGCAGCTTGTTTCGTCGGAAGAGCAGGTCCGCGCGCTGGCTAATCTCGGCAAGCTCACAACCGAAGTGGAGCTCGGAGGAAGCGCGGCCAACGCGCTGCGCGGCATGGCGCTGCTCGATGCGCGGGTGAGCTATTCGAGCTGCGTGGGCCACGACGAGTATGGCAAGGCCTTCTCCTCCCGCCTCGAGGAACTGGGTATCAACAACATGCTCGCCCAAGTCGAGGGCGCGCCCACCGGCACGTGTCTCGTGGTGGTAACCCCCGACGGCGAACGTACCCTCAACACTCACCTGGGTGCATGCCTCCACTACTCGCGTGCCCACGTGCCCGAAGAGGACATCCGTCGCAGCAAGATTTTTTTCACCACGGGCTATGTTTGGGATACGCCCTCGCAAATCGAAGCGGTGGAGCACGCGCTCCAGGTGGCGCGCAATAACGACGTGAAGGTGGCCATTGACGTGGCCGACCCCTTCGTCGTGCAGCGCTGGGGCGACCGCTTGCGCGAGCTCCTCGAAACCCGCGCCCACGTCGTGTTCGCCAATGCCCTCGAAGCGCAAATGCTCGTGGGTGCGCAAGGCGCCGAGGCCGCGCGTCTGCTCGGCGAAAAGGTGGAACTCGTGGTGGTGAAGGACGGCGCTCAAGGAGCGTACGTGTGCCACCGCGGTGAGGTGACCCATGTGCCCACGGAGAAGGTGCGCGTTACGGACACCACCGGTGCGGGCGACATGTTCGCGGCCGGGTTCCTTTACGGTCTTACCCATGGTCTTGACCTCCCCACGTGCGGTCGGCTGGCCACGCTGCTGGCCTCCGACACCATCACACACATGGGAGTGCGGCTTTCGCCCGACGTGCCGGAGCGCGCGAAGAAACTTCTCTCGGGCGCGGGACGCTAAGCGCGTTCTCTGAGATTGCCCGTCAAAGGTTGCTTTTCGATACCACCGAAGGGGCATACGCTCCGGCGTCGCCGACGGCGCGCTCCACTTCGGCGAAGCTCCATCCGGCGCAGCCATGGCCCGAAGCCAGGGAACGGCGCACCGCCGTGCTTGAAAGCGATTCCAAATCCCAGCGCAGCCCGGCATCGCTGCGCAGTCGCCCCTCCACCGTAGCGAGGCGTGGCAGGCTGCGGATGCGAGGATGCGCCATCCAAGGTGCCTGTGCGAGCCGCGGTGAGAGCGTGTTTCCCGCGGTCTCCTCGTGGGCTGCCTGGGACTGGGGAACCGCGCGCGGAACAAAGAGAATGTCCACGAGGTCAGGCAGGCGCAGGCCGTTGACCACATTAGCCACGGGATCGCGCCATGTCGGCAAGGACCCAAGGGCGTCCTCTCCGCAAAGGAACGCGAATTCAATCAACGGGTGTTTTTCGCACAGGGATTCGAAGAGGGTCACGGTACCGCGGAAGGGTGCGCCGTCGGAAAGTTCCGCGTTGGACACGCTCGCTCGCACTCCCAATTGTGCGAGCCCCACGGCGAAGGCGTGGCACCAAGCGAGGCGTGCTTGCAAGGGGGCTATGGGGCGCTTGTCCCACCTTTCGGGGCTTGGCAGCAGCCACAGGTACGCATCCGGCCACGCTGCGGTCGCGAGGAGCGCCATGCCCGCGTGCGCGAAATGGGGAGGGTCGAAACTCGCTCCGAGGCAGATGACTTTTTGCTTGACAGCCGTCGAAGTGCTCGACACGGGAAGGCCTCCATTCGTGGGCTTGAAGTCGGCGGAAGTTCGCGACGCAAATGCGCTCCCGGCCCGTCCAGGATGCCCCAACCCCTCAAAGTAACAGGGGTGGCGCGCTTTTCCAATCTCGATTCGCGCCGGAGTCCGCTGCACCGAGGGTTTCTGGCACGTCAGTTGCAAAGGGGGTCGCTGGGATTCCCCAACGCGGGTTCCCAGGAGGCATCAGCCATGTCCACTTCCCAAGCGAATCCTGCCCAATGTGCGTATCCCGCGCATCTTCGGCAGCTCATGCATCTCGGTCTCCTGATTCTTCTCGCGTTTCCCGCGCTGGCGCGCGCTGGCATGACGCACGAATATTACTCGCGCGGACGCTCCCCCTACGGCTCCAACATGTACCTGTCGCAGCAAGCACACTACGCCCGCACGAGCGTCCTCGCCACGCCCGGCGCAGACCACCGTGATGCCGGAGCGCCCGCGACGCCGCACGAGTTTCGTGGGTACTCCCTTCAAACCGCGGTTGGCTTCGAACATTTCCGCTTCCTCCAGACGGGCCTGACCTACGCCAATGCCCACGCCGACTCCGTGAGCGGAGGGCGAGATGCATTTGCAGGCCATGAATTCGGAGCTGAAGCCCGCATCGTACTCACCTCGCCAGTGGCGAACGTGGGCCTCGGGGGAGGCGCCTACGTGACGAAAAAGGACCTTGCGCGGGGACTCGAGAAATATGCCCTGCAAGGGCAGGGCTACAAGGCGGGTTTGGAGTTCACTTATTTTTGCTCGCCGCGCGTCAGCCTCGTCGCCTCGGCAAGCCAACACGTCGAGACCCTCTCCGACCGCTCTAGAGGAACCGCGGTCGGCAAAGCTCAAGCCCAAAGCACCCGCCTAGGCGGCGGCATCGCCATCTGGCTTTGAGCAGCGGGCGTTGGTACCCTAGGCTCGCACGCCAACGGGGGAGAACGCCTTGGAAGAGTCGCGACGAACGCATGAGGAAACCAAGGCTGCCCTCGTCCCAACGAAGACGGCAGTGGCCGTGGGTACGCTTGTCACCGTGATGACCGCCACCCTCGCGGCGGTCGGGGGATTCGTTGCGGGCCGCGCGCGTGGAGGAACCGAAAGCAGGGCGGCGCAACCATCGGGTGGTGCCGCTTCGTTTGGCGCTGACACTGCAATTCCAGCCAACATGCTGCTGCTCGACTGGCGCGGAAAGCCCGTGCGCAAGGCTGATTTGCCGGCACCTTTGAGCGAGCGTCTCGATGCGGCGGGTCGAAAGCGCGACGAGGCTCGCTTCCAAGCCGAGTACGGCTTCGCGCGTGAGGCGGACAACCTCCTGCGCAATTATGCGGTGTCCAGGCTGGCCCAGGAGGAGGCCGCTCGCAAGGGCGTCGACCTCGAGCAGGCGGCGCGTGAACTCGCCACCCCTGAAAAAGTGGGGCTCGAGGATGCGCGAGCCCTGTTCGTGGCCAGCGACCCCAGCGCTCCAGCTCGTGACTTCGAGAAGGTGAAGGCCCAGCTTCTGGCCTATATTGAGGAAGTCGCGCGCCGCGAGGCCACCGACAAGCTCCTGTCGGAGATGGAAGCCTCCAATGCACTACGAATCCACTTGCAACGCCCGCGCCGCGTAGGCCATCGATTCGCGCTGGAAGGCTTCCCCGCGGTGGGGCGCAAGGAGGCGCCGCTGACGCTTGTCAACTTCACCGATTTTCTTTGCGATTCGTGCCCCGCGTACAACCTCAAAGTATCGGAGCTCGTGGTCAAACACGGAGTGGATGCCCGTTTCGTGTTCATCCCATTCCCCTACACGCGTCCCGATCGCTCCATGGGCCTCGCGCGCGGCGCGATGTGCGCCGAAGAGCAAGGTCGTTACCTTGACTATCATATGAAAATCGTCTCTCTGGGGGGCGAAGCCCGCCGAGCCGATGCCCTGGCCGTTGCGGCCGAAGCGGGGCTCGACGCGCGCGCCTTCGGCGAGTGTTTCCGAAAGGGAACCGGTGTGGCGCCTCTGCTAGCCGCGGCGCAGGAGGAGGCGCGCCGAGCCGGAATCATGTCGGTGCCTGTGACGTTTCTCCAAGGGGAGGCGTTCGAAGGGGCCGACGCCTTCCTCTCGCTGAGCGAGCGGCTCGCAAAAAAGGCGCGTTGAGAGCGCGGGACGCGGCCTTCAAGAAGACTCAGGTTCGCCCTTCGATTCTGTCTCTTCCTCGTCACCATCTGCGCCTTCTGCTGCCGGCGGGACATCGTTCTCCGGCTCGCCGTCCTCAATGGGTTCCGACGTGGGCGCACGCCGTGAGCGTGTTCCCTTGTCTGGCCACCACTGCAAATCCGCGGCCGGCGTCGCCAGCCCGTGCGGCCTCGATTGTCGCGTTCAGGGCGAGGAGGTTGGTTTGCTGCGCGATGGTCGAAATGACGCGCACGACGTTACCTATCTCCTTGCTGCTCGCGCCGAGCTTCACCATGGTCTCGCCCGCTTCCTGGGCCTTGGTCTTGGCCTCCTGCGTCATACGGAACACGTTTCCGGCGTTGCTCGGCATCGAACTCGATGACTGCGAAGTTCGCCTCGACGGCCTGGAGGACTGCGCTGTCAAGCACTTCGTCGGCTGACGGCGGCGCGTCAACGCCTCCGCGGGGAAGGATTTGCCCCATGCTTGGTCGCTTTGCCTTCGCCTTCGCGTCGCCCGGCGAGGGGAGCCCGACAGGAGTTACTTCACCACAAACGGATAGGTGATCCGAAGGCTCGCGCCGCCGCGGGTCCGAGGGAAGGGCAGGGCTTCCACCTTGGGAACAAGGCAGCGAGTGAGGTCCTCGCCTACAGTGCCCGTAAAGTCCGATTCCACCACTTCGACGTCGGTGACATGACCATCGCCGCCGACGATCCAACGGAGAGTGAGGACTCCACGCGCTCCCTCGGCAACGTTGAGCAGACCAGCGAAGCAGGTTTTCATGTCGGCGAGCCGGCTCGTAATGACGGCCTCGATTTCCACATTGGTCAAAGGCGCGGTTTCCCCTCGCACGTCGGGCGCGGCTGGACGTTGCTCCCGTGGGGTCACGCAGCCGACAAGGGTGGAGGCCAGTGCGAGCGTCAGCGTGAACGCGGGGGCGAGCGCGCGCGTTCGGCCGGCCTCTCGCCCTAGTGGTGCGGCTGAGGCCTCAGCTGCGGCTGAGGCTGCGGCTGCAGCTGAGGCTGCGGCGAGATTGCGGCAAAAGCGGATCATGGCGGGGATTCCTTTACGCGGCGGAGGAAGCCCGATTTTACCATGAACGACCTCCAGCGCGGGGGAGCGCGCCAAAGCCCATCCGCAAGCTCAAACTCAGCCCAAGGGAACCACGAGGAGCTGGTTGCGGCCCTGTCGCTCAATGAGCAGCAGAACATCGCGGCCCGATTTGGCTGCGTCGCCGAGCACCTTTACAAGCTCAGATTCACTCTTGACCGGTCGACGGTTGACTTCCACGATGACGTCGCCGCGACGGAGCCCCGCACGCGCCGCGGGACTCTCCTCGGTCACTTCGCGCACGAGGAATCCTTGCGGCGCTTTCACCCCGAGATCGCGCTTCATCTGTGGGCTCACGGGCACGGCGGCGAAGCCGAACTCCGAGCGCACCTCGGCGCCTCCGGCCTCCGTGCGTGGCTTGCTGCTCGCGGCGAGGTCGCGTTCCGATGGGAACGTTCCAACGACGAGGTTGGTTTCCTGCCGCTTGCCATCGCGGATAAACTGGACCTTCACCGTGGTACCGGGCTTCTGGAACGCGACGCGCGTGCGCAGCTGCTGGAAGTTGGCGATGCTCGCGTTCCCCACGGCCACGATGATGTCGTAGGGCTTCAGGCCGGCTTTGTCGGCGGGCCCGGCGGGTACGACGTTCTGCACGAGTGCGCCCGAGAGGTCGCCCTTCACACCGAGCGTGGAGGCGACCTCGCTGCTGAGTTCTTGAGTATCTTGGCCCTCGAGCCCTAAGTAACCCCGCGTGAATTTACCGCTGGTAATAAGCTGCTCGGCCACGAGGCGCGCCATGTTCGAAGTCACCGCGAAACCGATGCCTGCTGAGCTCCCCGTGGGCGACGAGATCATGGTGTTGATGCCCACGACCTTGCCGTCGATGTTGAGAAGCGGGCCGCCTGAGTTGCCCGGATTGATGGCCGCGTCCGTTTGGATGAAGTCTTCGAGCGCCATGCCTCCCATGAGATTCCCGCGTCCGAGGGCGCTCACGACGCCCACGGTGAGGGTTTGCGGAAGTCCGAAGGGTGCACCGAGGGCCACGACCCAATCGCCCACTTCAATGGCGTCGGAGTCTCCGAGCGTCGCTTGCTTGAGGCCGCCCGCGCTGAAGTTCTCGAGCTTGAGCACGGCCAAATCCACCGCGGGTTCGGCACCCACGAGCTTGGCTTTGAACTTGCGGTTGTCGAAGGTGGTCACAGTGATCTCGGAGGCGGCGGCGGCCACGTGGTTATTCGTGATGACGTAGCCGCCCTTGAGATCCACGATGAAGCCGCTGCCAGCGCCCGAGCGCGGACCTTGGGGCTGCTGCCGGAAAAAGAACTCGAAGAGGTCGCGCGGAGCGCCCGGCGGCGGCCTTTGGGGCCTGGCCGCTTGGTCTTGAGGGCGCGTCATCGTTTCGATGAACACCAGGGAGGGGCGCGTCTCTTTGGCGATGTTGACGAAGACCTTTGAAAACGTGCGGAGAACCTTCACGTCTTCTGGGGCATTGGGATTTGCGGGTGGCGTATTGGGAAGCTTGTAGCCGGAAGTGGCTTGGGCCAATGCCTGGGTGTTGGCACCCCCGATGGCACCGGCGCCCAAACAGAGCAATATCATGGTGGTGAAAGTCTTCCAGGCGCGTGCGCGCTGCATACCACTGAAATGGGAATCCATCTTTTTCCTCCGGTCGTCGACAACGGACCACGCAAGGGACTACCCTGGCGGTCGATGAGTTTATTCCGTTTTGCGGGAGACGACCATGAGCACCCCTCCCAAAACGCCTTCCTCGCCTGTGTCTCCCCATGGAATGCACGCGGAAAGCGCGTCGCTGGAGCCATCACAAGCAACCCCTGTTCCGGAAGAGGGGGGCACCTTCCAATCCATGCCCCGCGAGGAACTTGCTGCCTATCTGAGGCAGATTTTCGCGTTCTTCCCAGAGGCGCTTCCGCAGAGATTCTCCCGCATGATGCTCGAGAACATCCTGTGCCCGCGCGGCTACTGGCACGACCTCGATGCGCCCTTGGTGCAAGAGATCCTCATCGACCTGCGCGACGAGGGACTCGTCGAACTCGTGTTCCGCGATGAGTCGTACGTGGTCCTCAACCCGGAGGGGAAAACGCGCGCACGCGCTCAGCTCGGCCGCTTCGCGCCCAAGGTGTGAGACGCTCGCTCCACGGAACTCACTGAGGAGGACGAGGCGAGAGCAAGGCGAAGGAAAGAGTCGGTTTGCGGTTACCGGAGTTCTTGATTGCAATACTGGTTATGACGCTTGCGAATTCTAGAATGACAAGATCACTCGGACGAGGAGGGCTGTCATGGCCTCGGTCCCCAAGCAAGAGCAAAGCGCCTCACCCGCGTCGGCCTCCCCTTGCAAGGCCCTGCCCACGGGCGCCATTCAAGATGTCGGCGCTATCGTGTGCTTTTCCCCTCGAACAGGGCAGATTGCCTTTGAAGCATCGGGCTCCGGTGCCGCCGGGTTGGTGGGCAACACCGCCGAGTTGTACCAGAATCTCGCGCCCGATCTCGCGGCGCGGCCTAGGCAACGCACCTACCGTTTCGGTTGGAACAAGGGTCGAGCCGATGTGTGCGCCTATCGGTCGGGCGAACTCGACGTGTGCGAACTCGTTCCCGCGCGCGGTGGCGCGACGAGCCGCGTGCACGAGTTCCTCTTCAACGCGCGTGCCGATATCGATAGGTGCACGAGCATCGAAGAACTCTACCGAGTCGCCACGGCCCTCATTCGGGAAGCGCTCGGAGCCGATGCCTGCATCGGACTGGCTTTCAATGAATCGGGCGACGGAGACGTGCTCGCCGAGGACAGGTCGAACGACGCGCCCCTGCGTTACCTTGCATTGCGTTTTCCCGCTTCCGATGTTCCTCCTCCCGCTCGCGCCGCGTTCGAGGCGTGCCCGGTTCGCATCATCTTCGACGTTGACGCGCCCGAAGTTCCCATAGCGGCCCCCGGAGACATCGCGATTCCTGATCTGCGCGGCGGAATCCTCAGGTCTGTAGCTCCCTGTCATCTCCAATACATGCGCAACATGGAGCTCGGTGTGAGCTTGTCCATCGCGCTTTTCGTGGGAGGAAAATTACGCGGTCTCGTCGCGAGTCACTTTTTCTCCGCACTGCAAAGCTCCCTGGCCGATGTCTTGGCCTGCGAGCTGCTCGCATCGTACGTCGGGGCGCGCTTGGAAGCCATCGAGGAGTCCGAGGTCCTCCGCCGCCTCGAAGAGTGGAACGCCCGGCGAACGGAGGCGTCGGGTTCATCGCGCCAAGCTGGTTTCGTGGGGGTCCTGCGCGCCCTGGAACCCACGCTTTCGCAAATCCTCGATGCGCGTGGGATGGCCTTCGTCGAGGCCCGGCGCGTGACGTGCCTCGGCCTCCAAGGAGCGCCTGAGGAACTCGTGGAAATCGAGGAGTTGGCGCGTGCGCTAGATGCGGATCCGTCGTTGTTCGAAGTCGATGCCGAGGGCCTCCAGGACGAAGGCAAAAGGGAAGGGGCGGGGGTAGCCGGCGTTTGGGCCTGCGATAACTTGGCTGAGAGGATGCGGGGCCGACTGCATGTTCCCTTGTCTCTGGCAGCCGGTGCGCTGGCGCTCCGCTTGGGGGCGGGCGGCGCGGCCGGGACGTTGCTCCTGTTTCGGAGGGAAGAGGTGAAGGAGGTGGCGTGGGCAGGGGAGCCGGGAACGCGCCATGACGAGGGAGCTGTCGGTAGCGAAGCCAGACAGAATTCGCGACAGACGTCAGGACCAGCGCCGAGCGCCCCCCTGGCACCCCGTACATCATTCGCAAAATGGGTCGAGAAGCGGAGTGGTCGCTCACGCCGTTGGATAGAGCGCGATCTGCGCCTCGCTGAGGCGCTGCGACGCGACCTGGTGGACATCAATCTCGGCTTCATAGCGGCGGAGGTCTCGCGTGCGCGCGGCCGCGCTGAGGCTGCCGCGCTTGTGCTGCACGATTTAGGCAACCAGCTCACGGGCGTTCAAGGCTGGAACAGGGAGCTCGAGCGAGGATTCGAACGCGCGCGCGAGCTGGTCGCTAGCGGTGGGACGGTGGATACCCCCATGGTCGAGAGTCTGGCCTCGCATCATGAAAGGCTCTCGCGTTGCCTCGAGGCCTCTTTCGAACTCTTGCGCATCAATCGGCAATTCCTCCGCAGCTATGCGCAGGAGGAACCCGCGCCTCGAGGATTCTCCATCCATGAAATTCTCGACCACGTGGTGGCGTTGGCTCCGCGGGCGAGTGCCGCGGTTGGGGTGCGTTGCGCATTGCCCGAACGCACCTGCCTCGACTTCGACAGATCTCGTTTCGTTCGCGTGCTTCTCAACCTCGTGAAGAACGCGTTGGAGGCGAGCGACTCAAGCGGCCAAGAACCGCGCGTCGTCCTGGAGGCGCTCCGTGAGGGGAGGGAAGTCGTATTGCGAGTGCGCGACGAAGGCGCCGGATTCGACGAGACCCAGGCGAAGTCGTTCTTCGTGAAGGGGTGCACGAGCAAGTCGGAAGGAAGCGGACTGGGGCTATGGGCTTCGCGCGCTTTCGTTGAGGCGCTTGGAGGCACTCTGCGCCTTGAGAGCGAAGGGCCAGGACAGGGGGCAGTTGCCACGGTGCGGCTGCCCGAGTCGTTGGTGTGCCAGGGTCCCTAGAATTTGGGGGTTTCGCCTCGTCGAAGGGCGTTCCACACCCGCCAGGCTGCGGGAACGTAGGCGCCGCCGCCGCGTAGCGAATCCCTCCACCACAAGGCCACCGCGGAGAGGGCACGGGGTTCCCGGCGCGCTACCGCGCAGCACAGCTCGCTCCAGCGGGTATTCGTGAGGGCGAGGAGCTCGGCTGTGAGCGCCACGCGCTCGCGTGAGGCGAGTGGCTCTAGGAAAGGACTTTCGCCCCGCGCGCGAAGGGCGACCCCATGGGCGAGATGAGCGGCCTCGTGCGCCCAAAGGGTCGCAAGCCGCGCGTCGGGCGCGTCGCGACCGGCGGGAAGCGGGGCCACCATTATCGCATCTGAGTCGTCGAGCGACTCTCCAACGTAACACGCGCAGGCATCGAAGGCGGGATGGACGATGACGCACGCGGCGCGCGCGGCGTCCGAGAATCCTTCCTGTGACAGCCCGAGCGCGCTCAAGACGTCGCCCCCCCCAGGTGATGAAGGCCACGCGTTGAGGAACGCCCGCAGAGCGGCGCGTGTCGCTTCGGGATGCCGGGGCAAAAGGGATGTCACGGGGGAGTCGCACTCTTGGGGATTGGGCGCGGAGTGGTTCGACACGAGGAAGGGCACGCGCGGAGGTGGCGAGCCGTAGTCGTCGTCGGGCAATGCTTCGAAGCCGTCGGTCGAGAGCGCACCCACAGACGTCGCCGTCTGTTCCTTCGTGAAATGCTCGTAACGCTCCAAGCAGGACTGCGCCCGCGCGTCGAAGAGATTCGCGGCGAGCGAGGCCACAATGCGTGCGGCCTCGAGCCGTGCGCGCGCCGATGTCTCGATGCCCGGTGCGCGCTCACGGGATTGCGCGCCCGTGAAGCTTGCTTGTAGGGTGTCGAAGTCCTTCTCCAGGACGCGCGCATCGAAGAACGCCGGAGTCGCATCCATGTTCAGCTCCCTGTGGCAGAGTCTCACTTTCTCCGACGTCAACGGACTTCTCAAGACCCTCGCCCGTCGAAGCGCAACCGAGGCCGACCTCCATTCCGTGGCGGCGGTTCGGCGCGCCGCGGAGTCCACGGGCGACTACGAACCCTTTGGGACCGCGCTCCCGCGCCTGCGCCGGGGAGTCCTGGGCTCGGTTATCCGCTGGGAGCGCCGCCTGTTCCGCGAGATGTTCTCCATCCATGTCGTGGATGTCCACGTGAGCATCTTCGCGGCGCTCCTCGCCGTGCAAATTCTGCGCACCTTCGAGGAGGCGCCCCGGGGTTGGTCGGTCTCGCGCGCCGTCTTCGGTGCCGCGCCCACCGATTTAGAGAAATTCTTCGTCGCGGCTTCGTTGGCGCTCATCGTGTTCCTCGCGAACGTGGTGGCCGCGAGCCTCCATGCGCAGAAAATCGAGCGGGAAATGCTCGTGGTCTACCGCGTGCAGACGCGCCTAGCCTCACATATCCAGAGGTTCGTGTTCGCCATGGGGCGCGCCGCGAAGGTTCGGATGCCCACCGGAGACATCACCAACCTGGCGCAAAACGACGCCAGGCGCATCGCCGAGTTCTTCGCCCACGCCATGGTCGACTTCCCGGTGCTGTTCCTCTCCGTGGCGGTCATCGTAACCATCATGCGATTCATGCTCGGCGAGGCCGCCTGGATAGGCCTCGCCATCGTGCTCTTGCAGATCCCCCTCTCGAGCCTGTTCTCGTGGCTGGGAGGGCGCCTGCACGCCGAACTCATGCGGCGTTCTGACGCGCGCGTGTCGCTCATCACCGAGTGGGTCGGGGCCGCGCGAATCGTTCGTTACTTCGGCTGGGGCGATCGTTTTGCCGTCGACGTGCGGCAAAAGGCCCTGTCGGAATTCCGGCAGGAGCTCAAGGTCAAGGGGCAGTTCGCTTTCGCGTTCGGCCTCTCCACAAGCTGGAGCTTCCTCGTTTGCCTGGGCATCTTCGCGGGCTTCCTGTGGTTTGGCGCCGACGCCGGTCCATCGGAGGTCTTCGCGGCCATTTGGCTCTCTTCCATCCTTGGCCATCAGCTCAATCCGCTCCCCTGGTTCGTGGCAATTTTCTCCGAGTCGCGGGTGGGGGCCAAACGGCTCGAGACCCTCTTCAAGGCCCCGACCCAGGAGGAGGAGTTCGCCCCTTTGGCGGACGTCCGCGAGGCGGCTGCGCGCACACTGGACGCTCGCGCGCGTTTGGTGCTCGCCGACTTGGCGCAAAGTCCTCCCAGTGCCCTTCGCTTGGGGTACGCGCTCGAGGGCGTCACCGTGAAGTTCGATGATGCCGCCTCCCCGCTGTTTGAAAACCTCACCCTCACTATTCCGGCCGGCAAACTCACGGCCATCACGGGCACGGTGGGCTCGGGCAAGTCCATCCTCCTTCAGCTGCTCTTGGGTGATGTCGTTCCCGCCCGGGGCGTGGTTTGGCTGGACATCGAAATAGGCGAAGGACCCCATGCAGGCATTGGTCTGCGTGTGCCCCTGCACACTCCCGAGGCGCTCGCCTGCGTGCGTCGTTTCGAGACGTACGTGCCGCAGGAAGCGTTCGTGGCGAGCGCCTCGCTGCGCGAGAACGTCCCCCTGCGCTACCTCGAGGCGGGCGAGGGGCCTGAATCGGGCGAGGACGCGCGCATCGTCAAGAGCCTCGAAGCGGCGGCGTTGGAACTCGACGCCCGATCCTTTCCCGATGGCCTCTCCACCGAGCTCGGGGAGCGCGGAGTGAACCTCTCGGGCGGCCAAAAGCAGCGCTTGTCGCTCTCGCGCAGCGTCTTCGCGGGCGTCAACGTCATCCTCCTCGACGACCCCATGAGCGCTGTCGATAAGGACACCGAGCGGCTGCTGGTGGAACGGCTCTTCGACGACGCTTGGAAGGAAGGCCACCGCACCATCGTCTGGGCCACGCATCGAGTCGATTTCCTCGACCGCGCCGCGCAGGTCGTTGACCTCGATGCCATTGGCGCGCGGTCGCAAACACGAGATCAAGCACGAGAGCAAACACGGGAGCAGGATCGAGCGCAGGAGAGTGAACGTGCGCCCGGGAAACCGGACTCTGCGCCGGAGGGCGGAGCATGACCGATCCCGGAGCGACGACTCCCCCCGCCCAAGAACGCTTACCGACGGCGGTGACATCCCTCGAATCACCCCCGGAGCCCACTCGATTCGTGAGCGTCGAGACCCGTGGTCAAGGCGCGTTCGGACTCGGGTTCTACGTTCGGTATTTCCGTTCCATGCGTGGTCTGGCGTTGGCGGGGCCTGTCCTGCTCGCGCTGGTGGTGGTCGATACGTTTTTCGCAAACGGATTCCGCTGGCTCGTCGCACTGCGCCTCGAGGGGTGCGCCGACGGGCGCTGCGCCCCCGGTGCTGGCCCGGCGGCTGGCGTGCGTGCGTGGCTCGGTGCCATGGACGAGCGCGGTTTCGTGACGTTCCTTGGGGTGTGGATCCTTGCTGGCGTCGTGGTGCGCACCATCAACTGGACGGGCACGCTGGGCTTCCTCGCCAATGGAGGACGCCTCCTCCACGACGCCATGGTTGATTCCCTTGCGCGCGTGCGTGTGACGTTCTTCGACGAGAACCCCACCGGACGCGTGGTGCGTCGGTTCTCGGGCGACTACGCACAGCTCAAGCATGAGATTCCCAACTACGTCAACGACATCGTAACGAGCCTCATGGAGCTCGCGTGGGTCTTCGTCCTGGTGCTCTTCCAAGCTCCCCTCGCCGCGGCGGCCTGCGTCCCGTGTGGCGTGCTCTACATGCGCGTCCAGACACTCTACCGTCCGGCGGCACGTGAAACCCAACGCATCTCCAAGGTCCTCGAGACTCCGGTTTGGAGCCTTTTCACCGAGAGCGTATCGGGCTACCAAACCATTCGGGCCTATGGTCGCGCCGAACGTTTCGCGGCGCAGCTCGATGGCCATATCCGCCGCGCGGCCTATGGCGCCCTGACGCAGAGCCGGCTCACGCGATGGTTGAACGTCCGGCTCAAAGTGACAAGCGAGCTCTTCGGATTGTGCGTGGCGCTGTTCATCGCGGGGGCGTGCGCCTCCGGGTCGCTCGGCGTGGGCACGGCCGGTTTTCTCATGAGCCTCACTATAGGCCTCGACGTTACGATGCAGTGGCTCACCCGCACGCTCTCGCTCATCGAAGGAACCATGGTGTCGCTCGAGCGCGTGTTGGAGTACCGGGATCTTCCCCACGAAGCCCCGCCCCGGGCGGACTCTCCGACCGGGCTGCCTCAAGGATGGGCTCGACTGCCGGTGCGCGATCTCGTTGTGGAGGATCTCGTGTGTTCGTATCGTCCCGATCTGCCCCTGGTGCTCAAGGGCGCATCGGCGTTTTTCGGTGCCGGAAGGCGCGTGGGCATCATAGGCAAAACGGGTGCGGGCAAGTCGACCCTCTTTCAGGCCTTTTACCGCATGCTCCATGTCCACTCGGGACGTGTGCTCTATGGCGGACTCGACGTGGCTTCGTTGCCCGTGCGCGAGGCGCGCACACTGTTCACCATCATCCCGCAGGACCCGCACGTGTTCGCAGGCACCCTTCGGTTCAACCTCGACAGGCTCGGCGAGCACGACGACGCACGCTTGTGGGAGGCATTGCGCTTGGCGGAACTAGAACAGTTCGTGCGCGACTTGCCCGGAGGCCTCGACGCTCCCGTGTACGAGCGTGGCGCGAACCTTTCGGTGGGTGAGCGGCAGCTCCTGTGCCTCGCGCGTGCGGCGCTCATGGGTTCGCCCATCGTGCTCATGGACGAACCCACATCGAGCGTGGACATGGCCACCGATCGCGCCATCACCCAAAGTGCGAGCCGCATCTTCGCTGGCCGGACGCAGCTGATTATCGCGCACCGATTGGAAACGGTTCTTTCGTGCGACGAGGTCGTGCTCGTGGACGATGGGCGAGTGGTCGATCAGGGTGCGCCGCACGATGTGACGCGACGTTTCCTCGAGCGATATGCGGGCGAAGGAGGCGTAACGTTGGAGGATGCGTTGGTGTGAGGGTCAATTCCGCGAGGGGCACTTCGCGTCTTTCATTGCCGCTCGGTAGAGCTCCTCGAAGGCCACCCAGTGCTCCTCGCTGGCCGGGGGAAGATTCAACGACCGCTGTGTGGGATTGTATCGCAGGGCTGTTCTGATGAATCCAAAGTAACGTTGTGCCATGCGAGTGTTTCCTTTGGAGGGGAACGATGGACTCGGCAGGTGGGCGGCGCGAGTGCGCCTGAAGGATGAAAGACCCTCCAGGTGCGCTTATGGAAAGCACCCATGTGACTTTTCGCGCCAGGTCGCACGCCTCGGCGCGGTCTTGTACACTCGTCGAGAGTCCGCTAACAGTTTCGCGTCAAAGCGGTGTCAATTGAAAGGTCAATGCCAATGCAGCGTGCCCCCTCCCGTTTCTTCCAGGCTCCCCACGAAGCATCGAGTCCAGCGGCGCGCCTCGGGGCGCTGCGAAGCCCCACCGGAGGAGGCAGCCCCGAAAAGATAAAGGTCCTCATCACAGGCAAACTCCACAATGTCGCTCTCGACATCCTCCGTTCGCCTCCCCGTGAGCTCGCCGTTCCCCTGCCGCTCGATATCGTCTACCTGCCCGATTGCCCGCGCGACGTCCTGCTCACCGAGGTGGCCGACGCCCACGTCCTCGTGACCCGCTCGGAAACCGACGTCGACGCGCCCGTGCTAGCGGCGGGCAAGGTGCTTTCCGTCGTCGCGCGTGCGGCGGTGGGCTACGGCAACATCGATCTCGATGCCTCCACCGAGGCGGGCGTCCTGGTGGTCAATACGCCCGGCAAGAACACCAATTCCGCCGCGGAGCTCACGCTCGGGCTCCTGCTCGCCCTCGTGCGCAAAATTCCCGGGGCCCACGCCAGCACCTCGCGTGGCGGGTGGAATAGGCACGAGTTCACGGGCACCGAGCTCCTGGGCAAAACCATCGGCATCGTGGGCTTGGGCAACGTGGGCCACCGCGTGGCCAAGTTCGCGCGCGGATTCGACATGCGCGTGATGGCCTACGACCCCTATATCGCCGACGAGGTGTTCCGCCGTAACGGCGCCGAGCGCGCGACCTCCCTGGAAGAGATGCTCGCGCAATGCGACGTGCTCACGGTTCACACCCCCCTCAATAAAGAAACTAAGGGCATGATAGGCGATATCGAGCTGCGCAAGCTGCGGCCCGGCGCGATCATCCTCAATGCGGCCCGCGGCGGTATCGTCTCCGAGAAGGCGCTCCTCAAGCTGCTCGATGAAGGTTACATCCGCGGCGCGGGCATCGACACGTGGGACGACGAACCAAAGCCCTTGCCCGCGCTCTTGGGCCACGCGCGCGTGGTGGCCACCCCGCACATCGGCGCGTCCACCGATGAGGCGCAAGTGCGCATCGGCGAAACGGTCGCCTTGCAAATCCTCAAGGCGCTCCGAGGTGAAATCGTCGACTACCCCGTGAACCTGCCGCATGTGCAGGTCCTCGGCACGGGCGTGGCGCGCAACTGGGCCGTGTTGGCAGAGAAGCTCGGCCGCGTGGCGGCTCAGGTGTTCGATTTCCGTCCGCAGCACCTGCGCGTGTGCGTGCCCGCCGGCATGTCCGATGCGGAGGCGCAAATCCTGCGCCTTTCCGCCATGAAGGGTTTCCTCGCTCACTCCTCCGACGAGTACGTCAGTTACGTCAATGCAGAACGCCTCATGGCGCGCAGAGGCCTCGGCGTCACCGTTGAGGCTTCGAACGGTGAAGGCGCGCGCGGGGGCATGATGCTCGAGGTGCAGGGGGCCGAGGCCGGAGAGATTGCTGAGGTAGGGGCGGTCCTCTACAACGGTCGGCACGCTCGGCTCTGCTACCTC
>JBIKVI010000218.1:0-7447 GCA_044356935.1 Silvanigrellaceae bacterium | reverse complement strand
CGAAGGTCTGGTCGAGCTTCTTCATTTCCACCGCGAGCTGGGTGAGGAGCGGGAGCCCCTCTTTGCGTAGCTTCGCCGTGGTCGGACGGAAAAGCCCATCGGTGGGCAGGATGACCTCGAAACCGTCGGGCTCGGAAAGGTTCTCATTGGATTTCGTGCGAACGAGGAATCCGTTACCCACCGACGCCACCTCGGCGGCCGCCGCCTGCAGGGCGCCGAAGGCCCTCGTGCGGGCCACCTGCGTGCGGGAGACGCTCTTGACGTCGGTGAGCACGAGCATGCGGCGCGCTTGTTCGAAGTCGGGCGCAAGCGCGAGCGATCGCGTGAACGAACGCGCGGCGTCGTCGTAACGGCCCACGTAGAAGTTCCACGAGCCCACGATGTAGTGGAACGCCGCCGTTCCGCCCAATCGAGTTTCTTGGGCGGTTATCTCGCGCTCGGCTTCCTCGGGTGTGGTGGCGAACAGAGTCTGCTGAAAGGCCACTAGGTCGCCCATCTTGGCGTCGATTACGGCGCGCAGGGAATCGGGCGGAAGCGCATTGATGAAGGCACGGTCGAGCTGCTGGAGGTCGAGGTCCAGGCGCACGTCACTCGCGCTGGCGAAGGGAACGTCCACGCGCCTAGGCACGTAACCGGGTTTGTCGATGAGCAATCCGTGAAGCGAGGGCGCATCGACGTCCTCGAGGACCAAAGGCGATCGCCCGAGGAGTTTGGTCGGTCGGCCCTTGGCATCGACGGCGTGGATCTGCGCGTCAGAAGGGGTCGTTTCCACGACGAGGCGATGGCTGCAGGACGCCATCCAAAGGCAGGCCATGGCCACGAGCCAGGCAGCCGCAAGACGCGGCCGCGGGTGGGAGTGGTTTAGCCACTCCCACCCTGTCGTGTCGCACGCCCTTGCCAAGCCGCCCTTGCCCATGCCGCTTTCACGCCCCCTCAAAGGCCCCAGTCGGGGATCCCCTTGGGTCTTCGGTGCGTCCGACCGAAAGGCACTTGGGTAGGGATTGCCGGTGGCGTCGGCTTGACTAGGCTAACGGCGCGTCGGGCTCATGCAAGAGTTGCCCACAAGCCTTGGCGTTCGCTGATAGCAGCACCAGAGAGCCTCCAATGCCTCGCTGCTTCATCAAAACGATTGAGGGGCACCCAATGCTTTGGCTTTCTCGGCGAGCGCGCTGGCGATGTCCGTGGGGCAGTCAAGCGCTTTTGGGTTCTCGAGCTTGGCAGCAGAGGCGATCCTGCTGTGCAGCGTGTAGCCTTCAGACTTGTCGATGACTTGACCTTGCTCGCCTTGGTCCCAGGCCATTCCGATACGACCGAGATCAAACTTCTGCGTAGTTTTCTCGAATTTCCTGTTGCTCAAGATGTCGCCGACGGCTTGAAACTTCAGCGCGAGCCCTGTGAGCGAGGTTCCGAAGCTGAACGGGGCCAGGTTCCGACACATGCCTCCGGACCCGCTCTCTCATTCTAGAGCAGCGGAGGTTGGCGGAGTCCGTTCCTCAGCTTCAGAAGCGAAGAATTTGATAGCGCAACTGCAATGACGGTCCGCTCACCGTGAGGTCGGCTTGCGATGCCTTGAGCGATCGGAAATAGGTGGCACCCAAACCGACGCGATGACCGGACCGGAACAGGTAGTCGACCACGAGTCCGCCGTCCAAGCACCAGAAGGACCCTTCGAGTTCAGGGCGCGCGCCGATGAAAACCGTGCCCCCTCCGGTATCCTCGCCATATAGTGAACGGAAATCGAAATCCTTCCGGCACAGACCTCCCTGAGCGGCCACGCGCCAAATGGACTGGAAGCGCGCCTGCCTCCGCTCGCCCGCATGCACGCCTCGCTCCTCAGGCGGAGGGTCGGCGCGGCCGAGGAAGAATCCCTGCAATCCGGCGCTCACGCCTGAGAGCAGCGCTGCGCCATTGTCCGCGTCGAGGTTGGACGAGCCATTTGCGAGGAGGCAAAAGCTACCGGCAAGGCAAAGGGCCGCGTCAAGGCCGTAGCCAAGAGCGGAGTAGGCGGTAGCCGGGCCTTGCTTGTTTTGCGTCTGCACGAACTGCGCTGGAATGAAAAGCGTGAACTCGAGCACCGAGGCGCGTTCGCGCGGCGGGGGCAACGCCGCGTCGGAGTCGCTTCCTGAAGCGTTACCTTGCGCGCCGGAGACGCCACCGCCACCGCCATTGCTACCGCCACGACTCGCCGCCCCTGCATCTATTCGAGGCGCAGTTGAGGGACTCGTATCGGATTTTTGAGGAGGGCTGGATGCCGGCGCGGATCCCGACTGCGGTGCGAAAAGGCCACCTCCGTGGCCCTGCGCCGATGCCACCGTCGAGGCTGCGCAGGCCAGCCAAGTGGCTGTTCGCACAGCCCGAGCTCGAAGCCCAGATGTTGATACGCCCGCTCGCAAACTCCTTTGAGCGTCGCCGCGCCCCTCTCCCCTCACGGGGTCCGCTCGGGTGGGGAGAGGACAAGCGCACCGGATGCAGGGAAGGCCACTTTGCCCGTTCGACCAATCCATGCCGCCATGGCCGCCGACGTTGAGAGATCCTGTGCCTTCGCGCAGGCGTCGGATACCCGCATGGGCGTCGTGTCCCCGGGGAGCTCCCGTCCGTCGGGGAGGACGGCCCAAGTGGTGAAGGTAAAGTTCCCCGCGCGATCGATAGGCACGGTGGCCTCGAAGGCGAGGCGGTCGTCGAGGCGAGGAAACACCCATCGCCCCGGACCCAGCTTGGGCGCCACCTCGACGACGTAACGGCGCGCGTCGGCCACGGCATTGGGAACAACCAGCGGGATGCTCGAACGGCCCGCCGAAAGGCACACTGCGACGATGGCTTTTTTCGACGGGCTGCGCAGTTGGAACGAACCCTGTTCTTCGCCCGCGGGCACGGGGGTAGCCTCGGCCACCGGTGTATCGGGAGGACCGTCTTCGAGCGGCTCGCCTGGACGTCGCACGTAAATGACGCGGGGCGCCAATGCGTACTGGCCCGTCTTGTCCTCGACCTGCCAAAAGTACTTCCCGAAATCGGAGAGGGTCACCGACAAGCGGCCGCCCCTTACGACGGAATGCGGCGCGTGCACGAAACGATTGTCGCGCCAGAGGTAGAAGGCGTGAGGCTCGACCTGCCCACCCTGCACCGGCCATTCGAAATTCACCACCGCCGGGACGTCCTCCGACTCCACGAGGTGCACCTGTCCGGGGAACGCGGGGCGAATGGGATGTGTGAGCCAGGGTTTGTCGGAAAGGCGTTTGGGCGTGAGTTCGTCGACGCCCACGGGAACACGCGGCACGAAGAACGACAAGAGCCGATCGAGGTTAGTCTCGCCCTCAGGCGACTCATCGCTCAAGACGTTGCTTGGCAGCTCGTCGACGGCGATGCGAAACGGCCGTGAGCTGGGCGCGAGCTCCTCCGCCGAGAGGCGCAAGAAGGCCGTGGATTCCACTTCGAGGACGCGGCCTCCCGCGTGCACGGCGCGCACCTTACCCTTGGCCCCTTTGGGCATCCGCACCGACAGCACGCTGCCGTCGGGAACCTCGCCACCAACTGGGAGCGGAACGAAGGCCAACTGGCGTGGTGCTCGAAAGGTCACAATTCCCGGCCCCGCGGTGACGCGCCAGGCTAGCTTGCCGGGAGGGGGAGCGTTCTCCCCGGGGTCGGCTGCGGCCACGGTCGGCGATGCGGCTGGCGATGCGGCTGGCGATGCGGCTGCGGCCACGGTCGGCGATGCGGCTGGCGATGCGGCTGGCGATGCGGCTGGCGATGCTTCATTGGCGTGGGCGGACGTCGCGCCACATAGGGCCATGACCATGGACCAGGCGCACATGCGCGGCAAGGCATGGCCCAGATGCCGGGAGTCAAAAAGCGCGCGCGCGCTCATGACACCTTCCCGAAGTTCGCTGGGTCGATGGGCGCCTCGTCGTCCAGAGGGTCCGAGCGCGCAGGGGGAGACGGAGGAGCGGGAAAAGGCCTAGCCTGCGATACGACGAGTGTTTCCTCGGCCGCGTCGACGAGGGGTTCGCGTCTATGTTCTTTTTCGCACGCCACGGGCGCGACTACGACCTCCGGTTCTTCGTCCTCTCGGATTAAGGCGGTTCTGGCCTCCGGCGGCGCCATGCCCGTTGAGGGCGCGGCCTTCGCGTCCTCTCCGGACATGGCGGGCCATTCGGGAGGCGCTCCCAAAGTCAATTCGGCGATGATCTCATCGCCCCACTGCAGGCGCATGGGCGTGCTTTCAGCTACGAGGCGAAATCCCGCGTTGCCCAGGGGGCCGTGCGTTCGCCACTGCGTTACGTTCGCGTCGCGCACAGGCGCGAGCAGTAACGCCGCCCACACCACCGGATCGTCTGCCATGGTCAGGCTGCCGGCGCGTTGGATCCAGGCGGCAAGTTCGTCGCGCGCTGTTTCCTTACGGACTTTGGCGCCCGGGCGCAACAAAGGGGTCGCCGCGTGCGTGAGCAACGCGCGCAGGAAGTCGGTTCGGAAGTCCACTTTGCGCATGACAAGTAGGCAAGCCGCATCGAGGGCGGGACTCACGGCGATATGCAGGCTCCACTCCTCGTCGTGAAGGATTTCGAGTCCTAATCCCAGTCCTGGGCCTGCTTCGAGGGCGGGGAGGAATGCCTGACGCGGCGGCAGGCTTCCTCCGGCATTCGCCTCGCTTAAAGCGCCCGCGTCCACGGAACCAGCCAAGGCTCGCACGTCGAATCCCGAGCCCCAATGGCGTCCCCAGGCGTGGAGGGAGCGATGTGCCGCAGTAATCCTGTCCACATTGCGCAATACGTCGCGGAACTCATCGCGCACCAGCGGCGAGAGGCTCCAGTCGGAAGCTCCGGCGCCTTCGCGCCGATACAAAAGGGCGCGAACGCCCTCGCGCAGTCCACGAGCGGCGGCCAGGAACCGCGCGCGCTCTATCAACGCGAGCGTCGCCGCGAGGAGGGCGGCTACGGCGACGAGGCCGAGATCCCCGCCGACGGAAAAAAGGACACGCTGTGGCGCAATGCTGGCTCCCCAGCGGGTCACTAGCCGAAGGTTGGTGCCTCGCACGGGTGCGCTCCCCATTCCCGAAAGGCGCAGTGCGAAGGCACCACGCCGCGGCGCGAGCTCGAATCGCGATGGACCCTCGAGGAGAGTCGCGGTGGTGCCGCCCTTAACGAACTGCTCCGGCGAGAAGGTGAGGACATCGTTGGTGTGGGCGATTTGGCCAAGACCCCGTGGCCCGCGCACGCCGGGCGCGGCGCTCGAGAGCCAAGGCGCGGCCGTGGTCACGACGGCGAAGTCCGTGACGCTGTCGACTTCGGGGCGAAGCGTGGACAGGAGCAGTGGCGGGAGAGCCGCGACCACGACCTCAACGCCGCGGGGTACGACCACGAAAAAGACGCCGTCCACGGGACGGCGCAGGAACGCCATGCCTTCGCCGGGCGTGGGGAAGCTCCGCATCCCGAGATCTGTCGCGCGCACGAATCCTCCGCCTGGGAGGCGGCCTTCGAAGCGATTGGCGGAACCTGTTCGCAAGACGAAGGCCTCGCCCGGAGCCAACACATCCACGGCCTTGGCTCCTCCGGAGGCGGCGGGTCCCCGCGGCTCGACGTAGCGGATGGCCACCTTTCCCGCGTCGACTTTGAGGCGCAAGGAATCGAGGTCGCCCAGAGCGCGGGCGAGGTCGTCGACGGCGTGCCCCCACGCCAGGGCGAGGCGCTCTGTTTCGTTCCACTGCGAAACCATGGCGTCCTCGGCTCGAGCCGAGACCTCGGACTCGATCTTCACCACCACGATGGCGCCCCCGGCGGCTATGGCCAGGGTGGCCACCACGGTGGGAAGGTAACGTAACCAGAGCGCGTTCGCACTCATGGCGCGGCCCTATCGGAGGGAGGAGCGTCCGGAGCGGCCGCCGGTTCGGACGCGTCGGGCTTGGGCGTCTCCGCCGTGTCCGTTTCCGTGGCCTTGGCCTTGGTCTTTTGCTCGGCATCGCCAGATTTCGCTGCCCGCTTGGGGTCGCGCGGTTGCGCCGGCCGCGCGACGAGCGCCGGCTCGGTGAGGATGGAAATCACGAGTCTGCGGTTCTTGGCCGCGGCTCCCGGAATGTCCTGTCCGCGCGCGTTCCTCTCGGGTGCCACCGGTTCCGTGGGGCCCTTGCCCACGATGCTCACGCGTCTGCCGTCGACGCCCAACTCCTGGAGCGTGAGCGAGGCCGCCTCGGCGCGCGCCGCGCTGAGGATGTGCAGGCTCGAGAACTCGCTGCCGTCGGGCAGGGGGTTGGAATCGGTGTGACCGGCGATCTCCAGCGAACGCCTTGGATCGCGCAGCGATTCGCGCAGGCGCGGGGCGAGGGCCTTGAGGAGCTCGAGCCCTTTAGGTAACAGATAAGGTCCGTCGTCCTCGAAGGCCATGGCCATGGGTATGACGACCTCATAGCGCAGCGACTCCTGGTTCATCTTGGCGTTCCCATAAAGTCCCATGCGTTCGGCGAGGGCGAGGAGCTTACGCACTTCCTCGGGGCTCTCCTGGATCTTGTCGAGGCGGGCGAGGACTTCGTCCGGATGGCCGAGGTCGAGGAAGTTGGCGAGCCTGCGGTAGGCGAGGAGTTGCCTTTCCTCTAGGCTCACGTCGCCCACTGAAACGCCCGTGTCCACGGTACGCGTGGTCATGTAGGTCGAAATCGCCTTGGTGACCTGGGAGACACGCTCGTTGTCGAGGCTGGCCATGGAGAACAACAACACGAAGATGGCGAGCAACAGGGTCACGAGGTCCGCGTAGCTCATGAGCCACGCCTCTCCCTCCTCGTGTTCCTCTTGGTGCTTGTGCTTCGCCATCGATCAGGCCGCCTTTCCGCCCGCCGGCTTGAGACTTCCCTGCTTGCCGAAGGAGAGGTGGCTCTTGAGCAGTTCCTCGATGAACATCGGCGAACTCTTGAGCTTGAGCAGGAGGATTCCCTTGAGGATGACTTGCCGCTCGAGGATGTCGTGGTGGGAGATGACCTTCACGCGATCGAGCATGGGGTTGAGGATAATGAACGCGGTGAGCACGCCGTAGAGCGTCGCTGTGAGGGCCACGGCCATGGCCGGACCGATTTTCTTGAGCGCGTCCGCTCCGCCCACATCGGCGAAGAGCGCGATGAGTCCGACGGTCGTCCCGATGAGTCCGAAGGAGGGAGGCATCTTGGCCAGCGATGCGATCATCTTTTCGTCCTGCTTGTAGCGGTCCTCGGCGCTCTCGATGCGTTCCTCGAGGATGGCCTCGATCTGGTCCTTGGAAAACCCGTCTGCGATGAGCGCGAGGCCGTCGCGCAGGAAGTGGAAGTCGGATTTGTAGGACGCCAGGAAGCTTTGGCTGATGTCGCCTTTCGTTTCTTTTGCGATCTTGACGACCTCGAGGACGATGACGTCGATGCGCGCGGGCTTCTTCTTCACGGCGGCGATATAGATGCGTGCGAGCGTGATGACCGACTTGCCGCCGTACCCAACGA
>JBIKVI010000022.1:0-24410 GCA_044356935.1 Silvanigrellaceae bacterium | reverse complement strand
AGCCGGTGCACTCGGGGAGAGACGCGGCGTGAGATTTGCAACTTGGAAGCATTCGATGGCGCTGATGGGGGCGACGTTCGCGCTTGGCGCCTGCGGCGCCAATGCGGTCGGCGATGAGGAAACGCGTCCGCTCGCCCAAGGGTCATTGCCTTTGCGCTTGTCGCTAGCCGAGGACGCTCCTGGAGTTTGGGACACCTCGGGCGGCCGGTTCGAGGTCATAGAGGTGCTCAAGAACGCGGCCGATGTGTGGAATCAGGCCGCAGGAGTCATTCTCATCCAGTTCGATGGCACGCGGGCGCGCATCTCCAGCCCCGATTTCGCACGCGACGACACCTCACGCGACGGCGTCAATGGCGTCTACGTGTTCGAGGACTTCGGCGACACACGCGTCACCCTCGGCGCCGAGTCGCCCACCGACATCCTGGGCCTGTGCGTGTCGCGCGGCTTCGAGTCCGACATTGCACTCACGCTGATGGCGCGCGTCCGGCGTAACTCCGGCGGCATGGAGGACTGGAAGCAGATCCGCGCGGCCGACCTCGTTGCGAACCGCTGGACTCCCAACGCGTTTGATTTCGAAAGCGTTGCCATTCATGAATTCGGCCACGCCCTCGGCTTGCCGCACGACACCACCGACGAGCAAAGCGTGATGTGGCACCAAGGGCTCTCGGTGGGACGCGTCAATCGGGCCCTCTCTGCATCCGATAAAGGCCGGCTCAAGGATGTCGTGCGGGAACGCTACGGGTTCGCGTTGGACATCGACGACACGACGACCGATTCGGAGCTCGTCGCTCCCTCCGGCACATGAGCGGAACGCCGAAAACCTCCGCCTCGTCGGCTCAGGACGCGACCGCCGGTGCCGCCGGTGCCACCGTTGCCGCCGATGTCGGCGTGCTGCACGTGGTCGCCACGCCCATCGGAACATTGGCGGACCTCTCTCCACGCGCTCGGGACATCCTCACCCAAGTCGATTTCATCGCCTGCGAGGACACGCGCCACACCGCGCGACTCCTTCAGGCCTACGGCATTCACACCCCTCTTGAGAGCTTGCATGCCCACAACGAGCGCGCGCGCGCCGACGCCTTGGTGGAAAAGCTTCGAGCGGGTCAGCGACGCGAGGCGGCGCTTGTCACCGACGCAGGCACACCTGGCGTGAGCGATCCCGGCAGCTGGCTTGTGGATCGCGCCCACGCCGCGGGCGTGAGGGTCCTCTCGGCACCGGGTCCATCGAGCCTCGCCGCAGCCCTGGGAGCGTGCGGGTTCGAATCGCGGCGCGTCCTCTTTTCAACGTTCCTCGCGCGCGACAACAAGGGGCGCTCGGAAGAAGTTGGAGTTTGGCGCGCCGCGGCTCCCTGCGTAGCGGTATTTTTCGAGAGTCCCTTGCGCGTCGCGGGTGCGCTCGCATGGCTCGTCGAGAAGCTCCCCCCGCAAACGCGCGCCTGCGTTTCGCGAGAACTCTCCAAGCGCTTCGAGGAGCACGCACGCGGCACCCTCCGAGAGCTCGCGCTCGAGTTCGCGCGCCGCGAGGAACAGGGCGAAGCGCGCGGCGAGTGCGTTGTGACGGTGGAGCTCGGATCGGCAGCCTCCCTGGCTGCGCAAGGTTTGCGGCTCGGCGCGGACGGCGAAACCACACCCGTGGAGACGCTCGAGGAATTGGCACGCGCTTGCCTCGAAGACGTCGCCGAGCGGGGCGTTCCTTTGAAGGTCGCCGCAAAGGGGCGCGCAGAAGGAACTCGCCACGCAGCCAAAGACGTCTACGGGGCGGCTCAGTCCCAGCGTGATGCCCAACGAAACGGACAAGGCGGACCAGGGGCAGGAGACGGGGAGGAAACGCCGTGACCCGCGACGCACGCCGGGATGCCGCACACGTGCGTGACGTTTTCCTCGCCGCGTGCCCACTGCTCGAGGCAGCACTCACCGCGGGGCTGCCGCGCGGCGCTGATCTCGCGGGCGAAAACGCGACAGCCCGCCTAGCGCGCAAGGCGGGAAGGGAGGCCACCGCGCTCGCCGCGCGAATTTACAAGCGCGGCGGCACGTCGAGCACAGCATTCTCGCCATCGCTCGTTGCACCGTGCGTCGTGGAGGCGGAAGAAACGCTCCTAGAGCGCTTGCGTGGCTGTGAAGTGTCCGAGTCGGCTAACGAACTGTGTGTCGTGGACGCAGGCTTCGCCGAGGCCCACCCCCGGTATGGGGCAGAGTGCGCGCGCAACAAAGGCGCGCTCCTTCTTGCCGACGCCGAAGGCGCCAAGACCCTCGAAGGGATTGCTGAACTTCTTGGCCGCGCGGCGGCGCTGCCACTCCCTTTCGATCGCGTCCTCGCCGTGGGGGGTGGAGCGACCACCGACCTCGCCGGATTCGCCGCAGGCCTTTTGGGTGTTCCGTTCGAAGTTGTGCCCACGACGTTCCTCGCGGTCGTCGACGCCGCGCAGGGCGGGAAAACGGGCGTCAACGCCCCTCCTTGGGGCAAGAACCAGATCGGCTTGTTCCACGGTGCCAAAGCGTTTCGGCTCGTGCCTCCCCTCCTCGCGACGTTACCTCTCGCGGAGCGCGCCAGCGGTTTCGGCGAAGCGCTCAAGCACTGTTACCTTTTGGGCCGATGGCCCCTCTCCGCCCGCGATGCCTCCCTGTCCGCCCTCACCATGGAACCTGACTTCCTGCTTTGGAACATGCGCGCCAAGGGCGAGGTCGTCGCGGTGGACCCGCGCGAAGCGCACGCGCGCAAGCTCCTCAATCTCGGCCACACCTTGGGTCACGCGTGGGAGGGCATGGCCCACGAGCGGCTGCTGACGCATCTACCCCACGGCGTGTGCGTGGCGCTCGGCATCCATCTCCTGGCGCGGGCGGGTTGGCTCGTCGGCGCGCCCGCCGCGTTCCTCGATGCCATTGAAGAACTCGTCGCGCGTTTTACCCCGCGCGCGCTCGGATCCGACTTCGACTTGAAGGCGGCATTCAAGCGCCTGGTGGCCGCCGACAAAAAGAACGTGTCCGCCGAAGCTGTTACCTTCGTAATTCCTCCTTGGGGAGTGCTCGCGAAGGGTGCCGCGGACTTGGATTCCGTGGAGGCGATGACTCCCTTCCTTCGCGTCTGCGCGGTGGAGGAGGCGTGGGAGGTTTTCCGGCCTGCCCTCGCCCTCGGGCATCGTTCGTAGCTAACCAGGGCAAGAGCCGTCGGGACGTGCGATGCGACTGTTCCGCTGCGCAGGCATCGAGCCTACCTCAATGGCTCTGACGGCCTCGTCCCAGCGTCAAATGCAAACAACTCCGTTCAACGACCTTGCAATGAGGTCCTTTCATTTAAGTTTACCTAAACTTCAGTTTTAGTCATACAAGCCAAATTATTCCTATCATAACAGACTCCTGAACGTTACCTTGCCTAGGTCGAACGCCGCTCAGCTCGCGCGTTTGCGAGCGCAAACCTAGCCTCATCCAGGAGCCTCCCATGAAGAATTCCATCGCTCTCCTCGCTTGCCTCGTCCCAACGGTTTCCTTCGCTCAGATCTTCCTACCGACCAACAACGTCCGGGTCGCGGAGTTTAGGGTCAGCTTTTCCTCTCCGTTCGGCGAAGGGTCTATCAACCAAGAGTTCGCCGTTTCGGTTGTGGGCGAGAACATCCGATTCCAGCAAATCATGATCGATCGCAATGGCAACGAGTTCCGCGGTGGCGTTTCGCTTTCGCCCATCGAGTGCGGATCGTCTAACGCCGTGGTTCGCGCGGCGGTTGCCCAACTTCCCTTGCGGGGCATTGAAACCGGATGCGGACCCAATGGTTCGGCTCCCGACACCTCCCGCGCCGACCGCAACCGCGTTGGATTCGGTCAATCGAATCCCGGTTTGGCCGATGACTTCTTCACGGGCGCATCAAGCTGCGGACTCTACCAGTTCGAGGGCGTCACCAACCGCGGCGAAGGCTGCCTCGTCAACGTGTCCTTCGGACGTTCCGGCTCCCCTGGTGGAGACGTCACAACATGCAGACCCGGGTCGCGCGCTGGCGGCAACCTCCTGATTATCGACTCCCAACGTAACACCGTTGCCAGGTCATCCTTCGGACCGGGATCGTTCAGCTACGATGCGCGCAGCCGCGAGCTGTCGACTTCCGACGGTTTGGAGTGCACCATCCGCGGTTTCTATACCTACCCAGCCGACGGCAACGCGAAGCCTTTCTGAAGGGATCGCGCCCAGCCGCTCGCGATGTCGGGCACATCTTCCGGCGCCACAAGCACGGTGATGTCCCCCCACCGACGAGCGCTCGCAAGCGCGACACGACAACCAACTGAGAAGCAACCGGAAACATTTCGAATTTATCGGCAGCTCAAGTTTTGGGCGTAACATGCCGATAAACCCTTTCGTGAGAGTTCGAACGACTCCGGAGGTCTTCATGTTACGTCGTGCGTCGTGCCGCGTGGCCGCTGTTTGCGCCACGTTCGCATGTCTTCAATCGTTTCCCGCTTGGGCTCTCGTGCCGGGGTTGCCACCCATTGCCCCAACGCCCTATGGCCTCGCGCTCGAGCCGACGCCCCAAGGTCTCCCCAGACACGCCATGAGCCGCCCGCCGCTTGCGCTCGCCAGTCGCCGCGCCCTCCACCGTCGTTTCGCCGAGGGGTTGTCCGCCCTTGAGATGCGTGGTGCAACCCGGCTTGAACTCGACCTCAAACGTGAACTCGACGCGTTCACGCGATCCCCACCTTGAACCTGGTGCGGATGCGCTTCGAAGGTTCAATGGAGAGCCAACGGCCGTTGCGCGACAAGACGCGCTGAAGCATCCTCGCAGGGCTCTTTCGCCCGCGAGGATGATCCATGCCGCACGTCACTCCCATCGTCTTGCCCAACTTGGGCGAGGGCCTCTCACTGACAGCCGAGGGGCCTGTCCTCTCTTTGCGTTTCCGCTCACCGGCTACGCGCAATGCGCTCGATGGAACCAAGGCCTCGCTCCTCGCCGAGCTTGTGCGCTCGGGGTCCCTTGCGAGCCTCTTGAAGGCAGGCGAGTTCGGTGCCTTTCTTCTGCGGTCCGACGTCGAGGGCGTGTTCGTCAGCGGTGGCGACGTCAAGCACCTCCACATCGCGGCGCGCGAGAATCCCGATGCGGCCCATGCGCTAACGGGGGACATGCGCCTGGTATGCGCGGCACTCTCGCACATGCCTGTTCCCACCTTCTCGCTGCTCGAAGGGGCCGCCTATGGTGGAGGCGCCGAACTCGCACTCGCCACCGATTTCCGTATCGGCGTCGTATCAGAGACCTTCGCCGCTCCCATGCCGGCCTTGCACTTCTGGCAGTCGAAGTGGGCCGTTCCGGGAGGATGGCACGGCATGGAACGCCTGGGTGCGTTGTGCCCCTCGCTCGACTCCAGGCGCGTGTCTCTTCTGTTCGCCGCGGCACGTTCACTCGGCGCCGATGAACTCTGGCGTCTGGGCCTTCTGGATGCTCGGTTTGCGACACTCGAAGGTGCGGCGGCCTACGTCGACGAATTCGCGCGGGGCGTTCGCGCCTGCCCCGATAGGCTACGCGCCGACCTTCTAGCGCGCGACGACTCAACACACGACGCGGCATTGTTCCAACGTCACTGGCTAGGGGAGGAGCATCGCACATTGCTCGCCGCCCACTCCGCGCGCGCTCAGGCGCGCAACAAGTCGGAAGGAAACCCTCAATGAACGCTCGACACCTCAAAGCCAAGCGGGGTCACGTACCTTCCGCTTCGCGTCGCGGAGTTTCGTCGCGCGTGAACTCCGTCATGGTTGTCCTCGGCGGTCTCCTCGTGAACTCCTGTGGAGTCAAGGCGCCTCCAACGCCCTTTCTCGAGGGCTTCGAACCACGCTACCAAAATGAGGTGGATACCAGGCTTGTGGAAAATCCACCCACACCTGTGCCCAAGGCTTCGCCGACGGCTAAGGCTTCGCCGACGGCTAAGGCTTCGCCGACGGCTAAGGCTTCGCCCACGGCAACGACTTCGCCCACGGCAACGACTTCCCCCACGGCAACGACTTCGCCCACAGCAACGACTTCGCCATCAAATACCTTTACCGCGACGCCCGCTCCCGTAGCCTCACCTTCCCCCGGTACTGGAGGCACTCGCCCATGACCGACAACGTAACGTCCACCGCCCACTCCGCTCAGATCGCCCGCGAAGTGCGCACTCGCTTTGCCAACAATCCACTCTGTTCCCTCTTTGGTACCCAGCTTCCTTTTATCCAGGCGGGCATGGTGTGGGTCAGCGGGAGCAAGCTCGCCGCGGCGGCCTCCGAAACCGGATGCCTCGGGCTGGTCGGTGCGGGCAGCATGAAGCCAGATCTCCTGCGCGAGCATCTGCGCGCGATTCGGACGCTCACCTCAAAGCCCTTCGGCGTGAACGTCCCCTTGCTCTATCACGACGTCGAGGCCCAGGTGGCCGTCGCGCTCGAGGAAGGTGTCAGGGTCTTCTTCACGAGCGCGGGCTCCCCAAAAACGTTCACCGCGCGCCTCAAGGCGCAAGGGTGCGTCGTGGTCCACGTGGCGAGCACGCCCGCCTTGGCGCTCAAGTGCCAAGACGCGGGAGTGGACGCCGTCGTCGTGGAAGGCTTCGAAGCCGGTGGCCACAATGGCCGCGACGAACTCACGACCCTCGTCCTTCTCCAACAATTGCAAGGCAGGCTCTCCATTCCCTTGATCGCTGCGGGCGGCTTCGGTTCGGGCGCGAGCCTCGTGGCCGCCTTCGCGCTCGGTGCCCAGGGCGTGCAGATCGGAACCCTGTTCGCCGCAACGCGCGAGAGTTCGGCGCACCCGGCCTTCAAGGAGGCCATGACCCGGGCCGGCGAGACCTCTACCTTCCTTCGGCTAAAGAAACACGTGCCCGTAAGGCTCCTCGAGAACGACTTCGCCCGCTCCGTGGCCGAGGCCGAAGCGCGCGGCGCGCCGCGCGAAGAACTCGAAAGCCTCCTTGGCAAAGGACGAGCCCGGCGCGGCATGCACGAAGGAGATCTCACCGAGGGCGAACTCGAGGTTGGCCAAATCGTGAGCGAGGTCCGCGACGTCCCGTCATGCGCCGAGTTGGTCGATAGGTTGCTCGCCGAGTACGCATTGGCATGCTCGCGCATCCCTTGAATCACGGAGGAAACCACTCCAGGAGTTGCGATTCCCTCAATTCCGCGTGGCAATTTTTGCCTCAAGCTCCGCCGACGAGTGACGAATTTCCTGGTGCAAGGGTTGCCGGGTCCGGAAAGTCACCGGCGGGCGGCCCTCCGTTTCGCACCAGGAGGAGAACCACGATGGGTTTGCGCATTCAGACCAACACGCCCGCGCTCAACGCACAGTCCAAACTGTCCATTTCGACCGAGACTGTGAACCAGTCCATGGAGAAGTTGGCGTCGGGCTACCGCATCAACAAGGCCTCAGACGATGCCGCCGGTCTCGCCGTGAGCGAGAAGTTGAAGGCGGACGTGCGTGGACTCAACATGGCGAAGCGCAACGCCAGTGACGGCATCTCGCTCATCCAAACAGCGGAAGGCGGTCTCAACGAAGTGGGCAACATCCTCACGCGTCTGCGCGAGCTCTCCGTCCAGGCGGCTTCCGACACCATCGGCGACACCGAACGCGGATTCCTCAATAAGGAGTTCTCGCAGCTCAAGGATGAAATCACGCGGATCTCCAAAACCACCGAGTTCAACGGAACGCGCTTGCTCACAGGGGAGAGCGATATCGAGGACTCGCTCAAGACCAGGAGCAACGCGTTCCCGCTCGAGATCCAAATCGGCAAGGACTATTACGAGGACGCCGACAACGTCGAGAACGCGCGCACCGTGAACACCACGCGCATCGACCTGCGCGAAATCGACGCCTCTATGGGAGACACCGGGCTCGCACTTGGCGAGGGTGAGGAAGGCATCAAAGTAGCCGACAAGGCATCGTCGCAACAATCGCTCTCGCAACTCGACACGGCAATCACGAAAGTGAGCGGCTATCGCGCCACGCTTGGCGCGCTCCAGAGCCGCCTGCAGTCGTCCATCAGCAACCTCTCCGTGCAGGCGGAGAACTTCTCGGCCGCCAATAGCCGGGTGCGTGACACCGACTTCGCCGAGGAGACGGCCAAACTCACTCAGGGCCAAATCATCAAGCAGTCCGGCGTGGCGGTTCTCGCCCAGAGCAATCAGATTCCGCAGGCGGCGCTGCGTCTTCTAGGCTGATTCTTCAGCCGCTGGTGGAGGAAAGCAGAGTCCGATACCGACATTCCTAGAATCTTTCGGCGACGGCACGATATCTCTAGTGGGGAGGATCCCATCATGAGAATCGTGCCGTCGTTTTCAGCATCCACTGTCCTTTTGCTCTCCGCGCCTTTCGCGGCTCATGCCACCGCCTCGAGCCATGGCGCCCACACTCTGCCGCCGACCCCCACGAATGCGCTGGAACTCGAGCGCCGCATCGTGGCCATCGCCCGCGCCAACACGACGCGGGTCGACAATCGCGAGGAAGTCCGGGCGAGCCTCGAACCCCTGGTGCGCGAACTCCTCGCGCGCGTTCCCGACAAGCCCGAGAGCGCCGACGCTCCCCTGGTGACTGGCGCATGGAAATCGGAATGGTCGAACCTTTTCATTGACCCGCGCGCAGACCTTTCGAGGGTCTATCAGGTCGTGTTCCCCGAGGGCTTCTACTACAACGTCTCGCTCTACACGCTCGGGGCGACGACCCGAACCAACTTCCTCCGCGGAGCGTTCACGGACGCGGGCGATTTCTTGGACATCCGCTTCACCTCCGATGGCTTCGCACCCGCGTGGCTTCCCACGGGAACCGACCTCGTAACGGCGGCCCGCCTCGTTGAGGACGGCTTCCTACCGTTGGAAGCTGACGCCGGAAGCCGCGCCGTGGGTCGGCGGGGAACCTTGCGCAACGCCTACGTCAGCCGTTACCTTCGAGTCGTGACGGGCGAATCGGAGACCCAGTTCGACCGTCTCTTCATCCTGACACGCGCAGGGCGGGTCCCGTAGACCCCATGCTCATGCACACGACCCTGGAGGTCCCCCGCCCATGACCCTCGCTCTTACCCGCCTTGGTGCCGCATCACCCTTCGCACTGCCGACCCTCGGCGCCCTCACGGCCATGGCCGCGATTTCGATGTCGGTGTTCCCTTCCCGCCCTGCCCATGCCTCTAAGGCTCCCAAGGTGGGAGACAAGGCGCCTGACTTCACCGTGAAGCAGGACGACGGTTCCTCGTTTCGTCTCGCCGACCGCAAAGGTCAGTGGACGGTGCTGTACTTCTATCCGAAGGCGGAGACGCTCGGCTGCACGGCGCAGGCCTGCGCGTTCCGCGACTCCATCAAGCTCATCCGCGCACGCAAAGCGGAAGTCTTCGGCGTGAGCACCGACTCACCCGAGCAACTCGCGGCGTTCCGCAAGAACCACTCGCTCAACTTCCCGCTCCTGTCCGACGAGAAGACCATCGTGGCCGAAGCCTTCGGCGCCAAAATGCCCTTGGTGCCGCTAGCCAAGCGTTGGACATTCGTTATCGACCCCGAGCTCGTCATCCGCTGGAAAGACGACAAGGTCGACCCCGCCAAGGACGCCGCCAATGTGGCGACGAAGCTCAAGGAGCTTCAGGGGGGCTAACAGCGGGCAGCAACCGTTCGATTTCCGACCAATCGCGGAGAGGCTTCGAGACCCTTCCGCTGAAACCGTATGCCGCGAGTTCTTCGTCGGTGATCTCGGCGTTCGACGTTAAGAGGATGGGTTTCTCGAAGCCTGCTTCGCGCAACCACTTCGCGAGGGCTCCTCCATCCATCTTCTCGGATGTCCCAAAGTTGAAGTCGGTGAGGACGACGTCGAGCGAGCTCAAAAAGCCGTCTTCTTGCAAGAACCAGTGCTGGAACTCAGAAGGAGACCGGAACTCTCTGACATCGGCATGGCCCTTGGACTTCAGGCGGAACCCCGTGAGGAACGCCGTCGAATCCTCTATGTGAGCGAGTAAAGGGATTCGCCGTTCTTGAGCGTGCGAAGGCCCCTGAAGGACCACATGCCGGCAGGAAGGCAGCGCGGCAGCTATTTGGGGCGTTGAGGATCGAAGTTCGGCGAAGCTCAACGTCCGGCAGACGTTGGACTCAAGGTCGCGGTCGAGCGCCCGAGGGAGGGTGAAGGCGAACTCAACCTTTCGGTGCTCAGGCACCTCTGCCTCCAGCGACTCGCACAGGATGTTTCCCCCGTGGGCCTCAACGGCTCGTTTCACTATAGCGAGTCCGAGTCCTGTGCCGCCTTTTTTTCCGGACGTAACGAAAGCGTCGAAAATGCTGGGGAGCAGATCGGGTGGGATTGACGACCGAGAATTTCCCACCGTGAAGCGGACGAACTCCCCCGCGTCCAAAGTTCTGATCCACACCTCGCCCCTGCCTTCCATTGCTTGGAGCGCGTTTTCGAGGATGTTCAAGAAAACGCGTTCGACGCGCCGTAGGTCGACCCTGACCCCGTGTCCGTGCCGGAGTTCGTACGTCACGCGGACGTCCGCATCAGGATGGAGCCGAGCGACAGCACGGAGTGCAGGCTCGAAGATGTCACTAGGGCGCGCGAAATCCAAACGCAAAGGGGACGTAGTACCAATCTGCATCACGTCTTCGATAAGCCCCTCGACGCTTTCAAACGCGCGCTCGACCTCCGGCATCGTTTCTAAAATGTGCGCGATGGCAAGCGCTGGGTTCTCCTGAGCGAGAGCCACCTGCAGGATCGACTTCACTAGCGCGAACGGCTTTCGAACGTCGTGTGCCAATGCCTGGGTCGTCTGAGCGACGACCTCGTGCGACTTCAACCTCCGCGATTCCTCTAGGGCTTCGAAGAACCGAACGAACTCGTCGAAATGAACGGGCTTCCGGGACTCGCGCATGGTGTGAAGATCGCTTCGGACCGGGACGACAAACGAGCGCACCAAGTGTCGAAGGAGGAGGAGAAACCCCAAGGACATGAGGAGTCCAAACGAGACACCCGCCGCGAGGTCATTGGCGAGGATGGACGCGTCCACGCCGAGAGAGACGCGCGCGCGCGCGCCGTTCGGAAGTGTCTCCTCGAAAACCCAGTCGAACCGCCACAGCGCGGCCGAGTCGGATGACATGACCTGCGCGCCGTCCATGGAAACCGAATAGGAGAGCCGAGTATCCACGTGCTTCTGAAAGTCGTCCACGAGATCCACTAGCGCGCGGCGCAGACGGAATCCGTCTTCATCGGAGGAGTGACGAACGAGCTGCCGCATCATTTGAGTAGACAGGAATGTTACGTTACGTGCGACGCTCTCGTATCTATTGAGGCAAACAAGCGCCGATGCGACCACGAACACGAGGATCCCAGACACGATGGCGACTCGCCGGATCCCGGCTCTTAGAGCTGTTTCAATGCCGATCGGGCTCGTCATCGTCCGATTCCAGAAGGAGACCCGAGTCGTGAAGCGAATACCCTATCGAGATATCGTACACGGATACTTCCTTTGTCCCGCGTCACCGCGAGTGTTCCTGTGGGATCTTCGTGGTGTCCAAGAGGAAGGAGACGACGTCCGAGGAAAAGCGCGGTCGATCCGAGTACGTTCCCCAAGCGTTCCGAATCAAGACAAGTGGCCACAGATGCCTGTAAACGGTGGGAGAGGTGCGTAAACGTTCCCGCAGGTAGGTGGGCCTTCTCTATGCGCCAACTGTCGTCCCCATAGAAGTAAATTTCCTGGCTCCGCGGAAAGGTGAAGAAATAGGGGATGTCATTCCGCTCAAGCTGGACCTCCTCCTCACGCAGGAGAGGCCAACGGATCTCCGACGGCTGCAAGGCCCCTCCCACTAATAGCTTACGGTACGTCTTGGTGTTCCGGAGGATGACACGCAAGGGAACGTCATCGGGAATCACGTGAGAAGGGAAATCGCACGCGGATGCGCTGAATTCAGCGAGGGCGTCGCAGAAGTCCAGAAGGAATGCCAAGGAGTCGAATTCGTTGCCTGAAGGAGAACCCCAGGCAATCGGGAAACCCGGGATTCGCATGCTCGCCGCCATGCTTCCCTTACTTCGCAAAGTCGGGACGAGAAGCGTCTCCTAAGGCAGCCGGATGCCCGCGAACGCGCACTCGACGTCCACCGGCACAATGCCCGCGCGGGAAATCCTTACGTTGTCCGCGTGGAGGTCGTAAAGCCCGAATGCGATTGCGTAGGCAAGGAGGCGCGCGAATTGAGTCACGAGGGACTGATTGGAATGAGCACCGAAAGGGGATTCTTCGACTCCTATGGCAACGCTCCGATGAGCGCCGACTTCGACGAAGCGAAGCTGCAGGAATTGCTCGACGAGATGAGGGCAATCACTTCGACTTCCTGCGCTCCGGCCACTCTGCCGGTCATCAATTCGTCCAAGCCAATCCCGCAGAGGCGAACCGGCTCCGAAAAAGAGATGCTCCCATGCACAGGAGCGCGGCTTCTCAAAAACCACCCGATCGCCGTCGAACCGCTCGACGACGCACCGGCCGAAGTTGTGCGCGTCTCCCCGCGCGTGGGACCCACCAGTCACGGAAGCCGGCGCTCAAATCGACGTGTCGTCGCTACTCTCGATTTGTTCCTCAACAGCGTCTTCGAGAGCCTCGATATCGAGCGTCATTTCAAGCACCGTGTTCATGGCCGAAACCTCCGTTGTTGACTTTAGCCGCAAGTCGAACCAATTGACTCGCAAGAGGTCTCCTACCCCAATGAACTATCGGCGTTCAAGGAATCCCTGAATGTCCCCGGCCCCGAAAGTAACATCCGAGCGCTTGTTCCTTACAGGGACTTTCCTGTCCCAACTTGGGACAATGACTTTGGTCCTCACGGCCTTAAAGACCATGGGAATGGAGCAGGCAGGAACGCTGGTCATGGGATATTACGTCGGCGGGACCCGGCTGGCGGCCAACGTTTCCGCTCAATACCTCCCCGTTCCCATCGCCCTCAGGCAGCGCCCGCTCCGCCTTCTGTTCGGGAGCGAGGCGCTGGCGACCCTACTCACGGCCCTCATGGCTGCATCGCTCGCCGTCGGGCTCGGCTGGTGGGTGTTCATCGCTTGCGCCATCATCCGGGCGGTCGTCGTAGGCCCCCAAATAGGAGTCCGCTCCCTCGTCGCTAAGACGTTCGCGGGTGCCCCCGAAGCCAGCAACGTAAAATGGGCGCTCTACCTGAACAAGGCGAGCCAGGGAACCATCGTTGTTGCCGCGCCCCTGAGCCTCGTCTTGCCTGCCCAGGGTCTGGTAGGACTCTACGTCGCCTTGGGACTGGACGCCGCCACGTATGCCCTGAACGCCTTGATCGCGCTTCGGCTCGAGCGCGACGGGAGGTTCGCTGCGACAGCGCCGGTCCCTCCATCCGCGGGCCGCTTCGCCACCGCGGGCTCCGTGCTCGCGAACTTCCGCAGGATTTGGGACCGGGCACCGCAGACCCTTCTTTGGGACGCGGTCTTCCTCGTCACCTCCTTTTCGACCAACCTCACTTACCTGCGCATCCTCGGAACCCGGAGCGACCTCCTTCCGGGAGCCGTCCTCGCTGCGGGGCTCGCGATCTTCGCTGCGTCCCCGCTCGTCACCAGGATGTCGCGTCCGGCTGCCGTCGTCGTCTCGACGCTCCTCCTTGCGTCGGGATGGTTCCTGCTCGCGATTCCTTCGTGGCCTATTGCCTCTATGTCATTCCTCTTCTTGGCGCGGGTGGGCTATTGGGGGTTGCACCACAGGGCGACGGGAGAACTCATGCACGCGTTTTCAGCCGACGAGATCGCGAAGTTGGCGACCACGCGTAGTTTCATTTTCGCGATTCTAGTGGGTGCGTCAGAAATCGTCGGCGGACACGTGTTTCCCTACCTCCCTGTGCAAAGCGACTTCCTACTGCGGGGGAGCTTCGCGCTGCTTGCGTTGCTCGCGCTCGTCCCGTGGTTTCCCCTGGCGCGCCGCGCCGCTGCCATTCCCCGTGGAGACACGCCATGATCATGCTCGGCTTCCCCGTCCCCGATCTTCCCTTCGTCGTCGACCCTGCGCGAGTCCAGCACGTCTCCCACGTCATGATCGCGCGCCAGCTCCACGCTAGCCTCGTGTCGGTCTCGCAGGGCGGCACGGTAACACCGGATCTCGCGAGCCGATGGTCGCTTTCCAAAGACAGGAAGTCGCTCGTGTTCGTCCTGAAGGCGGCAACGTTCTCGAATGGCGAGAAGATAAGGCCCGCCCATATCGTGAGGACGTTCGAACGCCTCGCGTTGTCAAAAGCCGCTGTCGCGAGCGACTTGAGCTTCATACGCGGGTTCGAGCAATCGGCTGGCCGAAAGTCTGTAACTCCTGAATTCGGGGTTACCGCAAAAGGCGAAGAAGAAGTAGAATTTAAGCTAGTTTCGTTCAGCCCGGTCATCTTCCAGATTCTCGGGCTGCCCGATTGCGGCATTGTTCCTTCAAGCGACGTGAACGAATTCTCCGCAAGCGTTGGCATGGCTTCGAGCGGCGCCTGGCGCGTCGTCGAGGTCGAGTCGCGAACCATCGTGATCGAGAAATGGCGTCAAAACCAACACGAGTCGAAGTCGCCTCCTAGGCGCATCGAATTCGTCAGGGTCGGCACCGAGGGTCGGTCCAATCTTGCGAAGTCCGGAAAAGTCGATTCGCTTGCTGACACCAGCTTGAACGCGGAAGAGGTTAAGGAGTTCCAACGGAAGGGATGGATCCACGCCACACCTGATACCTCGCGCTTCCTCTTCGCGCGCGTCGGCCCATCCCTCGACCGCTCCACGAAACTCGACGTCGCCGAGGCCTTCGCGCGTTTCCGGGAGGGTTTCCTTGCCCCGGACGACGCCTTTAAGCCCCTCTACGGCGTGTTCCCGCCCTTCCTGGAAGAAGGATTCGGAAAATCCGAATACTCCGCTGTCCTCAAGGCAGCACGGGCTTCGTCGCCGCGCCCGAGAGGCGCACGAGCCGCAAAGCGGCCCCTGCGTTTTGCCTACCTTGAGAAGAACCAAAGGCTGGCAGTGCTTGTTACTTTACTTGTGGCGGCGCTGCGGGAAAGCGGCTTCGACGTCGTGGAGGAGCCACTGCCTATCGGCGACCTCTTGAATCGGACCAAGACGAAGGATTTCGACGTGCTCATCTCGAGCAAGGGGCTCGAATACGCCGATGCGTACTCCGTCCTCACATACTTCCGTTCGGGCTACGAGCAGAACGACTTCAACATCGAGTCACGGAAGATCGACGAAGCCTTGGGGGCGGTAGTTCGGACCGACGACAAGTCCAAAACCCTGCAACTCTATCGCGAGATCCAGCGCGAAATCCTTTCGTCGTTCGCCTACCTTCCCATCGCTTACGGCAGCGGCGCCTCAGGACTCTGGTCACCGAAGGTGAAGTCCGCTCCCGCGACACCGTTGGGTGTCCACACCCTGCGCTTCGAGCAGATCGAAGTCCGCTAAGAAGAAACGAAGCGGGCTGTGTGACCGAACGGAGATTTCATGCGTTCCCTGCCTGAAAAGGCCCCACGGAGCGGCGTTGGGCATTTTTTTCGGGGTCTTTCATGTCACCGAAAAGCCTGGGTGACTCTCGAAGGTTTTTCAATCCCGGATAAGGCAACCCTCCAAAATGCCCGTCAAGACCGTGCAAAGAGTGCCGATGCGCCACAGCGTATCGGACTTGGAGGAGTCACAGGTCATGGCAGACTCGAACACCGCATCCTTGCTCATCCTCGCTTTCAGCGGGATCATGGTCATTGCCGCCGTCGCGGCCTTGGCAGCCTTCCTTGGGCGCGTGGCGTTCTTCAAGAAGAACGTGCGCGCCGTCCTCGGCGAGGTCGGCGATGGCTCCCAGTTCCGGACCTTCACGGTCGACACGGGCGCCCAACTCCAAGGCATCTTCGCGCGCGTCCCCGCGCTCGCGTTTTGCTTCCAGAGTTACTTCCAGGCACTCATTCCGCCGCAGCCTCCTTATGACCAGTTCTACCGCAGCGGTCGTGAGGCAACACTGGTCTTCGATCGGGATTTCATCCTGAAGACCTCCCTAGGGCTGCGCTTCTTCAACGCCGTCCCTTCCATCCTGCTGGCTTTGGGTTCGCTGGGCTCTGTGGTGGGATTGGCTGCATGCATCTACTCGGCTGGACCTTTGCTGGCCTCGGCAGACTCCAAGTCGCTCGGAGACATGCTCACTCTCCTGCTCGATGTGGGAGGCATGGCCTTGTGGCCCGCAGCCATAGGCATCGTCGGAGCGGTCGCCTTCCTTATCGTCGAACGCGTCCAAACCTCGGAGGCCTCGGACATGATCCAGGCCGTAACCATGATTCTCGACTCGAGCCTCACTCCCTCCACCATCGAGCAGATTGCCTCCACCTCGCTCACCGAACTGCGTCTCACCCACAAGACCTTGGTCGATCTCACTTCGACCTATTTCGAGAATCTCCACTCCACGGTGGGAAGTCTCATTTCCAAATCCGGCCACACGGTTGAGGAACTCCTCGAGCGCACGGCACAGGGTTACATCGTTCCACTCCACCAGGAAATGAGCGCTTTCCGCCTGGAAACGGGCGCCAACTTCGAGCGGGTCGGCCACGCGATGTCCGAACTCGGCGCGAAGTTGTTCGACGAAATAGAACAAGCTCGCGCGCTCGTACGCGAAGAGATAGAGCAGGTCCGCGTCGTGGCGCGCGACGAGATCTCGCGCTCTCGCGTGGATACGGGTGAGCGCATGAACGTCCTCAACGAGAATATGGTGGCATGCGTCGGCCGCGTTGAGGAAGGTCTTCGCCAAGCGGCGCGTATCCTGTCCGATGGTCAAGACGTCATGCGCGCTGACGTGTTGGGCAAATTCGAATGGCTTCGTGCCGAGCTCGACATCCTCTCGCACGGCCTGAATAAAGCCGACGAACGCCAGCTCGACAAGCTCCTTGGCGTCCTGGGCGAGGCCTCCGGGCTTCTGCGCGCTGAACTCGAGCACTTGCGCCACACTGTTTCCACCGAGTTCGCCAACATCGACATTCCCTCTCTCCATATGCGCACCGCCAACATCGCCCACAACCTTTCGGGCATCCACGAAGTCGTCACCGGAAACGCGGCCCAAACGCGCGACCTGCGCGAGTCCTTTGGGACCTACTCGCAGAAGGCGGGCGAGGAGTGGCGCTCGTCCGACGAACGCTGGCGGCAACATGGCGAGGAGTGGCGCTCGGAGAGTGGCGCAGCGCGCGACGTCTTGTCGATGCAACTCGGTGCGCAGGCCGAACTCACGCAGACGCTCATATCCCAGTTGCGCGACAGCGCCCAAATCATGGCGGCCGACCTTCACCAGTCGACCAAGGTTATGGAAGAGGTCGTGGCCGTGGACATGGCCAAGCAGACCAAGCTCCTCGAAGCCATCAACGACCGCGTGGGTATGCAGGGCAACCGCATGGCGGAAACGGTCCTCAAGGTCGGAGAGGACATCGCCCATCGGGTCGACCTCGTGGCCACGGTTCTCGTCGGCGAAGGCATTGCCGGCGAGGGTGAACTGACGCCCTTCCTGTCCGAGGTTCGCGAGAAACTGCACAAGTGGGCTCCCGAAACTACCTACGGCCAAATGCGCGAGAGCCTCGCCGAGTTTTCCTTGGATAAACGACTCAAGGAAGGCGAAGATCGCCGCGCCACGGCTCGCGCCGAAGGAGAGGGCGCCAAGCGCCTCGAGAAGCGCACCGGCCTGGTGCAGCGCGTGAGCGAACTCCACACCGAGGTGAAGGAGAGCGTGGAGAAGGTGGAATCAGCCGTGCGTGAGGACATGGTCCGCGTCGCAAAGTCGCTCTCGAGTCAGGTCGAGATCGCGCAGAAAGCCATCGGACATACGGTGGATGACCTTGGAAACCGTGTTCACGATGTGGACGCGCGTCTCGGACGCCGCATCGAAGACGTCTCCGGGGAAATGGGCGGGCGTCTCGAGGACATCGCGGAGCGCATGAGCCTGCGCATCGAGAAAATCGGCCGCCGCATGGACGCCCGCATAGCCGACATCAGCGAGCGCGTTGCGCGCGAGCTCGGCGTTATCGGACACGAGGTCGACGCCATCTCCGAGCACGTGCAATCGAGCCGCCTCGACGAGGTCGCCGACGAAGTGCGCAGCATCTCAGGTTACCTTGAGGACATGCCGCTTTCGAGCATCAAGGTCGTCAACCTCCGCAAGCCCCAGTCGGGTGGCGGACTGTCCGCAAGGCGCCGTAAGGAATCGACGCGGCGCGCACCCTCCCATGGGCGCGACGACGGCCATCATGACGCCCGTAACGACACCCGTAACGACACCCGTAACGACACCCGTTACGACACCCGTTACGACACCGGCCACGATAACCGCTTCGATGACCGCTACGATGGCGATGAGGACGTCCTCGCCTACGACGACGACTTTGATTACGACGGTCGTCCTCGCCGCACACACCGGGAACGCACCGCGCGACCTGATGGCAGCCGTCGCCGAAGGAGGGTCTCGTGATGCGCCCCCGCGTTCCCATGGAGCGCGCCGAGACGGGGCTTTCGGGGCTGGGCTGGGGAAGCCAAATCACGGGGCTCGCGGCTGTCGCTCTGTTCCTTTTCCTCGTGGGCGGAGTCGCCTGGGCGGGATCGCACCTGCGGGCCACGGAGCTCGCATCCAAGCTGCATGACCAAGGCGGCGCGGCAGCGGGAGAAGCCCTGCGCGCGAAGTTCCTCCAGGCCATCGCCGCGTCCCTTGAGACAGCCGGCGTGGAGAGCACCGTGGACGCCGAGATCGGTACGCTACGCTTAGGGCCGCGTTCCGTCTCCTTCAAGGTAGGTCAGGCCTGGCTCATCGGACGTCCCCTAGAGCAAATCGATACCGTCGGAGCCGTCCTTGCACAGGCCACCGCATGCCTCTCCAAGCAGCCCCAAGGTTACGCCGCGCCCAGTGTGCTCGATGCGCGCCCAGGCCTCCAGGCGTGCACGGCGGCGGAAAAGATCTCCACCAAGGAGTTCACGTGCCAACCCGAGTTCGCGGCACTGCCCTTGGACGCCGTCCTCGTGGAAGGGCATGCGGATGCACGCGCCTACGCGGTGCCTGGGCGTCAGTTCAAAGACAACCTCAATCTTTCGAGCGCGCGCGCGGAGACCGTTCTGCGGCGCCTTTACGCCTGCACACCTGCGCTCTCGGGTCTGGCGAATCCCCAGGGCCATCCCCTCGTGGCTTTGGGCGCGTATTCCACCCAGCGCCCCGCGCAGACCTCCGACCCGCTGAGCGAAGCCAATCGACGGGTGGAGTTCCGTTTCGTGCTCGGCAAGCCCGCGCCAGTCGTGGAGACGGAAGCGGTTCTCGCGGAGTGAGCCGAGTCACGGGGCCGATGAATCGCGGTTATCCCTAGCGCCCCAAGTGTCCATCGAAGTCGAGGTGGGCAATGGAATCGACCACGAGGTCTGGGGCGTAGGAGTAACGCACGAGATCCTCGCGACGGGTTCCTCCTGAAAGGACGAGAACGGTGCGGTAACCCGCCTGCACGCCACCGAGCACGTCTGTGGTCATCATGTCGCCTATCATGGTCGTCTCATTGGTCTGCAATCCAAGCTCCTTGCGCGCCGCGCGCAGCATGAGCGGCGAGGGCTTCCCGACGCTGAAGGCCTGGCGGCCGGTGGCCGTTTCCAGCATGGCGACGATGGCTCCGCATCCTGGACGCAACGTACCATCCTGCGTGGGGCAATTGGGATCGAGATTGGTGGCGATGAGCCGCGCGCCCGCGAACACGAGCTTGGCGGCGTGATCGAGCATCTCGAGCGTGAACGTGCGCCCCTCGCCCACCACGACGTAGTCGGGAGCGTAGTCGACGATGGCGTAGCCATTGACGTGGAGAGCCTGGAGGAGCCCGCCCTCACCGATGACGTAGGCGGTTCCCCCGGGTTTCTGTTGGGCGAGGAAACGTGCAGTGGCCATGGCGCTCGTGAAGAGGTGGCGTTCCTCCACGTCGATGCCGAGGCGTTGCAACTTGGCGACCATGTCGCGCCGCGTGCGCTGGCTGTTGTTGGTCAGGAAAAGGAAGGGAACGTTCTCACGGCGCAGCCTGGCCACGAACTCCGCCGCCCCCGGAATGAGCTGGTTGCCGCGGTAAATGACGCCGTCCATGTCGATGAGGAATCCGTGGGCCATGGCTGTCTCACTTCCCTTGATCAGAGTTTGGGGGGAAGCTTGACACGGCCGACGCCTCCGTCAACGGCCAAGACTTCTCCTGTGATGAATCCGCTGCGCGTGTCGTCGAGAAGGAAGTCGATCAACAACGCCACGTCGCGGCCCTCCCCCACCCGCTTGATGGCCGACATGGCGAGGCTCGCCTTCAGGTTCACCTCGTTGCCCACGATGCGTGCCGAGAGGGGGGCATCGATGAGTCCCGGCGACACTCCATTCACGCGCACGTTCTGGTTGGCGTAGGTTGCCGCGAGGCTCGGCACCAGAGACGCGATGGCTCCTTTGGCTGCGGCGATGGCCTCGTGGTTGGCCAAACCAATGCGAGCCGCTACCGAGGACACGAGCACGACGTTACCCTTTTTCTGCTTCATGAGCACGGGCATGAGCACCTTGAGGGCGAGAAAGACGCTGCGCACGTTGATCGCGAACGTGTCATCCCACTCCTGCAGAGTCGTCAGGTGCAACGGCTTGAGCAGCACGCTTCCCAGGAAATGGGCGTAACCGGCAATGGTCCTCCCCTCCTCCGCGATGGATCCCATGACGTCGGCAACTTGGCCCGGGTCAAGGGAATCGCATTTCAGGTGCCGATGGCCTTCTCCCCTGCCTTCCTCTGGAGCCTCGTCGTGTCGCGAAAGAAGTCGGAGGTCGTACCTGTCGCCGCAAAGCCCGAGCAGCGCGCGCGCTTGGGTAGAGTGGGCTCCATTGACGATGAGAAGTTCCTTGGCCATTGGCGTTCCTTTCAAAGTAGGGGAATGCAAGGATGATGGGGCCACCACAATCAACGCAAGCCAATGTCGGTTCAAATGCCGCGGACGCGTCGCGCGGGCTGACGCAGGATGGGACACGAAGCGGCGCAGTTTCAATCCATCGAAAGGCTCTTGCCTCACGCTTTAGATTTCCTTAAGGCTGTGGAAGCTCCCGAGGCCGCCATCGCGAGGTCGTCTGTGAAACTGCATCAACATGCTCACAAACTTTGGATCCTGCGCCTCGTGGAGAAGCTTGGATCAATGAGCGCGGCAGCTCTGGAGGCGAGGGTTTCTGTCTCTGCGGTTTCCCAGGCACTCACGCAGCTCGAGGCAATTCTCGGCTTCCCGGTCATCACCCGCTCGCGCGGTGGCGTGAGCCTCACACCTGAAGGCTCATCGGTGCTCTTGGCGCTCGCTCCAGCTCTCGACGCCTTGGACGGGTTCGATGCCGATCGCACATTGCCCGCTCCCGCGCCCCGACGCCTTCGCATTGGGGCCTACGAAAGCATAGCCATCGAACTCCTGCCACGCTTCGTGCCGCTCCTCCGGCAGCGCTGGCCGCGCATGGAGGTCTCGCTAGAAATCGCACGGTCCCGGGTCATCCTTGAAATGTGCCGCCGGGGCGATCTCGATCTCGCGTTCGTGGCCGACGCCACCCATGCCCCCACGCTCCACGTGCGTCCTTACGCGTCGGACTCTTACGGCGTGTTCGTAACACGGGAACTTGGAGACAGGGGCCCAGCATCGACCTCCGACCTCGCAGGCCTCGCCGGACGCCTCGGATTCGGAGCGCTGCGCGTCGACGACAAGCACCACACCCGCAGCTTCCACCGTTACCTCAAGAGCTTGCCCGCTGCCCCTCGGCCGATGCTCGAAACCGAGAGCTTCGAGGCCATACTCGCACTCGTGCGTGGGGGAGCCTTAGTGGGAGCGCTGCCGCTGCGCGTGGCGGCGCGCGCACGTCGCGAGCTCAAGCGCCTCGACACGCCCCCGCGCACCATCAAATCCGATGCAGGTCGCCACGATCTCTCGCTCGCTTGCCACTCCTCCTTCCCAAAATCCATGTTCGACTCCCTCCTCGGGTTGGCGCGCGCGGAGTCGACGACGGCGCTCTGACGCGTTACCTTGGCATTGGGGAACACCGAAGCCATGCGCGGGAGGGGGACGCCGTTGAAGCTGTCCGACATCGAGAAGGTGGCCGTCGCCCTCGTGGCCATGGGAGAAAAGGACGCCGGTCGCATCGTTGCCGGCCTCCCCCGCGATCTCGCGCGTAAGGTGCTCCAAGCGGTGTCGAGGCTCGGGACGATCTCATCGGAGGACGCTCAGGAGGCCCTTCGCCAGGTCACGCGCCTCGTGCTCGACGTAAAGCCAGGTGCCGGACTCGATGTCGAGAAACGCCGTCGAGTCGTAGCGGCCGCGGCCGCGCACCTCGGCGAGGCGGACCTCTCGGAAGCCTTCGGCGATGAAGCGCTTCTCGCCGACATCCGCGCCGCCGTCGCCGACCTCGCACCGCGCGCTCTCGCGACCTGGCTTTCCGCGCAGCGCCCACAGGTGGGAGCCTGTGTCGTGGCGTTGTCCGAACCTGCCTGCGCCGCGCGCGTCCTGCCACTCATGCCTCACGAACTCCGCACCGACATCGCCTTGGCCGTTGCCACGCTGGGAAGCGTCGAACGCGCCACGCTGGAGGACCTTCTTGTCGAGCTGCGCGCCCTGCGTCAGAACGAGTTCGGCGGTGCCGCGCGCGAACTCGGCGGAACGGAAAAGGTCATCGCGCTCGTGCGCGCGCTCGATCAATCGCACGCGGAGGACCTGCTCGGTCGCATGGAGGAGCGTGAACCCGAACTGGCGGCGCGCGTGCGCGCGGCCATGGTCACGCCTGAAAGGCTCGCGGCCCTTTCTCGCTCCGATCTTGCCAAGATCGCCGCTCGTGTCGGCGACAAGGAACTCTCCCTGACAATTCGCCATCTTCCTGATGACGAGAGACGGTCGTGGCTCGCGGCCGTTTCGTCGGCGCGCGCGTCCGAGCTCCAGGACCTGTGCGCAGCCCCAGGCCGCGATCGCAGGGAGGATCTCGAAGCCGCGCGCAAGCGTCTCGTGGAAACGGCCATGCGTCTCGAAGCCGAAGGTGGCGTCGTGTTTCCTTGGAAGGATGAATTCGTTTAGGCATCCCCGGCCTTCCCCGAAATCTCCGTCGGGTGACGCCTCCCTTGGCGTGCGGTAACGTACTCTTCCACGTCGGCGCGGGCCGATGCACGGAGGAAGACGATGGGTACAATACGTGATGAGAAAACTAGATGGCGAAAGCTCCTCGAGGATCTCCATTCCTCCCGGTGCCGCTCGTTTCGCCTCAAGCTCCCTACACCCGTCATCGAAATCCCCGACAAAATGACTGCTGGACGGTTAGCTGACTACGATGCCGGTAGAAACGTGATTCGCATCGATGCCTGCTTGCTCCGTGAGCACGGCTGGCCCATGGTCGAGGGCGTCTTCCTCCACGAAATGGCGCACCAACTTCAGTACGCCGTGGCCGGAGGACACGCCGCGGCCCATGCTCACGGCCCCGACTTCTCGGCAGCCTGCGAGCGTGTGGGCGTTCCACACGAGTTCCGCCTCCCCTTCGTGTGCATCGACGAAGTCTCCGAGCGCATGGCCGCCATGCGCAAGGCACAAAGCGATAACCCCGTCCTTCGACGTGTCGAAAAGCTCCAAGCGCTCATCGCCAACCCCGGGACGAAAGAAGAGCAGGCGGCGGCCGTGAGCCTGCTCGAGGGAATCTTGCGTAAGCACAACGTCGACGCTTTGCGCGAGGCCCTGCCTATTGGCCGGTGGCTCGTCGCAACGGGCAAAACCCACGGCACGGTCGAACGCAAAATCGCTTCGCTCGTATCGCGTCTCTCGCCCGTGCGTTTTCTTTATTTTCGATCGCCCCGCCTCACCGACGACGGCCATGAATGCGTCATCGAGTTTTGGGGACGCAAGGAACACCTCGCCTACGCCGAATACCTCTACGGATGCCTCGGAGCTTTTCTCGAGGCGCAAAAGGCACCTCGAGGAGTCAACTCCCTTACCTGGAGGGGGAATCTCTTGCGCGAAATCGCTCTACGCCTCGCCCCCCTCGAGAACGAAGCTCTTGCGTCCGACTCCGCCTCGAAGGCCCTTATCGTGACGCACGAACAGGCCATCGAGCGGGAATGGAAAAAATTCAATCCGCGCATCCGGACGACTGCGGCTTACGCACCAAAACGGCTCGCGGGACACCTCGCGCGCGAGGCTAAACTCAAGGCGGCGGGGTTCATCCTCCGAAAGCCAGTGGAAAAGCCGCGCGGAAAAACGCTACTGCTCAAACCGGGCGTGTAGTCACGAGTCGTCGACCCCTCACTCGACGAGCGCGCTCGCGATGGGAATCTTCCACTGCTCGATGGCCATGGGCGCGTTGGGGTCCGTTCCTGGGGTCTTGAGGGTGCCTTGCATGTTCGAGGCCATGTAAGGCCTGTGTAGCGAGGCCGACCGCCTCCTTGTTATGCAGCCTTGCGTGAGTGCCTCGGTCGCTTGAGTTCCCCCATGGTCTCGAGTGCAGCCCGCGCA
>JBIKVI010000217.1:0-7459 GCA_044356935.1 Silvanigrellaceae bacterium | reverse complement strand
TGCGATTGGTGCGGCCACAACGGAAACGAGGGGTACAGAAAACTGCGGGAAACCCTTTCCTTTCAAGCGCTTGATTTGCAGCGGGCTAGGTAGAGGCATCGCTTCAAAACATCATAAACGATTCCTTAGAGTGGTTTAGACATCGTTTATGATGTTTTACGTTCCGTTTCTTGTCCCTCCTGCAATGATTGCCCATTGATTCAGACATGTAAAACACAATATGAGATGTCTGAAATGGTTTAGTGACTCTTTTATGGTGCTTTATGCCGAAGACCCCCGCCCCGCTGCTCCCGCGCGTGCAAGCACGCGTTTCGGCCCTGGGCGAACGCGTGCGACAAGCACGCCTGCGTCGCCGATTCACGCTCGCCATCGTCGCCGAACGCGCCGGCATCTCCGTCGAGTCCCTACGGCGCCTGGAACTCGGCAAGGGAACGAGTTCCGTCGGTTCGTTGGCGAACGTGCTCTTCGTCCTTGGTCTCGACACGGATCTCGAGATCGTCGCGAGGGACGATGATCTCGGTCGAAAATTGCAAGACCTAGAGATTCCGACACGCGCCCGGGCCCCTCGAAAAGAACGCCGCCTGCGCGCGGCGAAGTCCACACAGGACCAGCCGAAATGACGCCCAAATCCCGCGCACGAGACATCCTCGTCTTCGCCGATGGCTCGACTTCGACGGCCGAAGGAATTCCGAGCCCATGCGGCATCCTGCACACCGACCTCGTCCGTGGACGCGAAACCTTCTCTTTCGAGTACGACTCCGGGTGGCTGAAGAGACAGGACGCCTTCCCTCTGGATCCTTCCCTCGCCCTCTTCCAAGGACGCCATTTCGTTTCTCAAACGGAACGCGCGAACTTCGGCATCTTCCTCGACTCGGCTCCCGATCGCTGGGGACGCCTCCTCCTCAAACGCCGCGAGGCGCTCCGGGCCCGTGAGGAGCAGCGCCCCGCGCGCGCACTCCTCGAGTCCGATTTCCTGCTCGGAGTGTACGACGGCCACCGGCTGGGAGCGCTCCGTTTCCAGCTCGACGAGAACGGCCCCTTCCTGGACGATGACGAGCGGTTCGCCTCCCCCCCCTGGACCAGTCTCCGCGAACTCGAGTATGCGAGCCACATCCTCGAGCGCGATGACGCCGAGGAGCTCGCCGACTACGCGAAGTGGCTGAGGATGCTCGTGAGCCCGGGGGGTTCGCTGGGCGGCGCGAGGCCCAAGGCGAGTGTCGTCCACCAGGATGGGTCGCTCTGGATCGCGAAGTTCCCCTCCCGCGACGATGAATGGGACGTCGGGCTATGGGAATCCATCACGTGGGAACTGGCGCGCCGCTGCGGGCTCTCCGTGCCGAGCGCATCGTGCGAGAAGTTCTCCGCAAGGCACCACACATTCCTCACGCGCCGCTTCGACCGGCGGGAGGCGGGGCGACGCCTATTCTACATGTCCGCGATGACAGCCCTCGAGCGCCTCGACGGAGCGTCGGCCGACGGAGACGCCTCCTCCTACCTCGACCTCGCCGCCTTCATCGTCCGGGAGGGATCCCGTCCCGATGCCGACCTCGAGGAGCTCTGGAAGCGCGTCCTCTTCGGCATGCTCGTTTCGAACACCGACGATCACCTCCGCAACCACGGCTTCCTCCTGGACGACGAAGGCTGGCGGCTCGCACCGGCGTTCGACGTGAATCCCAATCCCCATGGGGACGGCCTTCGGCTCAACGTGTCCGAATCGTCCAACGAGCAGGATCTCGATCTCGCGCTGGAAGTTGCCAAGCACTTCCGCGTTCCCAAACGCCGCGCAGCGGAACTCATGGGCCTGCTCTCCTCCGTGATCGCGGGGTGGGAGGACGTCGCGTCGGAGCGGGGTGCATCCCGGTCCTCGCGGGAACTCATGAAAGGCGCGTTCCGGCTCGCGCGGGGCCAGCGCGACGGTGGCTGCTGAGCAGGCCCTCAGCGTGCGAACGCGGTTCAGGGCGCCCAGAGAATCGAGCAGAGAGCGGCCGGCCACTTCCGGCCTGTGTCACGAGACCAGCCAAGCGCCACATCATCGCCACTACGCAGCCTGGCGTAACACCGGCGACAATCGACCGTCCCGCGAGTTTTAACGAAACGGGGCTCGACTTCATTGCTCACCGCCGGCCGCGCGCGGGCGTGGGCGCTTGCGCCCCTTATCTGCCCGTGTTGGCAACCTTGCCAGGTCGAGCGCAATTCCGGACGCGTCTCGCGAGGCGCTCAGCGGCAAGAGCCCGCAGCGGGTGCGCGTTGACTTCACGGGCTAAGGTAGAAAGCCCCGTGACGGCAGCCATGCGCCCAAGCGCTGGCAAATCCCGTCGCCCAGCGAAATCCGCGAGCCGTTCCACCTGCGCAGCCTCGGTGGCAATGGTCAATATCAATGACTCCCAAGCCTCGGACAGGAGGTCGCCAAATACCTCATCCTCAAGCTCCATGGGTGCCGCTTGTATGCGGAGCAGCACCTCGAGGGCGTCGGCTGGTGCCTTCTCGCCAAAAGCGACGAGAGCGGCCAGGACTTGGGGCTCGTCCATAAGGTCATCCCAGGCGTCTGCATTCTCATCCTCGCCGGGCCCCTCGGGCGAAAGAAGGCGCAACCAGAGGTCAACCACGTGCGACAGCACCGCTCCCGGGTTCCAATCCTGTGTTTCTTGGACCGCTATAAACTCGTTCTACTCCTGGCTGGTCGGTGGCCACTCTACGTTGACTTTCATGCTTCGCTCCGGAGGTTTTGGTTAGTTTCCACAAAAATCCAAACTCCTCACAACATCTTGCCTCGGCAAACGCAACCAACCCAAATCAGCCGACTCGGTTGTTCTCTTTTGACGCATTGAATACCATTGACGATTGGAAAACGGCTTCGCTCAAAGGGAGTGAACGCGCGAACGAAAGAAGCACGCATGCGCCTCTTCCATGCCCCTCTGCTCTCTCGAGCGGAAACGGATGACCTCGTTGCGACCCGACTCCAGTGGATATTGGAGGCGGCGTCACCGACCTGCATCCTCGTTTTCGGTTCCGCGGGACGTTATGAAATGCGTGCGGACTCCGATATCGACTTCATAGTCATCACTCACGATGAAGACGACGTGGCCAGCCTCACCGCTCGGGTTCTGGGGCGAAAACCACCGCACGAAGTGGCAGCCGACATTCTGTTCTATACGGAACGAGCGTTCCTGGAACGCGCGCGAATGGGCGGGGCCTGCTATCTCGCGATGAACGAAGGCAGAGTCATTTACGGGCACCTGCCTGTCGAAGGAAAGAAACCATGACACCTCGCAAATCCGAACGCCTCTTTCCTCCCGGTTACGCCTCTGAACTCCTCCGCATCGCGGAAGGCGACCTCGCGACCGCGCAGTTTCTCCTGAACGGGTTCGACCTTGATATTCGGCAAGAGAACCTCTTCTACATGGCCCAACAAGCCATCGAAAAGGGACTGAAAGCGGCTCTGTGCCACGCGGGCAAGCCAGTGCCGCTTGTCCATGAAATCGGCGCCCTCGTCGCAAAACTCCCCGACGAAGTACAACCGCCGTTCGGCTACGAGCTTGGTCGCCTCAATGAGTTTGCCGCCTCGAGGCGCTACGAAGAGGGTCGGGTTTCGCTGACGAAAGAAGAGGCCGAAGACGTCCTCGCCACGGCGCGCGCCGTCCTGGATTGGGCACATGACTTTATTGGTGGGGCGAGGGTTGCAGGCCCTTAACACATGCGATCCGGCCACCCATCGTGTCAACGGCCACTGAACTCCGGCCGGAAATTCGGCCGAGCCACTTTCCCAGCTCTGCTGCGTCGATAGAATCTTCCATTGGAAACACGCGTTGCCTCGCTGTGCCGGTGAAGCCTTCAACAAAGGCATCGAACTTCGAACGGTGCACGAGAAAACCCCAATGCCTGCAGGCCGGATGCTCTAGAAGTTCTCGTTTGCGTGCGAGGTAGGCCTCTGTCCAAAAGCCGACAACCTCAAGGGCCAGAGAGGGCCCACCGGAGTGGAAAACGATTCCAAAGTCAGGAATAGCCAGCGCACGCCCAACCGGAGTGGCTCCCGGCTCGCGCGTCACATGCCCTTTCCCGTCTACTGCTCGCACCAAGGCGCCATAGCAAGCCTTTTCCAGGCGACTGTCGAATTTCGCACGGGCGCGCGCCTTGCTCCCCAATGGATCCGAAGCAACGACCGCGTAACGAGAGGGTGACTCCCGTGTCGGCGTGATTTCGACGTGGGCACCCGGAAGCGACAGAGCTCGCAAGGTGACACCGCACAGGCTCCTCGCATACAGCGTGCTTCGCTCGAGCGCCTGCAAAGGCCCGCCGAAGTGGATGCGGTCGATGCCGCTTGCGGGGTCGCGCATCGGCCACACCAAAAGCCCACCGAACCGGGCGACACGCACGAGGGTGGAAATCCCTTCCCGCGCCTCGACAACCAACTTCCAGCAGGCCGCCACGAGCTTGAGAACGCGACGGCGGTTGATTTCCTCGCGCAGTGAGGACGGAGTCGGCAGATCCTCCCCTTTCGAAGCGAGAGGGCGAAGCGCTGGGATGTCCAGGAAGTCTTGGGGCTCCAGGGGCACCTCCGCCTCGAAATAAGCCCTCAAACGACGCTCGCGCAACTCCTTGGGGCTCACGTCGACACGAGGCCAGATCTCGAGCGCGACTTTAGCGGCTTCTTGCACCATGGCGTCGGCATCGTGGGCGATGAGCCACGACTGCACCCGCGACCGCACCTCGAAGAACGGGAGCGACGCGAGAGTGGCGATGAACTCTAGGACGTCCTCCAAAGAAGATTCATGGCAAGGGTAAAGGTAGTTGGGCCGTCTGAGCATAGGCATCGCATCCCGCGCGGGTCCGTCACGAAAATCGCTCCGCAAGCCAGGCCCCTCGGAGGGCGGACGCTCTCTGGCTGCTGGGGAGGTCGGGAAGAATTTCGACGAGTTTGACTCTTTCATTTCCGCACTTCCTCAATGCCCGGCCTAGGCGTTGTACATACTCCGTCTCCGAGCGGACGCTTCCGACAATGAGGCATGTGTCGACGCCAGGCAGGTCAAACCCCTCATTGAGGACCCGGCACGACACGACCCCTCGGACTCTTCCCTCCTTGAAACCCTGCATGGCGAGGGTTCGTTCCTGCGCGTCGATTCCGGTAACAAAGCAAGGAACGACAAGGCGACAGGCGATTCTGACGGCCAGAGCGGTGGATTCCGCGAATACGACAAAACGGCCGATGGCATGCCTCTGGATGGCGAGTTCCGTTGCCAAAACTAGACCCTCCCAGCGCGACAACGCCTCGCGGGCCGCGAGCCATGCAAGCCACTTTTGCGCCATTGGCCTTCGGCCACGCAGCAGCTTGGCAACGTCCGCCGGCGTGGCCATCCTTCCAGCGACCCTGGCTTGCGCCAAGACTTCAGCTCCCGCTTTTCGACCCTCTACAAGTTCGCGCGCGAGCGCACTTGGCACCGGGACGCGCTCCTCGACGCGAACAAACTTTGCCAGGTGGTTTTGGATGTCGGCGGGTCTCCGCTCAAAAACGATGCCGCCAAACGCATCACGAAAGTTCTCCAAACCTTCATCCCTGGGGGGTGTCGCTGACAGGCCGAGTGCGAGGGGTGCTGTCGATTGCGCGAGGAGCGATGCGTACGAGCGGGTCACGAAGTGGTGGCACTCATCGACCACCACGAGGTGGAAGGAACCTCCGAAAGTCCGCATATGAATGAGCGCAGCATGGTACGTGGAGACGGTGATGCGCTCCGTGCGCAAGGTGCCATCTCCCCACTGACCCGAGGCCGGAACACCTACCTCGCGCAGTGCCGCGCGCCATTGATGGAGGAGGACTCGAGTCGGGACCAATATGAGGGCGGTGCGATTGAGGCCTTCGATCACCGCGATCGCGAGTCGTGTTTTGCCAGCTCCCGTAGGCAGGACCACGACCCCGCGCCCACCAGCGGCGCACCACGACTCAATGGCTTCGCTTTGGTAGGACCGCATCCCTGTTCGCCTGGCAGCCGCCAAGACACCCGCCTTTCCGGCTGCGCTGACCCACGGGTTCCATCCCTTGAGCGCAAACAGAAGCCGCGCGGGCGCTAGCCACCGCCCAGAGCGCTCGTCCTGAACGAACGGATGCGGCCGCGGAGGCTCCCCCTCGGGTTGCCAGATGAGGCATCCTCCATCGAAGCGAACATGGCCCAAAGCGTTCATTGAGACCTCCTTTCCCGCAGAGGTTGGCACGATGAGACGCCCCACGCCGCGGGTGGCCACTGAGGACCAGAAAAATCGCTACACCGGCACCGAAAGCGTCCCCACGATTGACTTTTGCGTCTACAACTCAAGCCCCGTGACAATAGAGGCCATTCAATGGGGCGGCGGACGCGACTTCAAGGACTTCCGAGCGACTATCCATCCTGGTAAGCGCGCATGCTGCAACTATAAAAATAAGGACTGCAACCGCAGCGGCAAAAAGGATGGTCTCGTGCGGATGCGCATTCGCCTGCGGTTGGGTCACGAGCGCACGGTGGTTGGCTTGAGCGATGGACGCACAGCGCGAACTTCGACGCTTTGGTGCGGCCCGCAAGACAATGCGAAAGACAAATACCGCACGGTTCACATGCATGGCTGGGGCGCCATTGACGTCCACTACCACGGGCCCCTCGACGGAGGCCGCTTGCCCTGGACCGTTCAACGTAACGACTTCCGGGTCTACTCGTGGACCCACGACGGCAAGCTACGCTCGCGGGAACTCTGCGAGACCAATGAAAAGGGATGGACGCCCGACGACCTCTTCTAGCCCCCTGGGGAGCGGGCCTCCTTCAAACGCTTACAGGGAAGCAGTCCGTGATTGGGGGCGCGAAGCAAGTCGAACGTCTCGCCGATTTCGCAGGTCACGAAGGGATGGAAGCGAGCGATACGGGCTCTTCCGCCGAGCAGGTTCGCACCTTTTCGCTTCAACGCGCGCGCGGACGAACCCGTGAGTACGAAACGGAAGCCGTGCTCCTCCAAAAGGAGGTGAACTTCGTCGAGAAGGGCCGGCAAGCGCTGGACCTCGTCTATGACGACAAGCTCAGGGCGTGGGGAAATTGCGAGAAGTTCCGTTCGCAATTTCGTGGGATCCGCGGAAAGTCTCCGAAAGACGGAGGCGTCCAGGAGGTTCCACTGAGGCGCCTCAGGGGCCTGTTGACGCAAAAGGGTCGATTTTCCCGTCTGCCTCGGGCCAAGCAGCAATATCGACTTTTTTTCTGAGGCGCGCTTCATAAATGACCCGATCCGTTCGTCACCGTCGTTTTTCGGCGGGCTCATGTACGGGGAAGTACACCTCACCCGCCGAAAAACTCCGCTTCCGAGGGGCCCGCCCAGGGCCTCGGGCCCTTTATGAAGCGCGCCAACAGCCGCTTTTTAAAAAGAAACAGGCCACCGTAGCGTAGCGGAGGTGGCGTGATTCCCGTGATCTCGTATGCTGCGAATTGGGCTACGAGCCCAACATCGCCAA
>JBIKVI010000135.1:0-11264 GCA_044356935.1 Silvanigrellaceae bacterium | reverse complement strand
GCCGACCGAGCGGAGTGTACGTGGGTACATGAGCGAGGCGGCGGGGGGCGACAACGACGCTATCGCCGAATTCTTGAAGCGGCCCACTAGCCGTAAAACAGAACTTGGAGCTGGTCACCCCATAGGTTGACCACCAGGGCGGCAATGGCGAGGAAGGGACCAAACGGGATGGCGGCCTGCAACCCCTCGCGACGAATGAGCCCCAAGGAGACGCCCACCAGGGCCCCGAGGAAACTCGCTATCCCCAGGGTAATGAAAACACCTTGCCATCCGACGACCGCCCCAATGAGTCCGAGGTACTTCACATCGCCCAGGCCCATGCCTTCGCGACGCCGCAGCAACTCGTAGCCTTTGGCAACGAGCAGGAGTCCTCCAGCGCCCACCCCGGCGCCCAGAAGCGAGGCTTTCAAGCCTAAGTCGGGATTCACCGCCCCGAGCGCCAAGGCAACGGCGGTTCCTGGTAACGTAATCACGTCCGGCAACAGACGGTGACGCAGGTCGATGACGACAAGAGGAATAGCGGTGAAGAAAAGCCAGAGCGAAGTGAACAGCGGAACCATCTCCGCTTTGCGCAAGGCGCCCAGCGGCGCCTCTCCGACCGTTCCGCCCGTGAGGAGGTGGAGGGCGGTGGCCGAGTCGGTGTGGTGGAAGAAGAGGAACACCGCTCCCGCCCCCGTGAGCGCCTCGATGGCGGGATACACGAACGAAACAGGGCTTCGGCACTTCACACACTTGCCGCGAACAAGGAACCATCCGAGCACCGGTACGAGTCCCCACCAGGGCACGGGCGTGCCGCACTGAGTGCAGTGGCTCGCGGGACTCACCACCGAAAGCCGCAACGGAACACGGTAGGCGACGACGTTGAGGAAGCTGCCGATGCTCGCGCCGAAGGCGAACACCAGTGCGGCGAACAGGAGGTCGAGGGCGAAGGGTTCGAGCGTCATCGGACGGAGATACTCCCGGGTGAGGGCTCGCCACTTTGCGAGGGGCCCCGACCAGGGTACCCCGTGTCGGGCGTCATTCGTAGAACCGCCCTAGGAGCGTGCGGCACATTCTCTTCGGTTCGTCTTCGCCCGTGCGCCCAGAACGGTCAACGTTGCCCCGATCACCCTTCACCGTTTCCAGCTGACCAATTCCAGTCGACGGAATCCCGCTCGGACAAGCGGCGCTCTGTCGCTTGACAAGGCCTTTTCCATGGCAAATTCTGCGCGGGCACGCCCACAGCGCGCCTCGCCCCGAGGCGACTCCACGGGCATGCGCACGGGGCGCAAGGGTATGAAGTCCATCGCGAAAAACAAAAAAGCCTTCCACGAGTACTTCATTGAAGCACGCTACGAGGCGGGAATCGCCCTGCGTGGCTCCGAGGTGAAGGCCCTTCGCATGGCCAACCCGAGCCTCGCCGAGGCCTTCGCCATCGTGCGCAACGGGGAAGCTTGGCTGCTAGGCTTCCACATTCCCACGGTGCTCCACGCGTCCTATATGAATCATCCCGAGAGGCGGGAGCGCAAGCTCCTCCTCAACGCATCGGAAATCAAGAAGCTCGACGAGGCCACGCGGCAAAAGGGCTACACCCTCGTTCCGCTCGACATCTACTTCAACGACGACAATCGGGTGAAGGTGGAAATCGGAGTGGCCAAGGGCAAGGCCCAACACGACAAACGCGATTCCGCCAAGGAAGCCGACGCCAAGCGCGAAATGGCCAGGGCCCTGCGGCGCTGAGCAGCTCAGCCGCATCAACCAAACCGTGCCCCGCTATCTTCTCGTGCACTCGAAGAGCGCCGGCTTGAAAAGGTAACCTTCCTGATTCACGTGCGTCACGGTAGCGCCGTGGTCGCCACTACGGAACGCGGCGCGGTCTATCCTCACCGCGATACGACGGTCGGCGCTATTGAAATTGCTGATGGAGCCCGACGTCTGCGAACGCGCCATTGCATGGGTTCCCCACGAACGTAACGACCCGGTATGGCGGCGGATGACTCGCCCACCTGTGTCGACGTCCTGAGCCGGCATTCCTTGAACGGTCAATTCCATCGCGGTCAGGCTGCCTGAAACTCTCGACGCGTAGCTCACATTGTAAGTAATTCGATAAGCAATATCCCAGTCTCGAGAGTAACGAATGGGATCACTGTCACACACGTAGCGGACGGTTTGCCCTCCCCTGTTGAAGGCGGCCTCGGCCTCTCCCTCCCCAGCGCCTCCGTCTTTGTTGCAGGCGGACAAAACCAACGCCAACAAGGAACCGCCCCAAGCGCGCAGGGCGCCCGCCAACCAATAGGAACTCATCGCCCCCCCTCCCTGGCGGAGTCCGGCTTCTCTCCGCGTTTGTGCGAACACCGGGGATCGAACTGGTGCTGAATGGGCTGCGGGTAGAGGAAATGGTCGGCCACGCCGCCCGACACGATGGCCTTCCCGCTGCGTGTGAACTCCAAGAGCGCATCGAGGCCCTTGCGCTGGATGTCATCCCACTCGGGAGGATCGATGACGAGCTTGCCATTGGAATTCAGGAAGAGATTCTCGCCCGCGTGCGCGTAGCCGAGGTTCACCCAGGGAATCTGGGGAACGATGTCGTTGTCGCTCACGTAGCGCCAGTTGCGTCCTGGCATGGCCGCGTCCATGCACGCCTTGAAGGACCCATCACCCACTCGGGGAGCTCCGAAGCTCACGACACCCGCGACCCAATGCGTTTTGCCCGCAAGGTCGGTGCAACCCTCCCTCTCGAGGTTGCGGAACAGGGTTTCACGCTCGGTGATGTCGGCGGCGAGGAGCTGGGCCAGCGCGCCGCCCGCGCTGTGGCCCGTGAGCCACAGCTGCTTGCTGGGATGTTCCTTTATGGACACATCGAGCTGCGGATTGTATCCGAACTCGTCGCTCTCGGGTCGCGGTTCGCCGCGCTCGACGCCTGGGCCCGCATCCACGCCCCGCCACAGGTTGATGTCGTAACCATGGCCGTGGAGGGCCTCAAAGAGCTTCTGCTGGATTCCTATGGTGCCGTGCTTGCCTTTGTAGGCCTCGGTAAATCCACGGTGCGTCTCGCCCCAACGCCAGTTCTTCGCCTTGATGAGGTCGAGATCGACGATGACGTCGATAAGCGACGCGGTGCCGCGGAACACCACCAGCACAACCGTATCGTTGGAAAAGACGAATGCCTGAACGTCGCTGGTGGCATCGGAAACGAGCTCCGCGTGGGTGAACCCCCAGGCGAGGGGCTCACGACCGGCAGGCTGCTTTCCCATCGGTGGCTTGGTGCCCGGTTCCATGTCGATAAGGAAGTGGGATTTTTTATAGGTGAGGAACGACGCGCGCGCCATGACAACGGCGTTCATGAGCGAAGGGACGCGCGCAGGCGATCCATCGGCGAGGTCGAAGCGGAAGTCGGAGTCGGCGTTGAACTTCAAGGGGAAGCGTTCGCTCACCTCGGGGCAGTCGATGTCCCAGGTGAAGTCCTCCGATCCTTCGATTTCCTCGCGTATGGCTTCCACGTAACGTGCGAGGAAGTCGCGATGCTTGAGGATTCCCGGGTTCAGGCTGCCGCGCGCCGCGCTATCTTCGCCCTCTTCGCCCTCCTCGCCCTCTCCCGCCTTGATGTCTGTGTTGTAAGCGCGTGTCTGGCAGCCGCCCGTAGCGAGGGAGAGGGTCGAGACGCCGAGCGCGCCCACGGCCAGGGCGAAAGCGCTCCCGCGCGCGCGGGCAAGATCAACGATGCGCTTGGAGGCATGAGCCGAACGCGGTGATTTCGTTTTGGTCATCATTCTCTGTTCCTTTGCCACTCTTGCTCGGCGCCGATGCCCTCATGCCACGAGCGGGTTCGAGATCTTGAAGACGCGCTTGGCGTGGGCCGCGTTGGTGCCGCCCTCGTCGTTGACGTCGACTTCCGCCTTCGGGTACAGCGCCAGGTTGGTATCGAGGAGCGACACCAGGCCTTGGTTGGCGAAGCTGCGCAACTTAGCGATGACCTGCATCTCGGCGAGGCGCAGGGCCTCGGCATCGATATGGCGGATCTGTTCGAGTCCCTCCACCCAGTTGTCAGCCACATCGGGTGGCGCCTTGGAAAGGATGAGGTTACGGATGTGCTCGCGCGTCCCCGCGAGGAACGTGGCCATGGTCTGCGATTCCAGCGAGAGGAAGATTTCGAGCAGCAAGCCGTCGCGCACGTAGGGAAGGGTCTCCACGGTGACCAAGCGCGTGCGAAGCATGCGCGCGATTTCCGGCGCGTTGCGATCGAGGTCCTCCATGAGGTTGCGCTGGTCGCCCAGTTCCGCGCGTTCGAGGAGGTCGAGCAGGACGTCGATCCCCTGCACGTTCTCGCCGTCGAACTGCGGCCGGCTGGCCGCCTTGCGCTTGAGGGCCTCGGCGACGTTGTGCAGGTATTCCCGCTGCACGACGTCGTTGTTGGAAAGCTCGCGCAGGAGGTCGACCTTGGACTGCCCCTCGAAGAGTTCGAACACGGTGCGGCGCTTTTCAGTGGAAAGCTGCGTGAGGACGATGGACTGCGAGCGCGGTGACTCGTCGTTGATAAGGTCGTAGATCTGCCTTCCCGACTTCGCCTTGAGGAAGTCGAACATGTCCAGCGTGCGGCTGGTCATGAGCCGCATCTTGCCGGCGGTCATCTTGAGCTTGAGCGAGCGGAGGATGGTGAGCTGCTCGTCCTCGGAAACCTCCGGCGGGTTGACGTGCACGTACTCGGCAAGCGTGTAGATCTCCTTCTTGAGATCCGCGTCGCCTAGGAGTTCGAAAATCATCATTTCGCCGAAAATGACCACGAGCTTGGAGGTGTTCTCGATGCCGTCCTCACGGATGAGCCTTCCGAACACGTCGCGCGCCACCTTGGGCTGGGTCACGAAAATCTGGACGAGCTCGTCGCGCAGGGTTGCGAGGGCCACGGCCTTCTTGACGTCTTCGGGAAGGTAAGCGGCAGCCCCGGCGAATCCACCGGCGGCCATGCCCGTGGCCATGCCCGTGGCCATGCCCATCATGGGCACGGCCGAGCCGCCCATGGGCATGCCTCCCGCCACGCCTGCGGTTCCGTCCATGGCGACGCCCATCATCCCCTGGGGCGCGTGACCCACGCCAACCATGCCCTCGTTGATGACCTGCTGCATCCGCTTACCGGTGACGACCCAACGCAACCCGAGCGCGCCCGCCACGACCAGCGCGAGCAGGAGTCCGCCCACGATGAGGGTCGTTTCTTTGTTCCAGAAGCCCTCGCCCTCGTCGGCGGTCAGCGAGCTGGAGTTCTTTTCGGAACTGTTCTGCAGCTCGCGCGCGCGCTCGCTCTCCGACTTGGTAAGCGAAGAGCTCGAAGAGGCCCGCTCCGACTCACTGCGGCTGTTTTCGCTCGAGCGCTCGGAGGCCGTGCGGTCGGAAGAGCTCGTCGTGTTTTCTCGGATAATCTCTTTGGTGTTGGCGAACTCGCGGAATATCTTGAGCGCCTCGCCGAGGCGCTTGAGGCCCCAAGGGTCGTTGCGCTCGAAATCCATGTCCTTCTGGATCTCCTCGGCGCTGCGCGGGAATGGGATCTCGCGCCACTGGAGGTTCACGTTACCGAACGGCAGGAGCGTCTCGTTCATCAGCAGGCGGATGCGATCCTTGCGTTCCGCGTCCATGAGGGAGTTGAGCGCGAGGGAGGCGTTGACTCCCCTCACGAAGAGCGCGCCCTTGCCGTCGCGCGAGAAGAGGTAACGGTATGCGTCGCCGTTTTGCACTTCATCGGCCCCGGCTCGCGCCACGACGACATCGAGGTTGGCCACCTTGCAGTCGCGCGGGCAGTATTCCGTCACCACGCGTTCGAGTTGGTTACGCACCGTAAGCGCGAAGTCGGCCCGCACTTGGGCCTCGCTCTTGGCGCTGGTCGCGGAGTCGGGAAAGGTAACGAGCGACCACTGGACGTCCATGCGGAGCGGGTAGCGCTCGAGGATCTTGGAGAAGAGCTTTTGGAGGCGTTCGATGTTCCCCGTCCCGAAACGGGTATCCACCATGACCTCGGCGCGGGCTCCGCTGGTCTGGAAGGTCCGGCCTTGGGAGGAACCCGTGCCCTCGAAACCGAGGTCCGTGTTGGAGGTGTTGAAGCTCTCCTGACTGGACACGTCGATGGAAAGGATGCTGCAGTAGTCGAGGCAATAGCGCTGCAAATCGGCCGAGAGACGCGGGCGGATCTTGGAATCCATCTGCCCGTTGAAAGCTTCGAGCTCAGAGTCCGACATCGGGGGCTCGTAGGCGCCCGCAGACATCGAGTCGGTTCCCGCGCCGACACTTGCGCCCGCGGGAGCCAAGAGGGGATCGGAGCCTGCGGGCATGGTTCCGGTCGGAGAGGCGGTCACGTTGCCCATGCCCTCCCCCAAGGTGTTCCCTCCGGTGACGTTCATGGTGGCCGCATCGCTCGTGGAGGCATCGCTCGCAGGTGCAGCGTCGCTCGCCTGATCGAGGGAGAGGTTGCCTCCGCCGTCGAGTGCGCCATTGGAGTTCCCTGGGTTCGCGGCGTTCATGCCGCCGAGGGGATCCGCTGCGTTGGAGTAGACCTCGTTGGTCGCTGCGTTATTGGTCGCTGCGTTGTTGGTCGCTGCGTTGTTGGTCGCTGTGTTGTTGGTCGCTGTGTTGTTGGTCGCTGCGTTGTTGGTCGACTCATTGACGTTGCCGCCGCCATTGCCATTGATCGAGTTCAGATTCGCCTCGTCGGCCAACGGGTCGCCGTCGAGGTCGACATCGTTTTGAGCCCGTGCGCTGATGCCGACTCCAATGAGGAGGAGAAGCGACGCCAACGCGAGCGCCACACGCGTCGCGCGGCCGGAGCGAGTGTGGAGGGAGCGCGCGAGGAATCTCATTGATACACCCGTACGAGGACTCGCCTGTTCGCCGCGCGGACCGCCTTGAGCTTCGGCTCTAGGGTTTTCTTGTCCGCACCCGGCTTCTTCAGGGCCTCAAGAAGGGGTTTCGGATCTTCCTTCGGCCGGGTGTCGGCAAATCCTGCCACGTTCATTCTTTTGTAGGGCACACCGAGCCCAGCGAGCGCTTTCATGAGGGTGACGCCGCGCGCGCTCGAGAGAGCCCAGTTGTCCTTGAACGCGCGACTTCCTACCAGCGGCATGTCGTCGGTGTGTCCCTCGAGCGCCAATTGGTATTTGGCTTCGGTCTTGGCCAGCATCTCTAGCATCGGCTTGAATTCGGCCTTGGCAGCCGGCGTCAGGGAGTCGCCCCCCGGCACGAACATCCCTTCACCACGGAATTCGACCACGAGCCCGAACTCGTTGAGCGTCAAGCCCAAGCGCTTGTCGAGCTTGCGCAACGCCACCTCCTTACGGAGAGCGCCCTCGAGCACGTCGAGCGTGTCGGCGCGCACCCGGGACACCTCCTTCGTCACGGCGTTCATCTTCACCGTCTCGAAAGTCGACATGGAGAGCAGCATGACGAAGAACGCCATGAGGTTGGTCACCAGGTCGGCGTAGGAGGTCAACCAAGGCTCACTGGCGGAGGCCTTGCGTTTGGCGGGGGTGATGTTCGTGAAGACGCTCACGGTCCGTTACCTTTGCCCTGGGGGGCCGGCGGGCCGGGATCGGGGCGCTTGCCCCATGCCGCCCTGTCCCGCGCCGCCCTGCCCCGCGCCGCCACCGGCAGCCGTCTTTCCGGAGCCGTAGGTGTTGAGCACGTCCCGGAAGTGGGCGCCCGACTTCTTTTCCTTTAGGAGAAGCACCCCCTCCATGATCATGGTGTCGAGCTGCAAGCTCTTCTCCGCGTAGATGCGAATCTTGTCCGCCACTGAGTTGTACAAAACAGTACCGAAAACCAAGCCATAGAGGGTGGTCAGCAGCGCGATGGCCATGGCGGGCCCGAGCGACTTAGGATCGCCCATGTTGGCGAGCATTTTCATGAGTCCGATGATGGTGCCCAGGAGACCCATTCCGGGGCACAGCTTTCCGAGGCTCTCGAACAGGTTCGCAGCCTGGCCGAACTGCGTCTGCCGCGTGTTAATCTTGGCCACGATGTTGTGGCGAATCTCGTCGGGGGTGAAGCCGTTGAGAATGAGGGCGAGTCCTTCTCGGAAAAGAGGGTTCTTAGCTTTTTCCTTGTGCTGGGCGAGGATGCCGACGCCATCGGAACGCACCGCCTGCGAGAGCTGCGTCAGGAGATTGGAGATGTTGATCATCTCCTTGCTGTGGTTGAGGAACGCCATAGTGCCTACCGTCCGCAGGGCGGCGAAGAAATCGACGAAACTGTAGCTCATGAAGATGACGGTGATGGGACCCACGGCCAGGAGCACGAGGGAGTCGCGATCATAGAAGATGGCCAAATCCTTGCCGAGCAGCAGGGCGCAGACGGCGAGAAATCCACCCAGTCCGAAAAGGACGCTGATCATGGCGATGTTCCCTTAGGCGGCGCGGACGCCGGGCCCGGCATGGGGGGAGGGACCGCGCTCCGCTGGGGCACAGCGGGTGGCACGTCGACGGAAGGCGGTAAGCGGACCTCGCGGACCTCGCGGACTTCGCGGACCTCGCGCGTCGGCGGGCCTCGTTTCGTCTCTTTGCTCGCTCCCTCTCCCGGCGGGGTCACGAATTGCGCCTCTTCGACACCGAGTGGGATCACGATTCCCTCGCGTTTGGGACGCAGGCGCTCCCGCTCTGCGACCAAGCGTTTGAGGTGGTCTATCTGGGCCTTGAGACGACGCGACGGCTCTATCTCAAAGGCGCGCGTGTATGCGGCCAGGGAGAGATCGATCTGTCCGAGCTTCTGGTGGAGCGTTCCCTTCATGAGAAGCAACTGCGGTGCCCGAGGGTAGTGCCGCAGGAGCGCGGCTAGCGCCACGAGGGCCTCCTCGTGCTCGCGGGCCTTGAAGAGGTCCTTGACCCTCTGTACGCCCTGGGTATAGCTCGGCGCCTTGGCCTCGTCGCCCTCGGGCGTTTCAGGTTCCACGCCGAGTTTGCGCTCGATATCCGAAAGCTCTCGTGTGTGGCGTTCGTCCATGGACTTGCGGCCACCAGAAAGTTCCTCGTCCACGCCGCGCAGATGGAATTCTCGCCGTTTCATTTCGAGCCGACGACTCTCGGACTCTTCGGAATCCACGGCCTCCATGCCGAGCCCTTCGGCGGGAAGTGAAATCTCGCCGTCCGTGCGGACGTCCTCCGGGAGCGAGCGGAACAGGTCATCGACGGCTTTTGCGTCTTCTCGAGGCGCGCCCGACCCGCCCACGGGCGGGGCGATACGCACGCCGGCGCGGGACTTCTTCTCGTGGATCTCGAGATCCTTCTCTTGCTCCGACTTTTCGAACTTCGGCGCCTGCGCCCAAGCCAGGTCGCCCAACACGGCGGCCGCGAGGCACACGAGGAGCAAGCGGGCGAGCGCGCGCGGGCGACCTTGAAGTCTCTCAGAGGATGATTCCGAAGGTAACATCGGCCCCCACCCCTCCTTTCGTCTTGTAGGTGAGGTCGTCGGTCAGCGTGAGCGTGGTGGGCGCGCTGTACATGACGCCCACCTCGCCTACGAAACGACGTCCGAATCGGAACGTCGGGCCCGCGCGGCCCGTGAACGTGATGTATCCCTTCGCGACGATGCCTCCGAGCTCCACGTGAGCACCGTAACGCAGCGCATCGTAGTCTATGGGCAGCTTCACGAAGTTGTGGTGGTAGGAGGCGAATATGCCCAGTCCGAAAGCGAAGGTTTTGATCGTCTCCTTCTTGCCATCGCGGGTCACCTCGCCGGAGGCGGACGGGTCGCCCTCGACGCCGGCGTAATTCTTCACGAACACGCCCGGATCCACCACGCCCATTACGGCCGCGCCGATTTCGGAGCGCTCCTGCGAGAATGCTTCTGCCGCGCGCAGGATGCCACCCACCATGTTCGAGGGTTTCTTCACGTTGGGAATGAGGAAGTACCCAAGGGTTGCCTGGAGGACGTACTTCGACTTGGGCCCCTCGTCCTTCTTCTCTTCCGATGGCTCGTCCTCGGAGGATTCGCGAGGAACCTTGCTGGTCTCCACCACACGCCTGTAGAGCGTCTCGCTGTTGTAGATCTTCGTCCACAGCAGTTCCTTGGTCTTAGCGTCGAACACGTTGAAGGCGAGGAGCAGGCTCGTCTCTTGGTAGAGGACCGCAACGTCGGTCCAGGTTTCGACCTTGAGGACTTCCGCTATTTTGTCGAGCTCGGCGGGGTTGTTCACGGGCGAGGAGATGATGACCCTCCCCTTTTCGATGACGCTGCGTCTCGCCTTGCACTGCGCGCACTGGATGACTTTCACGGTGCTATATCGCCGGAGTCGTTCGGAGACCAAGCTCTCGACGTAAGTCTCGTAGCTCTTGGGCAGTCCTTCCGAGAGCGCCACGCGACGCAAGGCAGTGTTGGGAATGCCCTTGAGCAGGCCAGCCTTCATGTCGAAGGCGAACTCGTTGAGCAGGTCCATGAGGACATCGTTGAACTTGCGAGGTTCCTCCTCGCCTTCACCCTCGGTTCCGTCCTCGCTCTCTAAGGCTTCTTCTTCGTCGCTCTCCACCTTGGTCGACTTCACTGCCCCTCCCGAACCAACGGAGGAGGCATCGGTTTTGCCTTCTGCGAATGCCAGTGAGACTCCCAGCCCTGGAATGGGGAGCGAGCAGACCGTACACGCGACGAGGGCCACGAGGGCAGCACCAACGCGGTTGCGCATCCACCCCATCCTCTTGTCGTTCCTGGCGCCTCTGCTCGAGACCATTCCCGTCTGCCCCCGCGTCTTCGCGATGCTTCGCGACTCTTCGCAGGGCGTATCGGGATCGCGGGACACTTCGAGTGGGAATGAAATTACCCGGTGCGGAGGATTTCCGTCACCGGGCGAGCGAGGGCCCGATGGCCACAGGAGAGGCCGACCCTTCAACGAAAGGGAAGCGTCAGGTGGAGTATACGAGCTTGGAAAGCGACTCGCGTCCCGTGGTCAGCACGAGCTCCCACGACTTGCGGGCCTCCTCGCCCTTGAACTCCTCGTCGTAGGTTTCGAGGAGATCCTGGATGCCTTCGGCATCCTCGAGCAGGCTCAGCGCATTGACCGCCGAGCGGAAATAGCGGGCCGCCTCGTTAGGATGGCGCTTCACTTTCAACGAGAGACGGCCCATTTCCTCGTACCACTGCGCCTTTTCCTCGGGCGTGGCCACCTCACCGCTCTCACCGAGCATGTAGATATAAGTGTTGAGCGCACGGACGTTGTCGCGCGAAGCGACGAGTTCGGAGATCTTGGGCAGCAACGTTTGGATGGTCTTGCGCGCGCGCGCCTGCTCCTTGCGTTTGTCCTCTAGGCTCTCGCTCGCGTGCTT
>JBIKVI010000147.1:0-10641 GCA_044356935.1 Silvanigrellaceae bacterium | reverse complement strand
TGAGTGGAAAATTCGTATTTCGGGGCTTGTCACTTTTTTGGAGTACCTGGTGAGTTTTTTGACGGTGGGACGACGGCTCGGAGCCGCCAATGCGTTGCGACTTATCGTTGCGGCCCAATCATTCCTAACACCAACCGCGATCGCGATCGCCCAGAGCGGGATCGAGGGCGGCTTCTCGTTGCAAGCGCGCGGAGGGGGCGGACAGGGCGGCTCCGGGCTCGCGGGCGGCGCGCTACCGTGGGTGGTGGGTGTTGTCTGCATCGCCCTCATCGCCATCCTGGTGGCCACCCTTTGGCCCAACGAGTCGGAAGGTAACCCCTATCAACGTCAGCGGAAATTCGCGCGCGTCGACGGACTGTTCCTCAAGGTCGCGGGCTGGGTGCTGGGCGAGGACGAGAGCAAGCGGTTCCTGACCTCCCTGCGTGAAACCGGAAACTACGACACCGCCACACAGCGGCCGCTGGATGGGCTCACGCTCATGTCGCTCTCGTTCGGCGGATGCAGCTTGGCGTCTACCGTTCCTTTGGCCAAAGGTAACGTCGTTCTCCTGCGCCTGCATTCCCTTCCCGACTTCCCCAAGCGCGAGATGCTGGTGGCGGCCAAGGTCGTGTGGGCGCGCCCGAGGCAGGCCACCGGTGAGCCCTACGACATCTGCGGAGCCAAGTTCCTCTTCACCGACGGCGCCAATGGCCCCGAGAGCCTCAGGCAATACTTGAACTTCCTGATGGACGAACCACTTTCATGACGAGTGGCGGCGTTACGAGCCCGTTTCCATTCGCGGGGCTCCTGGGAGCCGACGTGCGTCATTCCCTCTCGCCAAGGTTGCATGCCCGTTGGTTCCGGGAAATTGGCGTCGATGGCTCCTACGTTCCCCTCGGCGTCCCCGACGGAGCAGCCGCGCTCGCTCTCGTCCAAGCTCTCTTACCCGTCGACGGGTTCTTGGGTCTGAACCTCACGATGCCCTACAAGTCGCTCCTAACCAAGGCTCCTGAGTTCGCGCCTTCCCCTCGGGTCCAACGCATCGGCTTCGCCAACACCCTTCATAAGGGAACGGACGCGACATGGCGCCTCGAGAACACCGATGTCGACGGCATCGTCGCGACCCTGAGATCCCTATGCGCCCCTTGGCTCTCAAACGGTTCGCCGTGGACCGTGGCGTGCATGGGCGCGGGAGGCGCGGCCGCGGGGCTCGTGGAAGCAGCGCGGCACGAGCCGGGCGTCGAGCGCATCGTGTTCCTTTGCCGCGACCCCCGCTCGGCTGAGAAGAGCCTGGCAGGCACCATCAAAGGAAGCCCTACGTCCGGGTTCTATCCGTTCGCCGACAGTGCCATGGCCCTGCGCGGAGCCGAGCGCGTCCTCGTCGTCAATACGCTCCCCCTAGGCCTCCCCGGCTCCTCGACGCCTGAGAATCCCCACGTCCGCGCGACTTTGTCCTCACTCGCACGCGCGGGCATCACGACGCGCTACTTCGACATGCTTTACCTGCCTTCCGATGGTCTTTCCGCGGCCAAGGCCCTGTGCGTTCCCTCGCAAGGAGGGACGCTCATGCTCCAAGAGCAAGGAAGGAGCGCGTTCGCGCTTTGGACCGGGGTCGTGCCTTTAGCCCACCCCCTCGTCGACGTTTCCTCGATCCCCACTCTATAGAGTGTGCGGGAGAAGAGCCGACAACGGCCTGGCGGACCTCATCAAGGTGCGGGAACCGCCTAAAGATCAGCGCACTATGAACGCAGAAGAAGATCGGAGGCGCGCATGAGCGTCTCTTCGCTCTTGCAGAATGCGAAACGCAACCACGGGAGACTGCGCGGAGGCTTCTGGTAGAAAACGGATGGCGGGATGGCCGCGACGCTGTGGGTCTCGATGAGCTGCTTTGCGAAAGCCACGTCCGCGGCGTCGCCTGCAAGAGCTTCATAGTTGGCCATAAGAAAATACGTGGCCTTGCAGGGTTGCACCTGAAAACCCGCCCTCTCGAGAGTCGCTCTCAAGAAGTCCTTTTTGAGAGCGTAGATTCGGCGAAACTCCAAGAGATACGCCTCAAGCCAAGCTTCGTCGGACATCACCTCGGCGAGAGCCGTCTGCACGAAGGGCGTTGTGCAGAACACCATGCCCTGGTGCACCAGACGAACAGCGGCCGAAAGTTCCGCGGGCGCGGTGACCCAACCCACCTTGAACCCCGTGAACCCGAAGGTCTTTGCAGCGGAGCTCACGCGGATGACGCGGTCTGATACGCCCTCGAGCGAGGCGAGCGACATGTGCCGGGCGTCGTCGAACACGAGATGCTCGTAAACCTCGTCGCACAACACGAGCGCATCGTTCTTCACGACCTTGGCGGCGATGCGGGCGAGCTCATCTTCAGAAAAGAGCTTGCCGGTAGGATTATGGGGTGAGTTGAGAACAAGGAAACGGAACCCCGCCGCGGCCGCTGCGTCGAACTCATCCCAGTCGATGGCCCAACCCTTGGCCTGGAGGCCGAGGGGGGTGTCGGGAGCGTGGAGTCGGACGGGCACCAAAACACCGCCCGCATTGGTGACGGCCTGCGCATAGGAGTCATAATAGGGCTCGAAAACCAGGACCCTATCGCCGGGATTCACGAAAGCGTTGATGACCGCATAGATGCCCTCGGTGGCGCCGGTCGTAACGGTGACCTCGGTTTTGGGGTCGAACCAACGCCCTACAGACTTGAAGACGAACTTGGAGACTTGTTCCCTGAGCGCTTCTTCGCCAATGCTCGGCGCATACTGATTGTGCGAAGTCCGCAGATGCCTCGCAACCGCGTCCAGGAGCTCGGCGGGCCCGGGAAAGTCGGGAAAACCCTGCGCGAGGTTGACCGCCTTGTACCGACGGGCCAGCTCGGTCATTTCGGTGAAGATGCTGGTTCCAAAACCGGACCAACGGGTTGCTGCGCGACGCTCGTACATGGGGACTCCCTAACGCTTGGCGGCTCGCGGGTCGAGGGCGTCGCGCAGGGCGTCGCCCAGGATATTGAGGCTCATCACCACGAGGAAGATGGCGATGCCCGGAAAAACGATCATCCACCACCCATCGTAGAAGTAGTTCTTCCCGTCGGCCAGCATGGCTCCCCACTCCGCGGTAGGAGGCTTCACCCCCAGACCCAAAAAGCTCAGGCCCGCGGCCTCCAGCAGAGCCGAGGCGAAGTTGATGGTGAAAATAACGATGAGCGAACTCGTGATGTTGGGCAAGATATGCCGAAGCACGATGCGGGGAGTGGGAGAACCCAGGCTCGCCGCGCTGGCCACGTACTCGCGGTTGCGCTCCGAGAGAACCGCGCTGCGCACGATGCGCGCGAAGGCTGGTGCGTTGGAAAGCCCGACCGCGATCATCAGGTTAAAGATCCCCTGGCCGAGGAAGGCAACGACGATGAGGGCCAGCAGGATAGACGGAAAGGCAAGAAAGATGTCGTTGACGCGCATGAGCGCCTCGTCGACGCGCCCCCCAAGGTACCCAGCCAGGAGACCCACGGGCACGCCCACGGCGAACCCGAAGAACACCGGCACGATACCAATGAGGAGCGAAAGACGCGCGCCGAACATGAGACGGGAGAGCACGTCGCGCCCGGTGGCGTCAGTCCCCAAGGGATGCGTCCAGGTTCCGCCGTCCACGAAGAACGGAGGCAGCAAGCGCCCCTCGACGAGACTCATGGCATCGGGGTTGTGCGGCGCGAGGAGGGGCGCGAGCAGCGCGACGAGCCCAACGGATACGATGACGGAAAAGGCGACGAGCGCGAGCTTGTTGCCCGTGATCTCGCGCCAGGTGCGCACCCAAGGCGACCTCTCGTTGGCGGTTGTCATCGCGTTACGTTCCCTTCTTGACGCGCGGATCGAGCATCCCGTAGAGCACGTCGGCGGTCAGGTTGAACATTACGAACACGCAGCCGACAAACAACGTACCGGACTGGACCATGGGGAAGTCGCGACTAGAGATGCTCTCCACGAGCACCTTGCCGAGCCCGGGCCAGGCGAACATGGTCTCGGTGATCACGGCTCCCCCGAAAATCGTCCCCGCCTGGAGCATCGACACGGTGACTATTTGGAGAGACGCGTTACGAAACGCGTGCTTGAGCACCACAACCGTGGGTCGAACGCCCTTCGCGCGAGCCGTGCGGATGAAGTCCTGGCCGAGGACCTCCAGGAAGCTCGAGCGGGTCATGCGCGAGACCTGGGCCATGGGGATGGTCGACAGGGCGACCGCGGGGAGCATCAGGTGCCGCAAGGCATAACGAAACACCTCCCACTCGCCAGTGCGCAGTCCGATCAGGATGCCGTCGATGGTGTACATCCGCGTTATGGAGTCCAGCGCGGGATCGAAAACGATTTCATCGCTCATGCGGCCCGAGGTGGGCAGCCAGCCCAATTGCACGCTGAACACGTACATCAGGATGAGCGCGAGCCAGAAGATGGGCATGCTCACGCCCGCCAAAGCCGTTGTGGTGGAGACCTTGTCAATCCAGGTGTTGCGGAACACAGCGCTCAAAATGCCCAGGCAAATACCCACGGGAATAGCGACGAACAGGGCTGCCGCTCCCAGCTCCACAGTGGCGGGCACTGCGAAAGCGAGGAGGTCGAGAATGGGCCTGTCGTGAAAAAGGCTATGGCCAAGATCGAACTGAGTCACGAGCCGCCAAAGGTACATCCCGTATTGGGTGTACCAAGGCTGATCGAGATTCAATGCCTGGCGGATGTACTCGACCTTCTCCGGCGTGGCACGTTCGCCCGCCATGACCAGCGCGGCGTCGCCGGGGACCAGCTTCACTGCGAGGAACAACACGAGCGTCAGCAGCAACAGGACGGGTATCGAGAAAAGGAGACGCCTGACGACCAGTGCGAACATCGGCTTACTTTGCCAACCAGACGGTGTTGAAGCGGCGCGTTTCGTTGGGGGTCATGACGTAGCCGTTCACGCGCTTGTCCATGGGCATGGCCACACGGCTGTGGGCGATGGGAATCCACGGGGCGTCTTTGGAGATGATGGTTTGCGCCTCCTGGTAGAGGGTCGCGCGTTTCTGCTCCGAAGTGGCCACTTTGGCTTGCCGCAGGAGCCCCGTGACCTTCTCGTTGCTGTAGAAGGCGATATTGGACGCCGGCGCCTTGGCGTTGTCGCCCGAAAGGAGCACGTGGAGGAAATTGTCGGGATCGCCATTGTCGCCGCTCCAGCCCAGGAGCGCCATTTCGTGTTCGCCATTCTTGGTTTTGTCGAGGTAGGTGCCCCACTCGAAGGTCGACAGCGAGGCCTCGACGCCGATCTTCTTGAGGTCGGCCTGAATCGCCTCTGCGACCTTCTTCCCATCGGGCATGTAGGGACGCGACACCGGCATGAAGTAAAGGGTCGTCTTCATGCCGTTAGGGAAGCCCGCATCCTTGAGCAGCTCCTTGGCCTTCTCGACGTTGTAATCGTAGCCCTTGATGGATTTGTTGTAGCCCCAAAGCGAAGGCGGAATGGGGTTCACTGCCGCCATACCCATGCCCGAGTAGATGCCCTTTATGATGGCGTCCTTGTTGACGGCCATATTGAAGGCTTGCCTGACCTTCGGGTTATCGAAGGGCTTTTTCTGCACATTGAAAGCCAAGTACGCCACGTTCATCCCGGGCGCATCCATGACGGTGGCGTCGGTGCGCCTTTGCTTGATGGTTGCGACCTGGTCGGGGGTAGGCTGGTTCATCATGTGGATTTCCTTCGCCAGGAACGCGTTGAGGCGGGCGGAGGAATCGGGAATAGAACGGAAGATGACGCGCGCGAGCTTGGGTTTCTCGCCCCAAAATTCTTTGTTGGCGTCAAGGACGATGCGCTCGCCCTTGGTCCAACTGACGAATTTGAAGGGCCCCGTTCCCACGGGGGTCTTAGAGAATTCCTCCTTGGACTTGCGCACAGCCGTGGGGCTCACGATGGACGCGAACTGCATGGCCATGTTCGCCAAGAACGGTGCCTCGGGGCGCGAAAGGTCGAATCGCACGGTGTGTGCGTCGACCTTGGTGATGGCCTTCACGAGCGTGTTCATGCCCATGTCGTTCCAGTAACTCCAGGCCTTGGCGTAGCCGAACGCCTCGTGCTTGGAGTCGTGCTGGCGCATGAGGCTGAAGATGACGGCGTCGGCGTCGAACGGAGTTCCGTCGTGGAACTTGACGCCTTTGCGAAGCTTGAAGCTGTAGGAAAGCCCGTCAGACGCAACGGTCCAACTCTCGGCGAGACCCGGTTCGATTTCGGTCGTGCCGAGCTTGAACTGCACCAGGGTGTCGAAGATGTTGTCGCAAACGTTGAGGCTCTCGCCGTCGGTCTCCTTGGCGGGATCGAGCGAAACAGAGTCGCCGCCGCGACCGTAGATGAGGACTCCTCCCTCCCGAGGCGTTTGCGCCAAGGCAACGGGAACAGAACCGAGCAGAGTTGTGACGGCGAGAAGGCCGACGAGATGTCTACGGTGCATGGTAGTCGCTCCTGTGGGATGAGCCTTGTGCAGGGCGGGCGTGTTGAAACTTGAGGGCTCGCATGCTTGTAACGGAACGATGACGGCTTTGCAAACACCTCAACACCCCTTCGGAAGGAGCCTCCCGTGCGGCGACTCGCGCCCCTCGAGTTCGCGATTTTGCGCGCGCTAGCTCATGCCTTCGGCCCGCAACCCGGCGCGTCCACTCTCGGCATCATCGTGCTGGCATCGGGTGGACTCGACAGCCAGTGCCTTCTCAGCGCACTGGCACGCATCGCACGCTCACTCCACTGGACGGAGCGAACGGGCCTTCCCCCGCTCGTGGTCCGCGCGCTCCACTGCGATCACATGACACGTCCCGGGCGAGGCACCGGCACCAACGCCGCCGACTTTGCGGCTGTCTCCCGCTCATGCCTCGACGCGGGCGTGGAGTTGGAGTTCGTACGCCCCGACGCTCCCCTGGATGCGGAGGGGAACTTTCAGGCGGCCGCACGCCACTGGCGCTACGCGTGCGCGGAGGCCGCACGTGTGCGGTTCAGCTCCGCGCTGTGCGGCTCCCCGGTCCTCATAGCCACCGGCCACCACGCGCGCGACGTCGTCGAGGGTGTGCTTTTGCACCTCGTGCGGGGGGCAGGACCAGAGGGTCTCGCTGGGCTCACGATCCACGACGCAAAGCGCGGACTCGTGCGCCCAATGGCCACGATGCCGCACGCTCAACTTCGCTCCTACGCACAGGCACGCGACCTTGCCTGGAGCGAGGATCCCAGCAACGCGGAGGCTGGCTATATGCGCAACGTCGTGCGTCACGACCTCCTGCCCGTGCTCGAGAAACTCAATCCGTCCTACGAGGCTGCCTTCGCGCGCGCGACCGCGTCTCTGCGATCTCTCCTGGCAAGCAATGCCAAACACGCGAGCGCACCGGCGTCCTTGAGCGGCTCCGACCACCATGCTTCCTCCCAAAGCGGTCTGGTGTTCGCTAGCGTTTCGACCTCTGCGACCGAGGATGCGTCCGAACTCGCCGCACGATCACGAGCCGCTCTGCTCGGCCTGCAGGGTGCTGGCGCAGAGCTTGCGCGAGCAATGAGTGCCGCGCACTGGCTGAACCTGGCCCATCACATAGCGCAGGTCGAGGCCTCGGGTCCCGGCACCCCACCTGCCCGGGTCCCCTTGCCGGGCGGGGCGATCGCTTGGTGCTTCCCGGGCGGCGTCGCCTTCGTAGGTCCCCCGGCAAAGGGTGCCGCGAAGACCCGCTCACATGCCACGAGTGGCGATCCGAGCGGGGGTTGACTTGCCGTGTGGCCGATGCACATTGGCTTGAGGAGCGCACCGTCAACCCATCCTCGGCGGTTCGCCCAGCCGCGGTGGGCGGCGAAGCAGGGCGTGTCACCGGTGGAGCGCGCACTTGTTTCCTTGGGTACGAGTTAACCAGGAAAAACGCGCCTATCACCCAAGTACGTTTGCACGGGAACCGACTTCATTCATAATGGGCCTTCGAGGTCCCGCGCCCACACCCACCCCGGGATGGGCGCGATGCGTGGCGAGCAGGTCAGGAGGGCGGCCGGCAACCCCGATCTTTCCCCTCTGGGCGCCACCAGCGTCCCCATGAAGGAGCAGACATGGCAAAAGAGTCCTGGCTGAAGGCCGCCGTCATATGGATAGCGATCATCGCGCTATTCGTGCTGTCGTTCAAATTCTTTTCGCGCCAGCGCGACGAGGTAGCCAAGCCCTACTCCGAGTTCGCCACTTACGTCGAAAAGGACGTCTCCGACCCTAAACGGATCGTCGACGTCACCATGCGCGGCGATGCCTTGCGCGGCGATGAAATTATCGCAAAGCTCAAGGACAAGTCGGTCCTGACGACATTCGCACCGGCGGACGAAGTGCTGCGCAAGGAGCTGCGCGACAAGCTTGCGGCCCAGCAGATCCCGCTCAACTACGAGCGCACCGACGACGGTAATGTTTGGTGGGCCTCTTTCCTCACCATGTGGCTGCCCCTGCTCGTGGTGGTTGGCTTCATGGTCCTGTTCCTTCGCAACATGCAGGGTGCAGGCGGCAAAGCGATGTCGTTTGGCAAATCGAAGGCCAAGCTCCTGCCTGAAAGCGCCACCCGGGTGACTTTCAAAGACGTTGCCGGCGTGGAGGAAGCCAAGCAGGAGTGCGCCGAGATCGTCGCCTTCCTGAAGGACCACAAGCGCTTCCAGGAAATCGGCGCGCGTATCCCCAAGGGGGTGCTCATGATGGGCTCGCCCGGCACGGGCAAAACGCTCCTCGCGCGCGCCATCGCCGGCGAGGCCGGCGTGCCGTTTTTCCACATCTCCGGTTCCGATTTTGTGGAGATGTTCGTGGGCGTGGGCGCGTCGCGCGTTCGCGACCTGTTCGAGAACGCCAAGAAAAACGCTCCTTGCATAGTGTTCATCGACGAAATCGACGCCGTCGGCCGCCACCGCGGCGCGGGCGTGGGCGGTGGGCACGACGAGCGCGAGCAGACGCTCAACCAGTTGCTCGTCGAGATGGACGGCTTTGAGGCGACCGAAGCGGTCATCGTCATCGCGGCCACCAACAGGCCCGACGTGCTCGACCCCGCACTCCTGCGCCCGGGGCGCTTCGACCGGCGCGTGGTTGTCAACCTGCCCGACGTGCGCGGACGGAAGGAAATTCTGAGCATCTACACAAAGCGCGTCAAGACAGTCGACGACATCAACGTCGAAAAGCTCGCGCTTGGGACCCCTGGATTCTCGGGTGCCGACATCGAGAATCTAGTCAACGAGGCGGCCCTCATGGCCGCGCGTAACGGCAACAAGCGCGTGAGCATGAAGGATTTCGAGTACGCCAAAGACAAAATCATGATGGGCTCGGAACGCAAGAGCATGGTCATGTCCAAGGACCTCATCCGCGAGACCGCCTATCACGAGACAGGGCATGCTCTCGTGGCCCACTACCTCAAGTCGCGCACAGAAGTGCACAAGCTCACAATCATCCCGCGCGGGCGAGCCTTGGGCGTTACAGCCTTCCTTCCCAAGGAGGATCTCTACAGCCACACGAAGGTCGACCTCCTCACGCGGATCGCCGTGGGCATGGGGGGACGCGCCGCAGAGGAAATCAAGTTCGCGCAGTTCACCACCGGAGCGTCCAACGATATCTCCAACGCCACCGAAATGGCGCGCGCCATGGTTTGCCAGTTCGGCATGAGCAGGCTCGGGCCCATCAACTTCGGCACCAAGAGCGAGAACCCGTTCCTTGGACGCGACTATGGCGAAGGGCGCAACTACTCCGAGGCCGTGGCCAACGAAATAGACGCTGAGGTGTCGCGCATCATCAACAACCAGTATGAGCTGGCCAAGCAGATGCTCGTCGACCACATGGACGTCTTTGAGAGCGTGGCAAACATCCTTATCGAGGTCGAGACCCTCGATTCCGACGAGTTCCTGGCCGCCATCGGAGGGGCTAGCCTCGAGGAAATCCGGGCCATACAGGACGCCAAGTCGAGCGCTGGCAAAGCCGACGACTCCGCGCCGCCGCCCAAGAACGACCCCACACCCGTGAAGTCGGACAGCGGCGGCCTGCGCATGCCCACGCCCTCGCCCGCCTGAGGCGCAGCGTGATCTTGCATCCGGCTCTCGCGCCCGCCTTCGCGCCCGCCTTCGCGCCCGCCGGTGTGCCCGCCGGTGCGCCCTGGTTTGGGCGAGGAGCGCCCGTCTGGATGGGCATTCTCAACGCCACGCCAGACAGCTTTTCCGATGGGGGTCGCTACGCGACAACACCCGCAGCGCTCGTGCGCGCGCAGGAACTGCTGGCGTCAGGTGCCACGGTGCTCGACGTGGGCGGAGTGTCGACGCGTCCGGGTGCTGCCGAAGTGCCTTTTGACGAGGAATGGAGTCGTGTGGCTCCCCTCCTCGAGGCCTTGCGCGCGTCGCACCCCCAGGCGTGCCTCTCCCTCGACACGTCTTCGCCCAGGGTGCTCGCGCGAGCCGCCTCGGCGGGACTCATCGACCTCGCCAACGACGTAGGGGCTGGACGCAAGCAAGAGGACGGAACCACCACGTTCGACGTTTGCGCGCGTTACAATCTTCCGCTGGTGCTCATGCACATGCAGGGAGAGCCCGGCACCATGCAGCGAGAGCCTCGCTACGGCGACGTCGTTGGCGAAGTCATGGCGTTCCTCGCGGCTAGGGCGGCAGCCGCCCGGGCCGCGGGTGTGGCTGCCGTGG
>JBIKVI010000216.1:0-7472 GCA_044356935.1 Silvanigrellaceae bacterium | reverse complement strand
TTTCGCTTCTTTTCTTCTTTTCGAGTTCTCACGAAGCCCCATCGAACTGCTTTGACTCGTTTCTTGCGAAACGAATCGAATGCGTTGTTCATTGATAGGTGCTTGGGAGATTCGAGTTCCTTTCCTTTGCCTTGCGGCTTGGGAAGGGCGCTCGAAGGTCGTCCCGCACTCTGCTTCTTCACTTTTCGGTTTTCAAAGAACTGGAATTGCCCTGTAAGGACAGCCCCTTACCGCCGAAACTCGAAACTTATTGCAGCGGGAAGGCCGTTCTACGGAGTCCGTTGGACTCTGTCAATGGGCTCGGAGGTTTTTTCCGAGCGAAGGGACTTTTGAGGTCTCTTCTCTTCCCTCTTGCTTCCGTTTCGGATGCCGGAGGTGAGGACGGTAGCTACATGAGGCGAGTGAACCTGTCAACGACATCGCGATAAAAATGATGCTTACTTTTTCAGCTTGTTGAAGGTCGTGACGTAGATGCCCGCGGCTTCGCGAATCTCTGCGAGTGGGCGCGTGAGCGAACAACGCACGAATCCGGACTTGCCGAACCCGGACCCAGGAACAACCAGCACGCCAGCCTCGAGGAGCTCCGCAGCAAAGGCTCGGTCGTCGGAGATGGGCGAACTCGGGAAGACGAAGAAAGTTCCCCCTGGACGGACACAAGGAACACCGCCATTGGCGAGCGTGCCGCAAAACACGTTCACCCTGCGCTCGTACTCCGAGACTTCGACCCGCGAACCAAACACCTCGGGAAGCAGGCGCTGCATGAGGGCTGGCGCGTTGACAAAGCCCATGGCGCGGGCCGCGTTTCTGAGCGCGCCTAGGGTGGATGGACTCGAAAGCGCGCTCCCCCAAACGACGTACCCTATGCGCTCGCCCGCGAGGCCGAGATCCTTCGAGTGACTCCTGACAACCCAAAGGGCGTCGTAAGCGGAAAGCAACGACTCGGGAGGCTTCGGACCGAAGACCAAGTTGGCGTAGGGCTCGTCGGAGAGGACATGCACAACCTTCCCAGTTCGAGCACGATGCCGCATCAGAGCCTCGAAGAGGGCATTGGTCACTGACGTGGGCCAAACCACTCCCGTAGGATTGTTCGGACTGTTGAGCATCACGAGGCGCGTGGATGCGCTCAAGCTCCTCTCGAAATCTTCGATTTGCGGCAGGTGATCGGCCCCCGTCGGTACGACCACGATCCGCGCCTGAAGGTTTGTGGCGTAAGGAACATACTCTGAGAAATAAGGCGCAAAAAGGACGACCTCGTCACCGGGATCGAGAACGACCCGCATGACGATTTGAATTCCCCCGGCGGCTCCGCAAGTCAGAAACACGTCGTCAGACGACAGCGACACCCTTTCACTGGCCGAGAGCGCGTCCGCTAGGAAGGCACGAACGTAGAGAAAGCCCGCATTGTCCATGTAGCGATGCGCCCCGAGAGCCGGTTGTGCCGCAAGGCGCGCGAGGGCCTGAGTCACCGCCGCGGGAGGCTCGAGGTCGGGATTACCCAACGAGAGATCGATGAGCTTCGCATCGGGAAACGAACGACGCTTTTCCTCTCCGAGGAGGAACGCGCGCCGGATTTCAGACCCGAGAGAAGCGAGGTGCCGCGCCGTTGCTCCAGAAACCTGATCGGGGGCGAGGGGCGTGAAGCGAGGAGAGGATGTCATGCGTCGAGTCTTCCTTCATGCGCTCGAATGAACTGAATTATATGTTTAACGCGACACCCGCTCAAAAGGAAAGGGCCCCCAGTCGGGGGCCCGAAGCCTGCATGGAAGCTCCCAAGGGAGATTCCTTAATCGACGGGCGCGGCGAGAACCGAGCCCCGACCGTCAGCCGAGGAGACGAAGCGCCGCCTGTGGAGACTGGTTCGCCTGCGATAGCACTGCGACGCCAGCCTGCTTGAGGATGTTCGTCTGTGCAAAGCGTGCGGACTCATCGGCGAAGTCCGTATCGCGGATACGGCTATTCGCGGCGGAGAAGTTCTCACTCTGGATGGACAGGTTGGCGATGGTCGAGCCGAGGCGGCTCTGGATCGCGCCGAGGTATGCGCGGTGCTCCGACACCCTCGAAATGGCATTGTCGATCACGGAGAGCGAGTTCTGCGAGAACTCCTTGCTCGCGACGTTTGTGCCGTCTTCGGAGTCGGCGCGACCGAGGTCGAGCGAGTTCTCGCCGTCGGTAAACGTCTTGATCGCCTGGAGGTCGATCTTGATGATGTTTACCGGATTGCGCTGATCGATACCGTCGACCTCCTCGAAGTAGTCCTTGCCTACCTGAATTTCGAGGGGGAACGGGTTCGAACGATTGCGGAGCGATTCGGCAACTTGCTCTTGGTCGCCCACGAGCAGGCGCGTGCCATTGTACTCGGTCGAGTTCGTGATGCGATCGATTTCGTCCTTGAGCTGGTTGTATTCCTTATTCAAGAATCCACGCTCGGCGTTACCGATCGTATCCGAAGCGCCTTGAACCGCCAACTCTCGCAGGCGGGACAAAACGTTGCCGATCTCGTTCAGTCCGCCTTCCGCGGTTTGCACCAACGAAATACCGTCGTTGGCGTTACGCTTGGCCATGTTTAGGCCCCGTATGTCCGCCTTCAACTTCTCGGAGATGGCCAAACCCGCGGCGTCGTCTGCCGCCTTGTTGATGCGGTAGCCCGAAGCCAGCTTCTCAATGGATTGGCCGTTGGCCTCCGTTGAGATGCTCAGGTTACGCTGCGAGTTCATCGACTGGATGTTAGTCTGGATGCGCAAACCCATTGTGCATTTCCTCCCTGAAATGCGCCCCGCCGGTTATGCGGGACCTGATGCCTGTAATCCGTCCCCGTAGTCTTCCTGACGACGAGGACATCGGAACACTCGCCCAACCGCTCCACCTGACGCGCCTTGACGGGGCGCGCAAGAGACACCGGAGACCCCGTGGGATCCTGATGCCCGGATTGGACGACTCACGAAAGTTGGCATCGGAGGGCCCACGGAGGAATTAATTGGGCACTTTCTGCATTGGCGCTCTGATTCCGTTACATGTATGATTCCACGGCACATTTCGCCCCAATCACGATTGAAAGAGGAGCGCTCGATGCGTGTTCCGACGAACGGACTTGACAAAGTGGCTGCCGACCCCTCGCTGTTAGCCGGACTCGGGCGCGTCGGCCTTGTCACCAACCAGGCTGCCACCACAGCGGATTTCCGCTCGGCCGCGCAAATCGTCGCGACCTCGTGCGCTAGAGCCGGGGGGAGCACATTGGAAGCGGTTTTCGGACCGCAGCACGGATACTGGCAGACCGAACAGGACAACATGATCGAAACTCCCGATCTCGAGCTACGACTGCCAGGTGGTAAGGTGGTGCCGCTCCTCTCGCTTTATTCACTCACCCGGGTTCCGACAAGGGAACAGCTCGCGATGGTGGACACGCTCGTGGTCGATCTTTGCGACGTGGGGTGCCGGGTCTATACCTACATGCTCACCTTGGCTGGGTGCATGCGAGCCGGAGCCGAATACGGAAAAGCGGTCATGGTGCTCGATAGGCCGAACCCCTTGGGGTTATCCCTTCGAGACGCGAGGTCGAGCCGGTGGACCCGCGTCGAAGGCAACATCCTCGATCCCAAGTGGCACAGTTTCGTGGGGTGGTATTCCATTCCCATGAGGCACGGGCTGTCGATGGGAGAACTCGGACGTTACTTTCAGCGCACCGACGGACTCGACAAGCTCGACTACCGAGTCGTGGAAGTCGAGGGGCTAACCCGAGTCATGGGCCCTAACCACCTGAGGTCTGCGCCGTGGACCCTCCCCTCTCCCAACCTTCCCACCTGGGATTGCGCGTGGCTTTTTCCGTCGTTCGTTGCCCTCGAAGGCACTAACGTCTCGGAGGGACGCGGCACGACGCTGCCCTTCCAAATCGTAGGTGCCCCTTGGCTAGATGCCGACGCGGTGCGCGACGACCTCGAAGGCGTTGCCCTCGCTTACTCAAGGGATCCAGCCGCGGATTGCGGCGGAGTGGTCGTGCGACGACACGATTTCCGCCCAACGTTCAATAAACACACGAAAGAGTGGTGTCGCGGACTGCAATTCCACCCGACCGGGAGCGAGGAGGCTCTCGATCGACACAACACCTTCGCACTCGGCGTCTGGTTCCTCGCGAGCGTCGTTGCGCGCCATGAGCAGGCCTTCGACTGGAAGGCTCCGGGTTACGAATACAATTTCACGGATCCACCATTGAACCTCATTTACGGCGACGATACCTGGCTCACGCATTTCGAGTCGCTTAGGGGACGGGGACTCGGGCCTGAAGTGCTTGAAGCAACGCACAAACTTCTGATCCTCGCCGACGCACAGGCCCAGGAGTTTGCGCGTAAGAGTGCTTTCGCGCATATTTACCCGACGCCCTCTTGAGGACTCTCGGTTGTGACAAGTTTCAGCAAGAAATCCGCCAACGGCGGCATCGTCCCCACGATCGACGTCGCGTTCCAGTTCCTGTGCTTCGCGCTTTCGGGAGTCGCAAGCGGGGTAGCACTCTCCCTCGCGATGCGCGGCGATGCGGGAGGATTCGCGATGGTGCTCGATGGACTTCCTCGGGCACTCGCTCCCGATATCGAGCGACTCGTAGCCGCCTCCGCCGCGACGCCTGACTGGATCTTCCACGGGAAGATTTTCTTGCTGCAATGGATAAGCCTTTATCTTCCTTTCGCGCTTTCGCTCGCATTGTTCCACGCCGGGCTCCCCGGACTCCATCGGAATGCACGCCGCCTCGGCGCGCTGGTTTTCGCCTCGGCCTATGTCGTGACCTGCCTTGGCGCCTTAAAGGCGACCAACGCAGCTTGGGGTAACGCTGGCGTGCTCTCCTTCATACCTTCGGGATCGCCCACGTTCTTCCAATTGGTGCGCGCGACGCTCTTCACGACAGCGGTCCTAGGACTATGCATCCCCTTCATTTTCAAGGGCGGGCGGGACGGTTCGCGCGCGTTGCGGGTGCTGATGGCCATCGCTCTCTTCGTCGGATGGGTCGTATGGGATTGGCGTTCCACTCGGGAAGCGCGATCGCTCGACGAGGCGGCCCTCTCTGAGCGTGCGCGGCATCGGGTGGTGCTCGTCGTACCTGACCTGACGCGAGATGCCCTCCTCGAAGCCCTGTCTATGCCGGAAGCGCAAACACTCAAGGAACGTCTTGTTTCCATCGCGCCCGTTTTTCCCGTCTCTTCGTATGAGCTGCCGCAGCTCGCAACACTCGTGACGGGCAAACTTCCTCCGGAACACGGTGTGCGCGACGACTCGAGCACACCTGAGGCCCTCTCGCGTGTCGCCTCGCTCGCGCGGCAGACCATGACTGCGCTATCGGACAGCCCGTCCGCAGAGCAGGGTCGACCCGAGCAAGGAGCGCCTTCGGTCGGGCCAATGCACCGCGTACGCTACACTGCGGCCGTTGGGGCGCTCCACTCTGACGCTGAATTGTGGGAAAAGATTGGCGATGCTGGTCGATGGTGCGCGGCGGACGTCGCTCGCCGCGCACGCGTCGGCGTGTTGGAGAATAGCCCGTTGGCCTCGGCGCTCATTCCCGCCCGCGTTTTCGACGATGCCTTCCCCGACTCACGCTGCTCCCAAAGGTTTGGAACACTCGAACAGCTCGTGTCCAAGGAACTCGATGACGTGGGCACGCTCCTAAAGTCGCCACGTGAAGTGGATGCGTGGTTCGTCCTGCGCCCCCACCAAGTCAATGGCTGGCAAGGCATCGAAGAGGATCCGCTCGACAAGCCACCATCGGCACTCGCTTTGCGCGAACTCCAGACGCACCGGCTCGCAAGCGTGTTCCAAACGGTGGCGGATCAGATTACGAACTGGGGCCTTTGGCATAATACCGACGTTTGGGTGGTGGGTTTGGGTTACGCCCCCACGGAGTTCGACTCCACGTCGGGGGCCGGCGTGCGGTTTGGCGCATTGGCGCTCCATACTGCGCGCCCGCAATCGACCGGGCGCCCCGAATCCAACGCAGGGCTCGTTGCTCAAGTCGACATCGTCCAGACCATCGGGGGAATTTCCAACGCGGCCTCTCCGCAGGACCTCCCGCGCTATTATAACGAAACGCCCCTTTCGATCGAGGCGGACTCCTCGAGCGACCAAGGTGCTGGAGGACCGGTCGTTCTTGACGCTGACGGTCGTCCTCGGGTGCGACTCGATTGGCAGCGCACTGCCATCGCTCGCTCCACACGGCGTACGCTTTGCAGGCTCGAGCGTGTTCGCGCAGGGGCCAACGCGTCGGTCGACTCCTCGCGTGAAATCGACGCCGTTCTCGTTGCCATCGAGAACGGCCATGGACCCAATTCGAGCCATGTCTCAACGCGTATCCTCGTAGGCGTCGACGTCGCAAATCCGCCCCAATCCGATGAGGCCGCATGCGCATCATGGGGACGCGATGCTCTCGTGCGGTCGTGGCGCGCCGACCTCGATCTTCCAGTCATGTCTTGGGATCTGCTCGTCAGCCTTAAGCCTAGCGCAGACGAGACTTACGGAATCCCCACTGGTCAGACTTCCCCTCCCACTTCCAACACCGCGCGCGGGGTTACGCCATGAAGCGTCGACGCGTCACCATGGTGCGCCGATCCGGCGTGGGCAGCCACCTCGGGGCACTCGCTCGGAGATCCGGCCTTGTTCTCTTTGTCATCGCCCTCACCTGCGGTGCTGCGCTCTCCTTGCGCATTCCGATTCCCGCGCGCATCGTCCCTTATTTGCCCGCCTTTGGGAACACAGGCCGGTTGCTCGCGGAACACGGGCTTCTCCCTCCTCATGGGAAATCACACCTTGATCGTCTCCTCGCGAACTCGCCTGCGGGTTTTGTTCCAATGGGAATGCTGACCGAGTCCCATGGGCTCGCTTTTGGAACCCCAAGCGATCCCGAGAACCGAGCCAAGTCCGCTGCCGAACTTCTCGCGCGCGCACGAGCACCCTTGGCGGTCGGCCACGTTCCCGGCAATTCCACGCTCCTGTCCTTGGTTGAGACCATCGACGCTGCCACGGGCGTAACATTTACCCGGGAAGTCGTAACAGTTCTGCCTGGTGAACGCGTTCGCCTCCAATTCCCCGACGACACTGAGGGCCTTCAAACTCTGGAAATGCGAGTCGAGTGCCTCGGGGCGACAGCGGACAGGCTCGATGCACTCGCCCGCGGACGCTGGTCGCTCCACTCCGGAGAGGAGCGCGTTTTCGAGGTCTCGCCCCGCGGCGAGACAGCCGTGCTCGCTGTTGATGGTCGCGCCGGCGATGTCCACACACTGGAGTGGCCCGAAAGCGCTCCCGGGTTCTTGGTATTGGAAGGCTGGCGCGACCGCCGCGCCATGGCATCCCCTGACGCAACCGCACGCAGAGGGCTCCTGATAGTTTCCATCGACGCGCTCGCAGGAACCCCGGACCTCGAACTCCTTCCGCGAACGCGACTCGCACTCGAAAAAGGCTTCGGCGCGGGCAACGTCGGTACTTTCGCTCGCGTGATGCCC
>JBIKVI010000028.1:0-23393 GCA_044356935.1 Silvanigrellaceae bacterium | reverse complement strand
GGAACGACCGGATCTCCGACGTCTGCAGACTTTCGGCGCGCACGTCCGCAGGGTCGACCGCGGGCACGTGCTCGAACACGACCTCCATCAGAGGGAGGCGTTCGGAGATGAGTACGTCCAGGAGGCGAAGGCCGTCCACGCGCAGCGTCAGGCCCAGCTCTTCGAAGCACTCGCGCACCGCCGCCGCCGCCGGCGCCTCCGGCCAACCGATGAGTCCTCCGGGCAAGCCCCATGGCTTCGCGCGCCCCCTGTGCTCGAGGAGCAGGACGCGCCCATCGGCATCCCGCACTACGACGAGGGCGCCCACCGTCCATTTAGGCGCGAACAGGCGCACGCTCCAGTGCACGATCTTGCGCGAGAGCCGATGCACGAGCCCATTCGCCGCCTCGGCCGGGAGGCTTGATTTCAAGGCGGACTCCTTTAGGTTTAGGGATTGGCGTCGTTTGCAGAACCGCCAGGTCACGGCGGTCGACGGGGCGACCCGACGCAGCATACGCAATGGTATGTGAGGAGGGCGCACCAAAGACCAACGAAGAGAGGGCGGTTCTGCGAACGATGCCCGGGAATTCTCCCTAGGGGACGCACCCCCAACTCACCCGAGCATTCTCCCCAGCGCGAGGTCGCCATGGCAAGCAGGCTCTCCCTTTTCATGTTCCCCGGTCAGGGGAGCCAACAGGTCGGCATGGGCAAGGAGCTCGCCGCGAACTTCGAGGAAATGGCGCGCACCTTCGAGGAAGCTTCCGACGCGTTGGGCCTCTCGCTCCAACGCCTGTGTTTCGAGGACCCCGAGGGCCAACTCAACCTCACGGAGTTTACTCAACCCGCTATCCTTACGGTCAGCGTGGGCACGGCCCGGGTCCTTGCCCGCCGCGGCGGCCTGACGCCCTCTCTCGTGGCTGGTCACTCGCTTGGGGAGTACTCGGCCCTGGTTGCCACGGGTGCTCTCGCGTTCGGTGACGCGGTCAAGGCCGTGCGTTTTCGCGGACAGGCCATGCAGCGGGCGGTTCCGGTAGGCGTTGGTGCCATGGCCGCCTATGTGGGCGCACAGGCCGCGCGCGTGGTCGACATCTGCGGCAACGAGTCGAGGAGCGACGCCGTGGTGGAGGTCGTCAACTTCAACTCCCGTTCGCAGCTCGTGCTTTCGGGCCACAAGCATGCCGTGGAAAAGGTGTCGGGCCTCATTGGCGCTGAGAAGCTCGGGCGCGCCATTGCGCTGGCCGTGAGCGCACCGTTCCATTCTTCGCTGATGAAGTCGGCTGCCGACGAGATGGAATCGTACCTCCATGGAGTGCCGTTCCAGGCCCTGCAAGTGCCGCTTTTCGCGAACGTCGACGCCAAGCCCTACGAGGGCGCTACCTATGGAAAGCCCACGCTCGTGCGCCAAATTGCCAGCGCGGTCCTCTGGACCCAGACTCTCGACGCGGTGCGAGCGCACACCGTAGCAGGTGACGCACCCGAGGCACGCAGGTGGATCGAAGTGGGTCCGGGTTCGGTGTTGCAAGGGCTGCTCAAAAAGACGCTCGAGGGCGAAACTGCACACAGCACCCACGACCTCGACGCCGTCAAGGCGCTCCTTTCCGGCGCGGGGGCCTAACGCCCATGCCGAAGCTCAAGAGCCAACAAGACATCCTCAAACTCCGCGAGGCGGGCCGCTTGGCGGCACGCACTCTCCGCCACGTGTCACCCCATGTCGTCGCGGGCGCCACGACCGAGGACATCAACCGCATCGTGCATGCCTTTATCGTAGAAAACGGGGCCTACCCCAGCCCGCTCAACTACAAAGGATTCCCTAAATCGGTTTGCACTTCGGTCAACGAGGTCATTTGCCACGGAATCCCGTCGGAGGGCCACGTGCTCGCGGCGGGCGACATCATCAACATCGACGTGACGGTCACCCTCGACGGCTACTTTGGCGACTCCTCCAAAACATTCTACGTCGGTGGCGAAGCGGCCGTGAGCGAGGAGCGTCGCAAGGTCACCGAGGTGAGCGCGGAAGCCCTGGCGCGCGCACTCGCGGTGGTCAAACATGGGGCACGGCTTGGCGACATTGGCCACGCCATCCAGGCGTTCGCCGAAGCGCAGGGCTGCGCTGTTGTGCGCGACTTCGTGGGGCATGGCATCGGCAAGGTGTTCCACGAGGAGCCCGCGGTGCCCCACTACGGCAAGGCAGGTACCGGCGAGAAAATAGTCCGCGGTATGGTGTTCACCATTGAGCCCATGATCAACGCGGGCGACTGGCGCACCAAGATGCTGCGCGATGGCTGGACCGCGGTCACGGTGGACGGGCGTGCGTCGGCGCAGTTCGAGCACCAGATTGCCGTGGTGGGCGAGGGTATCGAAATTTTAACCGCTTTCCCCGAGGATCCTATCCTTTTGAGGGCCAGAGAACTCGGAGCACTTATCGTGTGGCCAGAAGGCTCGTGACAGGCATTCTCGAGCACGCATTATTCATTTAACAAACTTACGTTGAGCCTTCCTTGAAGTTTAGCCTACGAAAGGCTAAACGCGCCCTCAGTGCAGAGGTCGCCTAGAAGTTCAAGGAGCCGTTCATGGTCTCGTCCTTTTCGCCTTCGCGTGAGTCGCGCCGAGCGATCCTCATCGCCACCTGCGCCCTTTTAGGGCTCGCCCAAGCGTGCGGCAATCGTGACGTCGACGAGGCGGCCGTTTCGCACCCCGCAAATGCGACCCGCCCGACACCAGTCCCCACGCCCCCTTCTGAGGCCACGCCTCCGCCAACGGGTACGGCTGCCGACCTCCTGGGGACATACGTGGTGAAGCACTGCAGTGGCGTCGCCAATGCCCTCGAACCCGCGTATCAAGCCGTGGTGGCCAAAGTGGCAGCCTTCTGCAATGAGCAAAACGAAGCACTGTCCAAAGCAGGCCGCGTCGCCTGCGCTCCCAATAGTTGCACCTTGCGCACCACAACCACCACGGGTGGCCCCGAACACACCCTGAGCGTCTCGGTGGGGGCGAGCTCACTTGGCGCCCTGTCGCTCCAATTCAGCATCCAGGCCGCGCGCCGCGATCCACCGGACTTTTCCGATGGGAATCTCTTCTCGTGCATGGGCGCGAGCGTTTACGCGTCGACGCGCCTCAACGCGCGCGAGCTACTCCGCCACTCACTCTGGGAAGGCGAGGCCCTGTGCGGCGTCCCCCGACGTTGAATTCCGCCCCAATCGCCCTATCGCCCTGGTAAAGGAACACCCACCATGACCCTCTCGTCGCAGCGGTGCCGCTACGTCGCAGGCGCCCTCCTCGCTTCAACCGTCGCGCTGGCGCCCTCCATCGCGCGAGCCGATCCGGTCGACTCCGCCATCAAGCGTTACGTTTCTCGCACGGCTACCATGTCTTGCGACGGCCTGGAGGTGTTCGACTTCCTCCTCGAGTCCGCTGCCGTCATCGGCGAGTGGTGCCGCGAGCAGAACGATCAGCTCGGCCCCAAGGGATGCGGCGTCGGCGCTCCTCTGTGTGTCAAGGAACTCGTGGAGTCCGAGCTCCCGGGCGGTTCGCTCACCATGGGTCTCTCTGCCACAGCGGGAGTGGGCTCTTCGAACTCGTCGGGTTCCTCAATCGCGCGTTCCGGCTACGTGTGGAGCGGCGGATCGGCGAGCGGCACTTCAGGACCCGACTGGACCGGCTCTTCCGACTTCACCTACGTCGAACTCACCCTGTCGGTGGGCGTCGAGATCCCCCTGGGCTCGCGCCAGCTGCGCAAGGTGACGTGCGTCAACCCTCTCGACCACGACTACGTCCGCATGCTCGCGGAGAACGTGGTCCTCAATAACGAACACCTCAAGACGCTCTCTGCGGCCTGCCGCCTGCGACGCGACTAGAATCGTTTCCGACACTCGTCTCCACGCCATTCCAACCGACGGGTTCCCCCGTTCCCCTAGGAGAGACATGATGATGTTCAACCGCCTTCTCGTTCCCGCAGTCCTCGTGACAATGGCCGCCGGTTGCGGCGCCCCCGACACCGAACAGCTCAGCACCGTTCAAACGGGCGTGCAGAAGCAGGGCAACTACAAGTGCAACCCCAACACGAACCTCCAGGTCGTGTTCGACGCGGCCCTCGCCATTGGCGAATGGTGCCGCACCCAAAACGCTGAACTCGGTGACAAGGGTTGCGGCAGCAACAACCTTTGCGTTGAGGAACTGCTCGTCGTCGAGCGTCCTGGCGGCGACCTCTCCTATGGCGCGAGCGTCACGGCGACCTTCTTCGACGTCGAGTCCAACGGCTCGAGCAGTCGAACAGGCACGTTCACCACTCCCGCCACGCCTGGAGTGAATAGCTGCGCTAACGGCGGCTCGGGCTCCGGCACGGGGGGCACGGGCGGTTCGGGCACCGGCGGCACCGGCACGGGTGGCACGGGCACGGGCGGCACCGGTGCGGGCGGTGGTATTGGCGCAGGGGGCGGCATTGGCGCAGGCGGCGGTATCGGATCCGGTGGCAACGGCGGCGCCGGTGGTACAGGCGGTACGGGTGGCATCGGCGGCACGGGTGGTAACGGCGGCACGGGTGGCAACGGCGGCACGGGTGGCAACGGCGGCGGCGGCGGCATCGGCGGTGGCGGTGGTATCGGCGGCGGCGGTGGTATAGGCGGCGGCGGTGGTATCGGCGGCGGCGGCACCGGCACGGGCGGCACGGGAACCGGTGGCACGGGAACCGGTGGCGTCGGCGGAAACGGCGGCGGAAACGGCGGTTCGGCTTGCGTGAGCATTCCCGGGATTCCCGCCAGCACCGGTCAGAATTCGGTGAACAATGTGTGGCGCTCGGAAACCACGGGCAAGTCGGTCAGCGTGAACTTCTTCGTGCAGGCCACGGTGCCCCTGGGCAACCGCCGCCTCAACAACATTCGCTGCGTCAACCCTCTCAACAACCCCTACGCGCTCATGATCGCCCAGCAAATGCTGGCGAGCCCCGAAGCTGCGCGCGCCTACTCGGCGGCGTGCAAGTAACAGTTTGTCGACTCGGGATCGCCGGCGCACCCCCGGAGCGAAGCCCTTCGGCAGACCGAAACCTCCGAAATCGCTGACCTCGACCGCGCGAAGTAAAGAAACCACTGCGTGCGGCCGATACGCCTCTCTGATTGCTTCTTCAGGAACGCTTTCTCAGAGGTGACGCATGACTCAACTCGGAATCCGAGCTTCGCTCGCTTTGTTGACTCTCGCTGCGGGCTGCACCCGAAATGCGGGTTCGTCGACGCAAGCCTATGAAGACTCGCAAGGCCGTTGCCAGGCCTCGAAGCCCAACGACACGCGCGACGTCTGGAGCTGCCAGAAGTGCGCCCAGCCCTTTCAAATGACAGCGGAGAATGTTGCCGTTTGTCCGCCAGGCCAGCTCCATTCTTGGCAAGAAATTTACCCGGACATGAAGACGGCCGAACATCGGGCATCGCTCAGCGGCCCCGAAAGCATCTGTGAAAAGAATCCTTGGCTTGTGCCACGCCCCAAAGGCGCGCCCGAAGCGGAAATCCGCGTATTCCCCGCCAAGACCGAACGCAAGGTGATTGGGGCCGATGGCAAGGAAGAAACGAAGAACGTCGGTGGGAAAGTCATGCCCGCGCACGATCATTCCGCGATGGAGCAGGATCCCCAAACGGGCTGCGCAGCTAACGTCGAAATCGTTTCGGAAGCCCAATTCGAAGCAAGCAAACTCGACCCCAAAGTGACTGAAGCAAAGCCGTCCGCAGGCAACGGCATGGACGGCGACACAGCGCCCAAGGCCGAAGAGCCGCCCGCTCAGGCTGGCGCCCCAGAAGAGATGCCCCAGCCCAACGACGAGCCCGCTCCTTCAGATGAGGCCGGAGCGGCCCCCGAAAAGAAAGAGGAACCACCCGCGGCTCCCGGCGAAGATGCTGCCAATCCGCCCGCCGCCGCTCCCGATCACTCGGCGAAGTTCACATTCGAAATCGGCCCGAGGCCAGGCACGTCGCTTGCGGTGGAGTTCACGTTCCTCAAGCGCACCACGGAAATGGCAAAGGACCTCGGCGATGCCGACAAGTGCCGTGTCGCCAAGGGCGAAAAGGTTCCCATGGCGTCCCACGTGGCTCCTCCTCGCAACCTGCGCCACATCCGCATCGTCTTGGCGAAGGCTTTCTGTGGATTCGCGGTCGGCGATGCCGTTTACCTCTACGTGGACCACGCGAGCAATATGCCCAAGAACTTCCTCGAGGAAGTCGAAGCGAATGCGCTCAAATGACCAAAGCGAGGTCTACGGACGGCGACAGGGTCACCGCGGTGCTGCTCGGACTCACGTCGGGGGCCTCCCTCTCTGCGTGCAACAACGAGTCGAAGAGGCAGTCCTTGCAGACTCCCGCTCTGTCGGCAGCCCCGACCCCCTCTGCGGTGCCATCGGAATCCCCCCGGCCTCCAGCAATGGTAACGCCGCTTGCGGGAACACTCGACGGGAGCCCGCTCGATTACGCGCCCGCCCCCCTCTCATCCGATGGTGACGTGTCGAATTCCGCATATTCGGCGGCGCCCAAGCCGATCCTGACCTTGAAGGCATTGCGGGACACAACCATTGCGGGCTTGGACGCTCAAAACGGGCAGCGCTGCGTTGTCGCGGCGGGCCAAATTCTCGAACTTCTCCCTCCCGCGCCTGAAGTAACAGAAAATTCGGTTTCGTTCGAAGCCACCTTCACGGCATCTCAAGGATGCCCCCTCACGCGCGCAACGCTTTACAGAGCCGATTGGACAAGCCCATGAATCTTTCAACGAGGATGAACCATATGCGGACTTCACACTTTTTCCTCCTCGCTGTCCTGGTCGGCGCGACGGTTGCCTGCCAATCGGAGCCTTCCACGCGCAAGACCGAAGCCACGGGACCAACACCCTCCCCAAGCCCCTCGGTGGATCCTTCCCCGATCCAGGAACCCGAAGTCCCGGACCCTGCCGCACGGCAGCTTGACGCTGGGGCACGCGTCAAGCATTCGTGCAGCGTAAAAGCCAAAGCGACGGGTGCGGTTTCCCATTGTTTCGACTACGAAGGCCCCGCGCAGGCGGAAGCCATCAAGACGGAATTCCAATTGTGCGCGAAGAACTTGGGCCAGGACTTTGAGTCCGTTCCCACGCAGGATCTCTGCGCCGCCGGGTCGTTCAAGGGAGTTTGCGTCACAGCTGCCGCAGACGGAAGCAAGGTCGATCGTTCGTTCCACGCGGAGATTTTCGAAGAAACGGCCAAGGATTGCACGACAGAAGGCGGTCGCTGGGGCACCATCGGCGCGAACGGACAGATCACCATGGCCGATGCCGCAAGTCCTGCGGCTCAAGGGGCGAACGCGAATCCCCCCGCCGGGCCGGGTAACGAGACCAAAGATCCGGCTGCGCAACAGCCACCGGAGAATAAGCCCGCCGCCCCAGGGACGGACACTGCGGCGAAAGGCCCTCTCATCAAGGCTAAGGTTCAGGCGTTTCTCCGGGGAACGGATGCGAGTGCGGGACAGTCGTGCACCCTCGCTGTGGGAACCGAAGTACAACTCCTCAAGCCGGTCGTCGCGGTCACGGGCAATGCGGCGCAAGCGGTCATCGAACGCGCCGCCACGACGAACTGCGCCGTGGTCAAAGGAACGATCTTCCGTTCGGAATGGACGGGGCTCTAACCACTCGTCGTTTGTCTGGGCCGCTGCTGGTTACGCGTGCGACTCCAATCGATGGGGTGGAGCCCATTGCGCTGCAGAAAAGCGTTGGCTTGCGAGAAGTGCTTGCAGCCGAAAAAGCCTCGATGGGCGGAAAGCGGCGACGGGTGAGGGGCCTTCAGCACGAGATGCGCAGGATTGCGGATGAGTCGGCATTTCTGCTGTGCCGGCACACCCCACAGCATGAACACAAGTGGCTTTTCGCGCGCACCCAACTCCTCGAAGATGCGATCGGTCAGCACTTCCCATCCTTTGTTCCGATGCGAAAAGGCCTCCCCGGCGCGCACCGTGAGCACCGTGTTGAGGAGGAGCACGCCCTGCTCCGCCCAACCGGAAAGGTCGGTGTGCCGCGGCGGCGCGACGCAAAGATCCTCGGAGACTTCTTTGAAGATATTCCGAAGTGAGGGAGGCGTGGCGACCTCGTCGGGCACCGCAAAGCTCAGGCCCATAGCTTGTCCGGGACCGTGGTAGGGGTCCTGCCCTAGCACCACGACCTTCGCCTCATCGTAGTCCACGAGGCCAAGCGCCGCGAAGATTCGTTCCTTGGGAGGAAACACTCGCGCGCCGGCGCGGTATTCTTCTCGGAGAAAGGCCCGCAGTTCCTCGACATAGGGTTTGTCGAATTCGGCCCCAACGCGGTCGCGCCAACCGGGTGCGAGAAAATCGAGATCGCACAGCATGAAACCTCCACCCAAGGGCGTTCTTGGAAAAGCCCATTTAGGAGGAGGCGCGCTCGGCAGTCAATCGTCGGTGTCTATCTGAGGGGGAGGACGGTGGAGTCCTTGATCCAATTGAAGAGCGCGTCGATGTAGCGTTGTAGGTCCTCGGCCTTCAGGGCGTCCTGGAACTTTTCGAGCTTAACGGCCGAAGCGGCGTACACGAGCCAACCCTTCTCGTGCGGAAACGCCTTGAGGTGGATTTTCAGGCCCTGCGCCTTGATGACCGTGCCCACGATGGGCGCGCGCACGTCCTTGGCGTTGATCACGTCGACTTGGATCTCGCCGCCCCGGTTGTAAATGGTGACGGTGGCGGGAACCGAGATGGATCCGATGGGCGTGTTGGTCTTGAGAGCGAGAGTGCCGAAGTGGATCTCGCCGTTGGGCGAGGCCTGCCCATCGCTCCAATCGTCGATGCGAGCGCCTCGGGCATTGGTCGTGAACGCGTTGTCGAATATCGCCTTGCCGGTGGCGTCCTTGATGGTTTTCCAGGTGCTGATCTTTTCGAAGTTGCCCACGTAACGACTTTGGAACCCTTGGGAAGGCGTGAAACCGAGGTTGATGTAACCCTTGATTTCGGCGCCGGCGTTGAAGTCGCCGTACTCGGCCTTGAACGTCTCGGGAGCGTTGGCCGCCGTATAGATGAATTTCAATGGGGCCTTGGAATCGGGATAGGTCTTGCCGCCGACGACCTTAGTACCGTCCGAAAAAACGGCTGCGATTTCGTCCGCGCTGAAGCGCGAATCGCGTGGTTGCGGCTTCCATTCCTCGAGGGCGGAGTCCTGACGCGCGGGTTCCTCGACGCCGCACGAAGCGACGAACAACAGAGGGACAGCGAGTCCGGTAGCGAGTCCGGCAGCGAGAACGAAAGCTCGACGGGAGTTGTGGAAATTTATCAAAATCACTTCCTTTCGGTATGCGTGGACGAACGGGTTACGAGGGGAACTCAGGACACGGACTTTTGTGGTCTGGTCGACGCAGGCAAAGGGCGGCAACCATGATCACACTTGGGACACTTGAGACAGTTGGGACACGCGATTCTCGCGAATCCAGAATTGGTGATAAATGGGCAAATAATTCACCAAAATAATTCATACTGCACAAATGAAACACGAATTATAATTCGTCATGTATCAATGCACTAGGGCAGTGTGTACGGCTCCAGCGCGAGGGGCAATGGAAGAGCGTCAAAGGTCCGGTTTCACTTCCTAGGCGAAGTGTGCATGCGCTCGTCCTAGCTCGCGCCCCTTGAATTAAAGTAACAACCGACCTATGCTCACCCGGCAGGAAAATCCCATTCAGAACGAGGCGTCGTTCGCAGAGCCGTCAGGTCGAGGCGGTCGAGGGGGCGACCCGACGCAGCATACTCAAGGGTATGTGAGGAGGGCGCCCCTGAAGACCAACGAAGATATGGCGGCTCTACGAACGACGCCCAGAACGACTTCGCCTCATTGCCGAATAAAAAAGGAGCGGGCATGCCGCTGACACGTCCTTTCGCGTTCATTTTGGCCCTCTCGCTCGCAAGCGGCTTCGCGTCGCCCGCCGCACTGGCCCAATCCCAAGGCGAATCGGGCGCGAGCATCGTGACCGGCGAGGAAGAAACCGAAGGGGCCCCGTCGTCGAGCTCCGAAGGGTCGACGAGCGCGTCAACCGATGACCCTTCGGGGATCGTCGTCGACGATGAACCCGACACCGAGGGGCATGGACTCCTCGGCCCGGTGCGGGTGGGTGCCTTGGTGTCCGCAGGCATTCCACAGTTCCTCCACTACTCGCTGGAGTCGCGCCTCTGGCGTGTGGCAGGCCTCGGTGTTGGTTTTGGTGGCGTATCGACCAAGGCCGAAGATATCGAAATCAAGCTGCGCAACTGGGCCGTGCGAGCCCGCTGGTTCCCGTTCGAGGGCAGCCTCTTCCTCGGCGCCTCGCTCGGTTCTTCGACTTACGACGCCAAGCTCAAGCGCGACCTCAAAGTCGCCTTCGCAGGCCAGTCGCGCACTGTGCCCACCACATTCAAGGCCGATGTCACGCGTAGCGAGCTCACCCCCATGCTCGGTTGGCAATGGATTTTTGGTTCGGGATTCACGCTCGGCCTCGATCTCGGCTGGCAGATAGCCACCTCGTCGAAATCGAACTTCTCGGTGGAACCCGAGGGTCTTACCGCGCAGGAAAAGGAACTCATAAAGGAGCAGCCCGAATACCAGGCCAACGAGAAGAAGGTGAAAGACGACTTCCTCGACCGCTACAAGGATTCGAGCTTGCCCCATGTGGCGCTGGGCATCGGATGGATGTTCTGAACTTCTGGGCCAGAGTCCCGATTCATGGGTGAGTCCGGTTGGCAGCCAGGGGATGGGTTGGCGACGTTTGGCGCCTGAGGCATGTTTGCGGCGCACGACGGATGCTCCCGGACTGGTCTCTCTGAGGTCTAGGCAGCGTCTGCGCGACTCAAAAGTCACCCGGAGGCCACCATGATCCGTTCAAAACTCCTCGCCACTTTCGTCGTTGGATCCCTGGCCCTCGCGGCCACCGCCGGTTGTCGCTCCCGCAGCGATGCGGGCACGGCCGCCACCTCGCAGGGTTCGGGGTCCACTCCCACGTCCCCTAGCGTGGTCGATGACGCCACCATGGGTGCGAGCATGTCCTCCGCAGACGCCAACGCACGCGCCGACGAGGGCAGGCTCGAAACCGAACTCCGGGCTCTCGACGCCCGCGTCGAATCGACCTGGGAGGCCTTCAAGGCGGAAACCGCCGACGGGACGCGCGAACTGTCGAACGAGGCACGCGCGAAATGGCGCACGACCATGGCCGACCTCCGCACGGAGCGCGACGAACTCAAGGCGCGCGTCGACGCGCGCGGCGAACAAGCCACGAGCACCGCTGGCGAGAAGATCCGCACCGCGCTGGGCGCGACCGAACGAGAGCTCAACGAGCTCGGCGAGCGCCTCGACGCCGCGTTGCGCTGAGGACCGCGGACTCCTGCAAAGGTTTCCCGGGCTGGGCCTCTGACGCGAACCACTCACACATAACGTAACACACGTGTCACCTTTGGAGCGAGGATCCGCGCTCTAGGGGTAACGCATGGAACCCATTTTTTCGTTTCGTGTACCGAGAATCTACGCCGCGGCGCTGCCGCTACTGTCCGCCCTCGCTTCGACTTGGATAGCCCCGCGCGCCACGGCGCAGGATCCACCCACGCGGAGCCCACCGTCACTCGACGCCTTTTCCAGGTCGATTGCCGACTTCACCTCCGCGCAGAGCCTCTCGAGCCCTCGACTCGAAGCGGCGGCCCTCGCTCGGCCGCTCCAACTACCGCGAGGTATCTCGTTGGCGGGCTATGCCGATTTAGCGCGTCGGGTGCTGCTCCCCGACCCTCTCGGCGCATTCCCTTTCGCGACGTGGTTCCGTCCTTCCCGCGGCGTAGACGCCCCCGTTCAAGCTAAAGTCCTTCTTCTGCGTGACGCCGATGGAGCCAAACTCCTCTTCGTCGGATTGGAGCTCGTCGCCGTTACCGCGGGCTTCCGCGCCGATCTTGCCGACGCCCTGCGCTCCTCGGGATTCGAGGACGAAGACATCCACGTCTTCGCTTCTCACACTCATAGCGGCCCTTCCGGCCTGTCGGACAATCCCTTTTGGCAAGTCACCGCCACCGACCGATTCCAACCTCGCGTCTACGCCGCGCTCCTCCAACTGGTGGCCGACCTCTCGCGCGATGCCGGTTCGCGTCTCGAGCCCGCCATCCTCGAAGCCCGGACGTTCGCCACCACGGGCCTGCAGCGCAATAGGCGCATCGAAGCCCAAGGCGTCGACGCTCAAGCGCGCCTGGTGGTGGCCCGAAGGCCGCGCGGCGGGACCATCGGAGGGTTCATAAATTACGCCCTGCATGGCACCGCGCTGCGCTCCGACAACCTGCGCGTGAATGCCGACGCTCCAGGAGCCGTGGCAGGAGTCACCGAAGACATCCTTTGGGAACGCACGAACCGTCGGGGACCACGCCCGACCATCCTGTTCCTATCGGGTCGTGCCGGCGACGTGAACCCCGCGCGCATGGGATCCGATGGGGTCGAATTCGTACGACGGCGATTCGGCGAGCAGCTCTCGGGAGCGCTGGCTGTCAATCCGGCGCGCCGCCTCGAGCCCCATTGGCGCGTAGGTACACTCGAAGTCCCGCTGGGCAATCCGTCGATCTCCTCACGCAATTGCCTTCTGGGAAGCGAGTTTGATTTTCTATCGAAGCTTGTGCCGCACGTGCGCGTGGAACGTTTCTTCCCAAAGGTGGCTCGCGTGTGGCACGTGGATCTCGGCGGCCTGCCGCTGGCGCTGTGGCCCGGCGAACCCACAACGCGACTGGGCGAACTGCTCGCTGAAGGACGCGAAAAACCCTGGATCGTGTCGCTCGCCGATGACTACCTTGCCTACTTCACGACACCCGAGGAGTACGCCAGCGGCGGTTACGAGACGTGCCTGAACTTCTACGGGCCCGAAGGTGGAATCCGGTTGGTGGAAGCGCTGGGATCGCTCGTTTCGGCGAGCGACTGAGGGGCTGCTTTTGGGCTCCAACGATCCGCGAGCAGGGATTCAGTCGAGCAGGGATTCAGTCGAGCAGGGATTCAGTCGAGCAGGGATTTCACATCGAGCGCCGAGAGGATCGAGGGCGTGATCTCGGAGTCGGCGTCGGTGACTCCGAGCAAGAGGCTCTCGCGCGTCAGGACGGACTTTTCGAGGGGCGAATGGCGTCCAGGGCGCCACGCGGCGAGGCCCTCGATCTTGCCGTAGCGCGAGGGCTCGCCTGGTCGCGCATCGCCCGCAGCGCGGTAGATGCGGCAACGGCCACCCGCGCCATCGTCGTCCCAGCGCGCGAAGCCAGCGAACGTCACAATACCGTCCTGGTGGTTCCCTTTGGCGTCAATGAACTCAGCCTCTGTGCTCACCGGAATGAGGACCGTGCGCGCGGAGCCAGCCGCGCGCGCCTCGATGGCGTCGTTGAGCGTCACCGGGAAGATTTTACCCTCGGCGTCGAGGCTTTTGACCTTCGGCATCGCGAAGCGCACAACGCGCAACGGGGAGAGCCCGTTCCAGTACGACGCCGACAGGAGTTGGGCGTCGGTACCCGTGCGCAGGAAGGCGAGCCAAGCGAGGGCGTCGTATTCCACGACGCTGTCATGACCGTTGCCGTTGGCGTTGCCGCGATGGAAGAAGGCAGCCACGAGCCGGCCGCCGGCTTCCCTGCGGAGGGTGAGGCCCTCGATGTTGATTTCGGCTTCGCCTGAGGCGTTCGCTTCGCCAACGATTTCGGTGCGGCCCTGCAGCGAGAGGAAAAAGCCTGCCGCATCGCGCGTAATGGGCTTGGCGCCACTCTCATCCACGAGCACCACATTGCCTCGGTAGCTCTTTTTTCCATCGCGCAATTTACCCGCGTCGCCGCCGGAACCGACCATCACGTGGCCGCCCCAGGGAAGAGTGGCCATGGCCTCGAAGTCGCGCTTCTTCTTCTTGCGCGCGCTCGAGTAGTCCACCTTGTCGTCTTCGTCGGCGGCGATGTTCTCGGGTGTGTCTACCGCCACGCCGCTCACAAAGGCATTCGCCTTCGAGAGATTCCCAGGACGTGCGAACAAATCTCCGATCGACAAAGGCAGTTCAACGACGCCGAGTTTGCGTCGCGAATCTTGGGCCACGGCGAGCCTGACCGGAGCGTCGTTGTCGCCCTCGCCGTTCGCGCCGCTCGCGCTCGATCCCACGCCTCTGCCCGCGCCCACGTCTTTGGGGGCTAGCAAACGCAAGCCCGAGGCTCCGCGCAAGAACGCGTCGGCGTCCTCCGGAGCGGGATTCTCGCGCGTCTTTCCTGCCGTAGCCGCGTCAGGGAGCTTTACGAGTTTGGGTTTAGGGCCGAGCGGCAAACGCGCTTGGATGGCGTAGGTCGTGCCCTGCGAAGAGAGCTCGCCGCCCACCAAAGTACAGCTCACATCATGCACGGGCACGGAAGCCCCAACGGCCGCGGACGCGGGCTTATCTGCGGCCGCCGCCGTGGGTTTCTTTGCGGTGTTCGAGCTCGTGGACGCTCCCGTGTCGCCAAGCGCGGGAAGGGGAGTGACAAACGCATGGGTGAAAGCGGCGATGGTTGCCAACGTCGTCGGCAGCGAAAACGGATGGGAGACAGGCATGCGGGGGTTCCCTCGTATGGGTGCGATGGGCCAAAGGCCGGCGATACCACGTGTCTTGGCTCGGCCTGCGACGACCTTGGGGCAACAGTGGAACGAAGAGATGGCATTCCAGTGACACGACCGCACCGCTGAAAGGCATTTCAGCGCTGGGCAATTCGTGCCGATACCTCCCCATGGCCGAGGGGGGTTCGAGTGGCTCGACCAGAAAAAACAAGTTCAATCGAGCTGTTCAGAGGACGCAGGGAACGAACTTCTCTGGCTACCACGGCCCTTCGCGCCCTTCGATCCGTTCTCAGAGTTGTCGGATTTGTCGGAGTTCTCGCGGTTCTCGTGCCCTTTGGGGCCTGCAAACAGCAGGTTCAGGGAACCTCGGCAGCTCCGCCTTCTCAAGAGGCGCCCCCGCAAGCCCCTCCCCCTTTCGCGGCGCAGTCGTCGGCCCAAACGACCACCGTTCCTGACCCCGCGGCTTCTGGGAACCCGGGCGCCCCGGGCGCCTCTGCCCCGGCTGGTGGGCCGTCGGCTTCGACACGGAAGATTTCCACGACGGCCAGGGCGCAACGCGCCCCGCAGCCTGCGGGATCAACGACAGGATCGAAAGCACTTCGATCCCGGACGAGCCCCCTAGGCAGCAACGAAAAGTGCGGAGAAGCGTCCTACTACGGCGACGAGTTCCAAGGCAGGCCCACGGCCTCGGGCGAGCCCTACGCGCACGACAAACTCACCGCGGCTCACCTTTCCCTCCCGCATGGCACTCGCGTTTCGGTCGTGCGCAAATCCAACGGGAAGCGGGTGGAGGTGAAGGTCAACGATCGAGGCCCCTACGGGGACCCAGACCGCATCATCGACCTCAGTCGCTCCGCGTTCCAGGCGCTAGGATCGACCTCCGAGGGAGTGATGGACGTGTGTATCCATTGGAACTAGGCGGCAAAGGCAAATTCTCAAGGCGAGGTGCGGGCGCAGTCCACGAGGCTCGAGTGAATGAACCCCGCCTTGTTACCTCCCAAGGTGTAAGACACCTTGAACCAATCCTTCGAGCCTCTGACTTCTTCGCCCTGGACTTCTGACTCCAGCTTGATTTTGGCTTCGCGCGCGAGTTCGTCGACGATCTGCGAAGCGGTCGAAGTAGAGGTGCGAACGCGCGCCCGTCCTGCTACGGGCGCCACGTTCATATAGCACCAGGTTGGCAAAGCCTTGGGGAGCATGGAATTGTCGTCGTCGGTGGAAGCGGCCGTTTGGACGCTGCAATCGGCTTGCCCCGAGCAGTCGGGCACGTTGGGATCGGCATCCCACGTCCCGACAACCACCGGCATTCCAACGAACGCCCTCTGGTAGAGCCACTCGATATTGTTCGGGTGGTTGCGGACGCATCCCGAACTCTGATCGCGGCTGCGCGCGTCGTCATTCTCTACGCTATCGATATTGGCCTGGTTGACGCCGTGCAATCCATAAATGCGCGCGTCGTGCCACCAAATCGCCTTCTCGCCTAGGGGATTGTCGGCGGCGCAGGCGGCCGCGCTCTTTCCCGCGCCGTTGTTCCACGGGGGGCACTTTTCCTTCATGTGAGCCAGGAACATTCCACGCGGTGTGGTTTTTCCCGAACGCGCCGTGGCCACTTTCCACTTCGCCATGGGAGCGCCGTTCTCGTAGTAAGTGAGGTAGTTCGTGCGGGCATTGACGCGCACACTCACCTTGTCGTTGAGGAACTCCTGCACCTCCTCGTCGTTCTGCCACGAGGAAGAATCGGTGCCCGGCGCCCTCTCCTTGACCGCCGTTTCTTTCTCTTTCGCCTTTGGCGTGCAACCGCAAGCCACCAAGAACGCGCAGGCAAGCGAAACCAGACTTCTCTTTTTCAAGACAACCACCTTTAGTGATGCGGGGGGGGGGCAGGATGAGCCTTCCTCCCATTCTCGCAGCGGTTCGAAGAAACGAAAAAGGGGACTTGATAGTCCCATGACACCTGCGCCGCGGGTCGGCCAACGCGGGCGTTTCGCCATCTCTTCCGCGAGCCTTAGTTCACAAGCAGCAGGAAATACTCCCCTGGATGCTGCATGGCGCCAGCTTTCTCGAAGGCCGTTTTGCCTTGTCCCCAGAAAAAGTCGGCGCGCGCGAAGCCCCGAATGGCGCCGCCGGTGTCTTGATTGAACACCAGACGCGCGAAGACCCCGCCCGATGCCACCTTACCGCCAGCGTCTATCAAGGGTTTTTCAGTGCGCAAAAGGGCCGGCGCGCCGGCGGGGAAACGGCGCATGTCCACGGCCACCGACCTCTCCGGAGTCAGAGCGAATCCCAGAGACCCTTTCGCCTTTCCTTCCGAAGTGCGGAAGAACACGAAGCTCGGGTTCGAATCGAGCACCCTCCGCGTTTGGCCGGGGTTGGCCTCAAGCCACGCGCCGATGGCCTGCATTGACATGCGCTCCTTGGGAATGCGTTTCTCGTCGAGCAGGAGTTTGCCCACCGCCTTGTAACTTTGTCCGTTCTGCTCGGCGTAGCCCAGAAGACGCTCGGTGCCATCGGGGAGCCTCAACACGCCGCTGCCCTGGACCTCCATCACGAAGGTATCCCACTCGCTGCGCGCCCACGCGATGACCGGGGCGCGCCCGTCGAGCACGCCGTCCTTGCGGATGGCGCTGCGGGGCCAGTAAGGCAGGATTTTGTCCTTCACCCTGCGTCCTCGCACGACGCGTCCCTGCAACTCGGGCAAGAACTCGCCCAGCGGGACGCTCACGAGGTCATCAGGCACGCCGTACACGGGCACGGGAAACGCCGGGTCGGGTTCCAGGCTCCCCGCGATTTCGGGCACGTAGTACCCCGTCACGAGAAGGCGTTTGCCCTCCGCGGCCACGGCCTTCCAAGCAGTGAATTTTTTCATGGTGAGGGCGACAAAGGTGGCCGTGTCGGGAGCGGCTTCGGCTAAACGCGCAAGCTCTTCGAGAGAAGCGCGCACGCGCGCCATTGGGATTTTCCCATCGCCGAACGACAGGGGTGTTTCCTCGGGCTGGTCGCGCGCCCAGGCGAGGCTGGCCGCCAGCGCCGCTCGGAAGGCGCCGAAGTCGCCCGCATCCACGAACGTTCCCACATCCTTCCAGTCGACGGCGGCGAATCCTTCGGGAGCGTGTTCGGGAGCGCGCGTCGCACATCCCGACAAACCGGCCACGCAGGCAAACCCAGCCAAGAAGGCGATGCACGACACGAGGAACGGCTTGCGCATGGGAACCTCCACCGATCGACGACGCGAGCGTCTGGGCTTCAAAAATGGAAGCGGGCGCGCGCTTCGATGAGGTAACGATAGGTGAGGGCCTCCGACTCAGCGACGCGCCCTCCATAAGGGTCGCGCGCCCCCTTCTTCGCATGGAGCGCGTAGGGGAATCGACCCATCACCTCGAAGCGGGCGGGCCCCGCGGGGAACACCAGCCGAGGACCGAGCAGCCCGGAGTTGTCGCGCAACGAGAGCGCGGCGCTGGCGCCGACGAGCAAGCCTTCCGCGAAGGGCACGTCCTCGATGCTCGCGAGCAAGTAGTTCTTGGCGCGGAGGCGGAACGCGCGTCCATCTCCCAACGCGGCCTCGACCTCTCGTTGCGCGCGACCGAAGTTGCGTCCCGACGCCGACGCGTCGCCTCGCCGTGCGAGGCGACGCAGCCGTGCGTTGAGCGCAACGAGTCGCTCGAACTCCCTCTGCGATTCGCCGGCGGTATCGTGGTACCACTCGATGACCAGGAACTCGTCCGCGACGAATGAGCGTCGTCCCCCGACCACGAACCGCGCGGTCGGCGCAGACGAGTCGGCGTATGGCCTGCCGAGCGGAGAAGGCCCCTCGTTGAGGCAAGCGCGCGTGGCTTCTTCTGAGACCACGCACTCCTCGCGGGCCTCGCGCCTGTCCCATCCGCGCGAGGCGAAAACCTCCCCGTGGAACGACGTGAGGTTGTCCACCGTCTGGAGGAAGGAAGCGCCCAATCCGGGCTCAACCCGCGAGGATTCCCCATAGCGGTGCGCCAGCGTGCCCGAAACGGCGAGTTCGGTATCGCCCGCCACTAGCGTGAGCCGCGCCATGGCCAAGCCGTGCGCGCTCACGGGAGCATCGGGCTCCGACCGATAACGAAACAAAGCTTCGGGCCAACCGTCCGCGTTCTCGCGCGCGCCGGGCGCGAAGTACAAGCCAAGCGACCCGAGCGGAGCCATGCGCTCGAATGACGCCAACCAACGACCCTCGAGATGATCCTCGTCGCGCGGGTCGAGGAGGTCTTTGGCGGGCGCGAGGGGATTGGCGGGATTCACCGCGAACCCGGGTCCAGCCTCCACGCGTCGCTTGCCTAAGGTTACGAATGCGGGCGCTTCGGGAGCGCGCAGGTAAGCCTCCCGAAGGGAGAGCGACAAGCCCCGTTTTTGGCTGGCTGTTGGCGTCACGGCCTGCTCACGTCCTTGGGCGTCGAGCGCTCGGAACGATGTCGCGACGCGGCCGCGCGCACCGCCTTCGAACACGAAGGACAACGTGTCTTCGAAAAGATCCATGTGACCCTTGGCTCCTGCCTCCACGCTCGCTTCGAGCTGCGGCGCGGAATCGCTAGCGCTGACGTCGTTGAGTCGCAATCGAGCGAGGCGACCGTGCCCTTCCACGTAGGGCACCAGGCCATCATCACGGCGCAAGCGCATGAGGCGCACCAATGGCCCTTCTCGCAACCCACCAGCAGGAGGCATTTGCGGGTCGACTTGCGGGTCGACTTGCGGGTCGACTTGGCCACGCGCGGGGACTCCTTGGCCCAAGAGGGCCAGCGTCGCGATAGCGTAACGAACGCGATTGCGCTTTGGCATGCCTTTTCCACCGTCGTTGCGTGTCATTCTCCTCAAGATCCTAGCCCCGTCGCTTAGCGCAAGCAATGTGTGATAGCGTCCCACGTCATGAGACCTGAAAACGCGGCGAGCGATGCACAGAAAGGAAACGGGGATGGACCGGCTCACCTCGGGCGACGAAAACGCCGAAGCAACGCGAAAAGGACCACCTAGCGGGGAGGAGGCCGCAAAGGCGAGCACCCACCCTCGCTGCAAGTGCGGACACGACCGAACGCACCTAATGGTGTCGGCCGAAGGCAAGTACACACTCATGGGCTGGTTCTGGGTAACCGTCATGGGGGTCACCACCCGGCCCTGGGAAGTCCGCTACAGGTGCAGAGCGTGCGGAGAGGTTTTCGATTCCTCTCGCGACCCCGCCGCGCTCGACGCTATGGCCTGAGCCCTGGTTAACGCCCGCCGTGCCCGCCGTGCCCGCCGTACTTAAGGGAAAGCTCCTGCAAATCGATTCGCCAGGCTCGCACTTCGGCCGTGAATTTCTCCCTCTGAGAGGGAGTGGCGAGCGCCGCCACATCGACCACGAGATCGCGCAGGGAAGCCTGGTAGGAGTTTTCCGCGGGCTTCAAGGGGCGCATGCCCGCCAAGATTGCCGCACGAAGCGTTTCGGGAGGGGAATTGGCGCGTAACGCGCGAGCCAAGGCTTCCTGACTCGCTCGCGTGGCGTCTAGGCGCGCCACGTGACCGGCTCGATCGGAACGCACGAACGCCTCGACCCTCGCCTTTTGCGGCGCGGTGAGGTTTCCCATCCAAGAGCGAAAATTCTTTTCCAACGAAGCGCTCCGCTTCGCCACGTAAGTAGACTCAGCACCACTGAGGCGCTCGGCCCTCTTTGCGTTGCGCTCCGCGTTTTCCTCCTCCATGACCTCCACCTGCGCTGGGCTCACCGTGGAGAGGAACGTCACGGCATCGGGCAGGAGATGCTCCACGAGCCGCGTCCGTGCGGCGTCGACGCGTTCGTAGGCCCAATCGACGTCGGCTCGGTCGAGTCCGTCGGCCGCGCGCGCTTCGAGGACTCCGAGGTCTTCGGCGTACAGGGGCAGTTCTGAGGCTGCGTGCCACTGGTGGTGAGCCGCGAGGCGGGGCTTGAGGAATGCCTTTTGTTCCTTGTCGTTGTCAAAGTAGCTGTCCACGGCGCGATACAGGAACGTGTCGGCGAAGCCATAGGCCACCTTGCGCGCGACGCACCCGGCGCCCGTCGCGGCGACCAACGCGAAGGCAAGGAGGAGAACCACGGATTGGAGTCGCATGGGACGCATCATTGACCTCCTCGAAGGTTCAAAGGGGGGTAGGAACGCGAGAGTCGTCGTTGCGTGTGGCCGGGCGTCGTGACTAGTGTTGCCTCGATGCGCACGAGGAGGAAATGCCATGTTTCGTTTAGCCCCCATGGTTGCGGTCGCCACGCTCGCCCTCGCGGGCTGCGGCGCCCCATTCGACGAAGTTCCGCCACAATCGCGTCCTTTCGAGGCCTGGGACACCTTCAACGCCCCCTCGCGAATGGAGTGGGACGTTGAAAGGACCTTGTCAAAGCTCCCCTTGAAGGCTCGCACGAGCATAACGCCCTGGGCCGACACTTACTGGCCCACCCAGCGAGCCGGCCTCGCGTGGCGATGGAACTCCAGTAGTCCAGGGGCCTCACGCGGCTATGCCCTGGCCGACAAGGCCTCGCTTCGACGCATGACACAAGCCCAGATTAAAGCGCTTTCTCCCGCGGAAAAATACGACATCTTCGTCGGGCGGTACGATTACCCCCTCGTGCAGGCGGAATGGAAGAGGACCAGCCGGGGGCCCGGTGAGCCGGCCATCGAGTCGTGGGAGGGGCTTTGCCATGGTTGGGCCCACGCGGCCATCAACTATAAGGAGCCAAAGCCCGTGGTGGTGCGCAACGCCGACGGCATCGAAATCCCGTTCGGATCGTCCGACGTGAAGGCGCTCCTCACCTTCTTCCAGGGCGATGCCTTCGACGAAGCCCCACCGCGACGATTCTTGGGTTTGCGCTGCGACGACAACCTCGCGCGTACGCCATCGGCCGCCAACTCGGACGCCTGCCGCGACACCAACGCTGGCTCGTTCCATCTGCTTTTGGCCCATTACGTGGCCAAGCTCGACATCCCTCTCGTGGCCGACGTGACGCGCGACCTCGAGGTTTGGAACCACCCCATTTTCAGCTACAGCGTCAAACTCGAAGGGAGCCAACCCCCCTCTCAGGGCGCTGCGCCCGGAACCGTGCGCGAAGTGCGAGTGCAGACAACCGTCGACTTCGTTCGTGAAGGTCCGCCGCGCTGGCAGGCCACCGTCGGGACAACCCTCAATCCCGTTGAAATCAGGGAATACCGCTATCGGCTTGAACTCGATGCGGACGACAGGATTATTGGCGGGGCATGGGAGGCCAACACCCGCCCCGACTTTCTTTGGGTACACAAGCGTCCTCCCTTTTCGGGCTACTACGAAAAACTCGAACAGATTTATGAACTCTCAACAAGCACGAGTGAGGAGGCCGCGCTATGACCGGTAAACAGGACGCGCGCCGGCGCGCAGCCGGCGCACTCGCCGGCAACCGTCTCCCCTGCACCTCGCTCGCCTCCGCGGGAAGTGTCGTCCTGGCCGCCTTGCTTGCGTTGGGGTGCGAGAAGTCGTCGAGCAAGGAGTCCGACCCACCTGCGGGTCCCATTCCTGCGGGAACAGCAGCACCCGAGGCGAGCCCTGGCCCCAATACGCCCACACCCGGCACTCTCCCCACCGTAGCGACCGCCACTCCCACAGTGCGGCCTACCCTAGTTCCCTCAGTCCTGCCGACGGTCGCCCCCACGGTGGCTCCCGTGGACCTGAGCACCCCAACGCCCGCTCCCACTCCTCTGAATCCTCCTGCGACACCGGTGGTCGAAGCCACCTTGCGCGACCAGTACCTCGCTGCGTGCGACTCCGCGCGCGCCAAGGTCAATGCAGCGAACGACGCGACGGTTGAGCCGGAATTCACAGCGGAAGAGCGGGCAGCCAATGCCATGTACGACTCGACGCGCATGGGAAGCTGCAAGACCGCCCTGGGAGTTCTCGAGACACGGGAATGGGTCGACCTTACCGACAAGAAGATCCAGTACGACGGTTTCTTCCCGCTTCTGGCGCGCGCTCGTACGCTCCTTCTCGCAGGCAACGGCCTGACCTCGGTAGAAGGACTCAAAGGACTCAAGGGCCTCCGCGACCTCTCGCTCTCACGCAATCCCGTGACGTCAATCGCGCCCCTCGGCGAACTCCAGTGGCTCGAGAACCTCGCCCTTTCGGAAGTGAACCTGTCCGAGGGAGGCCTCACCGCACTGGTGCGATGTGGCGCCCTGCGGCGCCTTTCTCTGCGCGGCGCGCGCATGTCCACCTCCGATCTCCGAGTGGTTGGCTCACTCTCGCAGCTGCGCGACCTCGACCTTTCGGAGTCGAAACTCGCGACTGGCTCGGGGGCAGACCCTGCCGACTCCGAGCCCTTCGCCCTCCTGGCGAACCTCACCAACCTCGAGCGCCTGGAGATCGCGAAGGCCGGCGTGAAGACCCTCGACTTCTCCGCGCGCTGGGTGAAGATCAAAGAACTCGTTGCCCCGGGCAACGCAATCGTTTCCCTGCCCGCTTCGGCACGTTGGAACGCATTGGAAACGCTCGTGCTAGCAGAAAACCCCATAGCGTCTTTGGGGGCAGCCGACGAACTCCCGCGCGCGCCAAACCTGTCGACGATCATTCTCAAGGCAACACGCGTGCGCGACGTGTCTCCGCTCAAGCGATACGGGGACTCCGTCGGCTACCTCAACTACGAAAGGACGCCCGCCGAGTCGCAGAAATGTCCATTCACGTCTGGCGATGTTTGCGAGAATTAAAGCTCGGGTTGGCTCACACGGCCGTGCGCTCCGCCGGCACGAACCGCCGCGCTATAGACAACCGCACGTATTCTATCCTGCGCCACGCCAAGAGCCGGCGGCGCAGGAGGGCCAGGATGGGATCCCGCTGCCCTCGTTCGAGCACCTTTGAAGGCAAGGGCGCCTCACGTCGACTGGATATGAGGAGCTGGA